>NZ_JAVRBS010000009.1:191460-251687 GCF_034531155.1 Nostoc sp. ChiVER01 | reverse complement strand
TGTCATCACTGCCAGAAGCCAGTGTCTTGCCATCGGGGCTGAAGATTACGCTACTGACCCTACTGCTATGCCCAGTCAGGGTTTTCATGGCTTTGCCTGTGCTGATATCCCAAAGTTTGATGGTGTTGTCATCACTGCCAGAAGCCAGTGTCTTGCCATCGGGGCTGAAGACTACGCTACTGACCCTACTGCTATGCCCTTCTAAAGTATTTACCTCGATCGCACGATTTTCTTTTTTTTCATTTGGCTTTAAGTAAACCGCTTGCTGTAAAGTTGCCACAGTGTGCATTAAGGTATCGCTTCTGTTATGTGCCCAAAGTGTATGCTTGAGTTTGCTACCTGCCTTTAAGGCTGCTATTAAAGCATCTGGGTATTGTCCAGAGACAGCAAAGGCTTCAGAAGAATTATTGATGGCGTTAATTTGACTAACATTTGCCTCTACTGCCCACTGGAATGTTGCTGCTGCTAAAACAGCAAATCCTAAACCTGCGGTTATGGAACCAAAAAGGGCGCGTTTGAAAACACGATTAAGTTTTACTTCACTTTGTTTTCTTTGTTCTCGTTCTTTTTCTAGTTCCGCCATTACCTGCTTTAACTTCGGTTCCTGTTGCTGGCGGATAAAGGCGGCGATGTAGTCATGTACCAGTTGATAACGGTCGGCGGGGTTTTCTGGTAGCAAAATCACTAAGCCGGATTGGACAAAAATCTCTAATATTAAATCTAATTTACTGATTTCAGAAGCTTGTTCCGCCCTAGCTTCTGATCCCCCCGCCTGGGTTGACCCCCTTAAAAAGGGGGTTGAAAGAATAAAGCCCCCCTTTTTTAGAATGGTTGGGGGGATCTCCGAGAAATACGGCATCAAATCGCGTTCCAACTCAGCGCGAGTCTTGAGTGGGCGAGTTCCTTTTTCATCAGTCAGCAAATACAGTAATATGTCTGCTGCTTGGTGATTTTCTTCACCACAATCATGAACAACTTCATTTAAATAACGCTTAACCAATTCGCCCTTAGTGCCACGCTGCCGATATTCTGCCAGAGTTATAATATTCTCCGTTTGCAGTTGTGCCCCTACAACCTGCAACTCAATGGGACGAACTTCACCCAATTCTCCGGCTAAATCTTGCACCAGTTGTTCAACTAAAGCAGGTTCTAAGCGAAAACTAGTATTTTCGGTTAAACGCTGAATAATTGATTTTGTATCAGCAGGTGAGAAGTTCCCCAATTTGTAAAGCACATTATTACTGAGAATGTCATTGCCAATAATCTTGAGACTGGGCAAATCATTGCACTCTAGCAAGTAATGAATGTAATCTACCCGCAGCGATAAGATAACTTTCACCGATAGAACATTCAGACACTCTCCCAGAAACTCAAAGAATTGCTTCCTTTGTGCAGGTTCGGTGTAAACAAAGAAAAATTCCTCAAATTGATCGAAAATTAGGACTGTGCGGAGGTTATGCTGTTCGTTTTCTTTGAGTCTGGATATCAAATATTGCGTAGTTCCGAGTTTTGAGGCTGAACGTTGACCTTCTGAGGGTGGAAGTTGACCTTCTGAGGCTCGACGTTGACCTTCTGAGGGTGAACGTTGACCTTCTGAGGCTCGACGTTGACCTTCTGAGGGTGAAAGTTGACCTTCTGAGGCTCGACGTTGACCTTCTGAGGGTGAAAGTTGACCTTCTGAGGCTCGACGTTGACCTTCTGAAGGTGAAAGTTGACCTTCCGAAGCTGAAAGTTGAGGTTCTAACTCTCCCCACTCCCCATTCCCCATTCCCCATTCCCCACTTCCTCCCAAAAGCCTCCCCAATTCTTCCACCCAGTTGGTATAAACACGCATTATCACGGGTAAATAATCTTGAACACCGATCGCTTTATTCTTTAAAGCTGGTACTAATCCCGCATTCACTAGAGAACTTTTGCCGACACCCGATTGCCCATGAATTACTATCAACTTATAATCAGGGCGACCCATGCGTTCAATTAAACGTTCTACATCCAATAGGCGACCAGATGCAGCAATTTCTGGGGCAATATTTCCTTGGGGAGAGTTTGAGCGCAATGTCTCTACAAATGCCTGTTTTGTAGCTTCTAATTTACCCGCACCAATAAAAGCCCGCAAACCAAATTGCTGTTCAATAGAAAGCCGTTCCTGTTTGATTTTGTATGCTTTGAGATATTCTTTTTGTTTAAAGTAAAGCTGCTGCAAAAACCTGAGAATATCCAAGTAAAGTCTGACATCTTCTAAGGGATTACCAACATTACTAGCATTTTCTAAGCTGAGAGTTGCCTGTTTAATTTCACCTGAATGGTATTGAGAACGACCTAAAATAAACTGATATAAGCTTAAATCTTTTGATTTTAAATCTCTTTCGGGAATATCAGATAAAATTCCTGATGTATTTGCTGATTCCAGATTGGGAATCGTAGAAAAAACCTTTAAGGCTTGCTGAACTAATTGATTTGCTTTCACCCAGTCTTTTTGAGCTAAAGCCACCTCAGCTAAAAAACCGTAATCCTTGGCTAATTCTCTTAGCTGGTTGTTATTTTGATGGATTACTAGAGCATTTTCTGTAAGGCTTTGCAAGGTTTCCCACTTTTGCAAGTCTCGCAAGATATCACCGAACTTAACTACTGCATTAGCAATTAAATCTGGACTTTTGAACTGGTTAATAAAATTTATATACTCTTGAATATAATGCCAAGTAGCTTGCCAATCTGGATGATTGATATCTTGATGTTTAAAAGCTTTTAAATAATAGCAAAAGCCAATGTCACCGAGGATTTTTGCCTGTCGTTCTAAATTTTTATTTTCCTGCCAAAGCTTTAAAGCTTTGTGATAATACTCTAACGCTGAATCTTTTTGATTATTTATCTGTTTGATAAAACCTAACAAAGATTCTAAATCAGCTTGAATTTCTAAATTATAAACATCGGGCTTTTTAAGTAAATATCTTTGCGCCGATTCTAACTCATTCTCCAATTTAATATATACATCGGCGCTAAAGTTTAAGTTATTACTAAACCATTTATTAGCCGTTTCGATAATAAAATCTACTAATTCTTGCGTTGATATGGCAAAATCTCTCGTAGTTGCCCAACTTTCTAAATCTGGCGCAAGCTGTATTAGTTGCTTGTAGATTTCATCGTCAATCCACAACACTAAAGGAAAAGCAAAATTCTTGCGAAACTCTTCCCGCACCTGATTGGCAGAAGTTAACATCACAGACAAATTCTGCACTGATTCTAAACCCACAACCATCACACAGGCTGGTATTTCTGCGCCAAATTCTTCCTGAACCGCAGTATAAAGAGTTTTGTTAGATTGCTGCACTGCCAAGACACGAATTTCAACTTGACAAATTTCTTGCAATCTGGAGATTAAGCGATCGCGCAAGCTAGCATAATTACACCGTGCCAATATCAGCTTAAACTGTCCCACGGAGGATTCGATCGCCCAAGCTAATTGTTTCAGAGAGCGATTGCTGTTTACATGGTCATCTTGTGATGGTTGCAAGTCTGTCATAAGTCATAAGCTGACGTAAATCTAAAGTGTAGGAGGCAAAGGAAGAATTAAAGATTACAAGTTAAACTTCCTGGCGTTTTAACTCCTGTATCAATACTTGAGTACGTTTGCTAGCTTCTCTTGCTTGCTGTCTAAAATACTTGGCTTGCTGACGGTCACTTAAACACACTTCAGATGCTTTTCTACTAAATTGAACAGCTTGTTTACTGAGTTCTTGAATACGAGTCTTTAACTCTGGGATTGTTTTCATATTTCCTCCTGTTCTGAAATTACGAATCTGGGTTTTACCCCACCCTAACCCTCCCCTTATAAAGGGGAGGGAAAGAGATTTCCTGTTTCCCCCCTTTATAAGGGGGGATTAAGGGGGGTAATTCAACTTGTCTATACACTACCTGATTCCTCACTGCAACTCTCTGGCCTCAGCCAAAATCGGATTCACATCAAACCAAGTCTCGCCACTATCCCGATATTCAAACACAAACCGACTACGAATCAGTTTTTGATATCCGTGGTCATCACTCACCTTTTTCCTTTCCTTGACATGACGTAACAATTGCCACTCATCTTCAGAAATTGGCAACATGATTTCATTCCGCCGAGAACGAATAACTTGCTCTAAGGTTTCACGGGTTAAGGGAAGACTCATCTCTTCCATAATCCAGGTGTTTAGCAGCCTCAGCACATCCCGCACATGACCACCGCTCATTTTACACAAGCGTTCTAGGCTAGCAGCATTATCAAAAATTTCGGTAACTTTATTTAAACGCTCCTCTGGTGTTATATCAGGAAAAGCTCTAGCTAATACCATCTGCTGCATGAGTGCCATTCCCTGTGTATGAACACTGCCATCAGTCTTTTGTACAGGTACCATTGGCAACACTTTGGGGTCTTCTGGGAAACGCTGAGTTAGCATTCCGTAATCATTGGAAAACTTCAAAGACAAGGGCATGGTGTAGATGAGATGACAATTCAGCTTGGTCAAAAACTCACCTTGATCGACAAATAAATATTCCTGTTGTGGACGACCCCAAGGTTTGACACGATTATCTATGCGGTCAAGATTATCGACAATTACCACCAGACCATTTTTACCCTGCTGTTTGAGTTTAGCGATCGCAGGTTCTAATAATTCTTGATTAATCGCTTCTAACAGTTTAGTTTTTTGCGGTGCTAAATACTGATTGAGTTTTTCTCGCAGGGTTGGGTCATTTTTCATCTTGCTAGTGATTTCACCAATCCCCACAGATAGAGAAAGTTTTTCTTTATCTGCGGATAAACCAACATCACCAAGCACCGGAACCTTTACTTTTGCCGCCGTCACCTCGGAGTTTAAGACCTTCCAAGCACCTTGCAGCAACTCATTAAACTTGTTAGGTGACTCCAGTGTAATTTTATCCAGACTTTGACTCACCCGCCGAGCGATCGCTAGCAGCACATCAGCAATATCGACATCGGTCATTTCCAAATCGTCACTGGACTCAAAATAGACCACATGGAAGCCTAATTTTTCCAGTTCTGCTTGTAACCGTAATAGTTCTGTCGATTTCCCACAACCAATATGCCCAGTAAATAACGTGCAAGTGGGTTCATTGGGCTTAAAAAAAGTAATTTTCTGTTTCAGCTTGCCAAGAATATCACCACCTCGTACTGAGGAAAAATCTATGTAATATTTGCTATCAGAGCTATGGTTGACAAACAGAGTTCTGCTGGGATCGCTAGCCTGATAAAATTCTCGTAAATCTATGGGCATAATGCTGGTAGTGCAATTATCTGGTATTGTCTTAACATATCCTTGTTGAAAAGGATAAAATTATTTACATTTTTGCATCTAGATTAAAGAACCGATTTGACATCTCAAAAGTTGCAGCAAGCCTCTTAAGCATCAACCGAATAAAACAAAGATTTCAATTAATTAGTAATCTGTCCAATTAGTGAATGATGTTGCTAGAAGATGTAATATGCAAAATGTTATTCATAAATTGCTATTTTGCAGGTATATGTAAAAGGATGCGTAAAGGAGTTTGTTGAAGTATTCAGGATTATGGTTAAAGTTCAGATAATTAGAAAAAAAGTTTTATGGAAAAATGATTTCCTATTTCCAGCAGCAATATGGCTTGCCAGCCGAATCTTCATTTGGACTGCTATGTTGCTGATTGCGCCAAAACTACCGTTACCAACAGAAGAATTTTTGCCCCATTTTGGCTGGGGGGTTGTTGATGCATGGGATAGTATGCATTACCGAGCGATCGCTACTTCTGGATATGAATTTGTCAATGATGGCAAGCAACACAATCTGGCCTTTTTTCCCCTATTTCCCTTAAGCATTTGGGTTTTGATGAAACTGGGCTTGCCGTTTGAATTAGCAGGTACGTTAGTCAACAACTTGGCATTTTTCGCAGCCCTTTACTGTTTGTACTTTTGGATTAAAGAGAATCATGGCATCAATGCAGCGCAATGGACGACTGCTGTAGTTTCTTTGTATCCATCTTCCATGTTTACGGGGGTAATTTACACAGAGGGGCTGTATTTGTTTTTGAGTACGGCGGCTTTGCGGTCGTTTGATCAAAAGCAGTATGGCTGGACTGCCCTTTGGGGCGCGATGGCGACAGCAACACGTCCTACAGGTATGGCACTAATTCCAGCATTTGCGATCGCAGCGTGGAAAGAACGCCGACCACCCATTGCCTATATAGCTGGTTTTAGTACCGCTATTGGCATACTTCTATTCAGTTTGTATTGTGCGATTTATTTTGGCAATCCTTTAGCTTTTATCGAAGCACAACGGGGATGGCGGCCAACTCTGGGGTTTGATTGGCAGGGTTGGTTAAATATGCTCATGCAAATTGTAGTCGGCACAAATAATTGGCAATTTGGTTGGGTTCAAAACCCCTCTGGCGGAATTGAAGACCCCTGGTATCTGTTGTTGTTTGGTGCGATCGTTGGCAGTGGCTATCTTTTATGGCGTTTCCGTCAACGTTTTAGTTCTGTAAAATTATTTTATGGCTTTTATGCTTTACTCTTATTTTTGTTGATTATGGCAAGTGATGAGTGGATTAATAACTTGCTCAACTTGTTCATGGTCTTGGGTGGTGGGTATGTGTTGTGGCGCTTACACAAGCAACTTACCGCAGTTACAGTTATTTATGGTTTTTGTGGTATTGGTTTGCTGTTAGCTTCTGGAGGTACTATCTCCTTGAGCCGTCTTGCTTATGGTATTGTACCTTTGAATATAGCCATTGGTGTGCTGCTATCTCGCCATCCTCGTCAGGGATATTTAATATTGGGCGCTTTTGTGACGCTACTAGCCAAAATAGCTGTAGGATTTGCCCAAGAGCGCTGGGTTGGTTAGAGGGTTTGATCCATATATTTAAATTTCCTAATGAATGTATCCAATCAAACGAAGATAGCGATCGCTTCATTATTTGTAGGTGTAGGTGCTATTTCTTTTGGCTCTATTTTTATGAAATTGAGCGAAATTGAACTCAGCCCCAGTGCCACTGTATTTAATCGCTTTTGGCTTGCTAGTGTGGTCTTTTTGCTTTGGCAGGGATACAAGGCAATACGGCAGCGATTTTCTTTAGAAAAACCTGGAGAACAGCAAACCTACACCAGTCAGGATCTTTGCCTATTGCTAGGCGCTGGTATTTTTTGGGCTGCCACTTTAGTCTTTTTGGCTTGGTCGCTGACTCAAACTAGCGTTGCGATTTCTAGTGTGTTGCATAACCTCGCTCCTATATTTACTAGCTTAGGAGTGTGGCTGTTATTTCGTCAGGGTTTTGAGAGGCGATTCCTAATTGGAATGGTTATTGCGCTTGGGGGAGCGATCGCTATTGAATTTGAGGAACTGCAAATCGCCATAAATGAAGTTCACGGGGGTTTTGCTGCGATCGTTTCTGCGGTTTTCTTAAGTGGATACCTGCTAATTGTAGAAAAATTACGAACTAAATTTTCTCCCGCGATAATCCAGTTGTGGATCAGTGCGATCGCGGCTTTAGTCATTTTACCTATACTTTTGTTCACTCAAGATCAGGTTTTCCCCTCTACAGTCAATGGGTGGCTTTGGGTGATTTCTCTAGCCGTAGTCTGCCAAGTTTTAGGTCATGGGCTTTTGACCTATAGCCTTGCCAAGTTTTCTTCTGTGGTTGTCTCCTTGGTGCATCTGTTAGAGCCAGTATTTAGTGGCATTTTCGCTCTGGTAATATTTTCGGAAAAATTAACTTTCTCAAATTGGGTAGGTTTTGCTGTAGTTTTAATAGGTTTATACTTAGCCATATCTAGCCAAGCTACTCTTAATTTGTCGTTTCAGGAATCAGTCAAAACTATAGTTAACACTTTCGTTAAAAGTATGACGCTCAAACTGTCATTACTAAAGCAACAATTCTCTGAAACACCAGCTTTATTAGGAGCTATCTCATTATTTGTTGCCCTAATTCCCATATCTTTGGCACCATCTCTAGCAAAATTGTGCCAACAAGAAATTGGTGCAAATGCTGTAGGATTTCATCGCAGTTGGATGGCCGCAGTCGTCTTTGGTCTGTGGAATGGGCTTGAGGTTTTGCGTCGCAAACAATCTGATTGTCAACCTATAGAACAGAAGCCTTTTACAAAACAGGACGTGTGGCTGTTATTAGCAATGGGAACTGCTGCAACTACCTCCCTATTGTTGTGGGCTTGGTCGCTGAGTCAAACTAGTGTTGCTAACGTGGCTTTACTTTCTAATTTGAACCCTTTATTTGTTGCTGCGGCTGGGTATCTGTTATTAGGTCGGCGCTTCGATAACAGATTTGTTATTGGTTTGGTGATAGCGTTGGGGGGAGCGATCGCCTTTGAACTTCATAAGATGCAATTTGCAACTGACCAAATACTTGGTGATGCGCTAGCATTTTTAACCGCCGTTTTTATTGCCACCTATTTGCTGCTAATAGAACAACTGCAAACCCGATTTACTACCGCAACCATAATGCTCTGGCGCTGCGGTGTGACTACAATGTTTATGTTACCTATCCTCCCATTTATCGAGGAGAGATTGTTTCCCTATTCTTGGATGGGTTGGTTTTTCATCATTTTTCAAGCTCTCTTTTGCCAAGTGTTGGGTCAGGGGCTTATAACTTATAGCCTCAGCAGACTCTCATCAGGCATTGTCGCAGTTACCCTTCTCCTCAATCCAGTCCTGTCTTCCATTTTTGCTTGGTTTATTTTTTCAGAACAGGTAGGTTTGTTTGATTGGGCAACTTTCGCTGTAGTTTTATTGGGTATTTATCTAGCCCAATCTAGTCAATCCACAGTTCAAATAACAAACGAAGGCTCATAGCTTTATAACAGCTAATACAAGTTCATTTATCTATTTGCAAATTCGATTTGCCCGCGATATTTGGATAGCTTAGATTGATTAATATCATTCCATTCATTGGTGGTTTAGCAATAATAAGATCCCTAACTTATTTAATAAGTTGGGTATCTATGGCTTTTGGGATAATTAATTTTTGATAAGCAGTGTAAATCCATTAGCTGCTCCTATAATTTTACTACCTGTTAAATTTATTTGCTGTAAAGCATCATTGTCTAATAGCAAATAAGATTTATTAGATAACATTTTTTGTAAAACTGGCACAGTTGCAGCAGTTACCTTGCAATCGCTGTAAAAGTCTAAACTAGGACGATCATAAGCAAAAGAAGTATAAATTTGTGTTCCGGGTGAAACATTTGCCCGAATTAATTCCGCTACTGGTTTAACAGGAAAAGCTTCATTCAATTCCCAAATCCATGATTGCGAACTCATCAACAGTGCTAAAACTAAGTACATCCCAGAAAATAATACTGGAATAAAGTTGCGATCGCGCTGTTTAACTAGCCATGCTGCGATGCCCATACTTATTGCTAAAACAATACTCATGACTATTAAAATAGGTTCTTTTTCAATAAAAAAGTAAACACAACCTCCTAAACCAGCAATAGAAATAATAGCTAGAAATATTGTCATTCGTCCCTTAAAATGACCATCCTGCCAAATATCGCTAAGTTTAGCACCAATTGCCAAAGCTAAAAATGGATATATAGGCATAACATACCAAGGGAGCTTAGTTCTCATTAAAGAGATAGTTCCTAAGTAAACGATTGTACCAATAATAATTAGGCGACTCCAGGTAGTATGACGTTTTTTGCAAGCTAGATAAAAACCTCCCGGCAAAAATAATAGCCAAGGAAAACTATACTTAATTATCTCAATTAAATAGTACCAGATAGGCCCACTATGACCTTCAACAGATTGTGTAAGGCGATTAAAGGTTTGTGCTTGAAAATTCACTTGGAAGAAGTTTTCGCCATAATGTTGCCATTGAGCAACAAACCAAGCGATCACAGGCGCATTTCCTAAAAACATTCCCACTAATAAATAGGGGCTTTTTAACAAAGCAAATTGCCGATCTGCAATGAGAAATAAACAAGCGATCGCTCCTAGCGGCAAAACCATCATCCCTTTAGTTAGAGTTATTAACCCTAGACAAAATCCCACACCGAGAGCATACCAACGATTCTGACGTGCTTTTAGCAAACAAAACAACAACAGCAAAAAAAAGGTAATAGTTGCACCATCTAGCATTGCTAGCCTTCCGTGACGCACCACAGGCAACATTGTCAAGTAAACTAAAGCGGCAAACAAAGCTGGTAAACTTTCGTTAAAAAGCAAACATCCCACCGAGTAAAGCAAAGGTACACCCAAAGCAGTTAACACTGCACCCGGTAGACGTGTTGTCCACTCATTCACGCCTCCGATAGAGTAAGTCCAAGCAATTAGTAAGTGCATCAGTGGTGGCTTATTATGATAAGGTTCACCTCCCAAGGTGGGGTAAAGCCAACGCATTGAACCAAATGGGGCACGCCAAATTTCACGGGCTACCTGTGCTACAGTGCCTTCATCCCAATCTCGTAAAGGGGAGTTTCCCAAACATATCAGCCATAGAACTAGAGATATTATCAGTAGGCTAAATAACCATTCTTTTTCTCGGAATAGACGCATATCTAAAATCGGGATAATCATCTCAAAGACTGTAAGGCGATATTTTACCCCAGATTCTGCAATGGAAGTTTGGTTACTTTGATTTGAGTAGTTCAACCTTGCGATCGCTCAAAATGCCAGCGTCAATCATGCGGTGATATTCTTTCTAGTAACTTAGACTAATTCCGTAGCGAAAAGCCTTCCTTCAATTGGTTCATACTCATCTTCTAGTAACCATAACTTGGCTGCATTATAGTCATTACTAGAAAATACAATTTTATAACCCTGCGCCGGATCATAAACTTGACAGTTATCTTCACTGTTGCAAAGCAATAAAAGAATATATGGAGGAGATAACATTGGATCTATCCATACTTCTGTAAATTCCCAGTTATTCTTCACTCGGTCTTGTGCGGGGGATGACGTGGTATTGGTCGTCTGCATTGATTTTTATCTCCCCATAGTAAAGTAGACATTTGAATAAATGAAGTACCGGAATATAGCCAATGAATACTGATAGAGTCATCTTTAGCACCCAGTGGATTGCTGTTAGGGAATCTTCTAAAGGATTTCAATATTTGGAACGAAATGGTAAGGATTCAGTTGCGGTATTTCTTTTGAGAAAGAGCGGCGAAAATCCGGGACAGTATGATGTTCTAATTCGACACCAGCATCTCTGTATTGATAATCAAGAGGTAAATGGAAGACTAAAGCTTTTTCCCTGCCCGATTACAGGTGCATTGGATGAAGGGGAATCACCAGAAGCCGCTGCCATTCGAGAGGTCTATGAAGAGACAGGATATAGGGTTCAGGTTTTACCTTTAGGGAAGTATATCGTTGGTACTCAGGTGAATGAAGTCTGTTATTTGTATTATATAGATGTTACAGGTATAGTGCCGGATAAGGCTCAAGAGGATGGAACTTATTTGGAGTCCATTGGTAGAAACGAATGGCATCCCTTTAATTATCTAGAAATGTGTGAGTACTCGGCTTGTCAGATTGGATTCTTTAAGCTGCGAAAGATACTTTTTCAAGAGAGTTAGTTTTATTCTACAATCGAGTGGCTCTCGTTATAGTGCAGTACTATGCCAAGCAACGATCTGGAAAGGGTTAAAGAAGATCGAGACTTTTTGATTAAACAAAGTGAAATGCTGCAATCTGTAATTAAACGCATGGCAGACAATTCGCTTGAAGCTAAAAAGTTTGGATTAACGGTTTGGGCTGCGATCGTTGGATTTGGTTTTCAAAATAGAAACCCTATTTTATTTATCCTGGCATTCATCTCTTTTACTTTATTCGGTTTACTGGATATCTATTATTTGTACATGGAGAGAGAATTTCGGAAGAACTTCAATCGCTTAGTTCGGATCATTGGAGGTTATGCATCTAACGAAGATTATCAATGGGTAGAGCAAATGAAGATTAAACAAAGAAACTTTTTTATACCTGATTCTTCACCTGATTTTTTCAGGCAAATTTTCAGCAAGGATAGTGTCCTAAAATCCTGGGCAAACCTTCCTTATTTGATTACTTTTCTGATTACGATGGTGCTTATGTATGTACCTTTGCCATCGAAATAGGAATGCAAAAGGTAGCATTCTATTAGATGTATTGTTTTTATCTTTGAGAAACAATTATAGAAATTATCTCCAATTAAAGAACAACATCTTTGCAGCACTGCTGAATTCTGTTTATGTATGCTTGTCGGGTTTCGTGATTTCCTCCGTCCCATAGGACTAATGCTGGAAGGTGTCCTTTTGGGCGATGGGGTTGATTATATTTAAAATTATCTGTATACACGAATAGACGATCTTCTTTATATCCCCAATCCAATGCAACAAAGAAATCAAGAAGTTCCCTATTAACTTGTTGCCAGATATCTATTTGTGCGCTGTAACCAAAGTGACCTTTACTGTAATCTGTCCAAAGTTTATCAATTTTACGTATATCTTTACATGGAATTCTCTGAAAATCAGTTAAATTAAAATAATTTTGTTGAACATTTGCTACTTTCAACAATAGATTTTTAGTAGTTTCATCTGCTTCTATCCACTCTCCTTTTTTAAGCAAATACTCTAATTGAGCATAGAGTAATAGTTCTTCAGCGTCCTTATCACTGAGTCCCAAATTATTCTGAAGTTCTTTCAACTCAGAAAGAATGTCATCGCTCAAAAAGCCTTCTGTTTCTAAATTGTCCTTCAGAAGATTCTCATATTCTTGTAGGTTTTGTTTGTATTCTTCGTGCCGTTGGCTACGTAATTGAAGAACAGCATTTTCAATCGCTTTAGCCTTCTCGGTATCTAGCCCTATTCTCTGCCTTATTTTTGCTAAGTTAATCTTATTAATATTAGAAATCTCATTATAGGGTTCAGAGAGTGGAACCTTGTTAACATAGCCTTCAACCTTTTCACGGTATTCAATCTCAGGAGTCGGTTGCTCTAAAGATTTTACTGGCGGTTTATGAGGAGAAAATAACACTGGTTCAGAAGGGAGTGGTGGAGACACATCTTTTTTAATTTCTGGTTGTATAAGGCTGTTTTGTTTTTTAAGACGATACCAAAGTTCTCTAAAGCTTTTCTCGTCAGTAAGGATATATGTATCTCTGGAATTTAGTTCCGAAGAAACATAACCCAAGTCAGATCGAGAAAATACAACTGGGATAAATTTAGTGTCTCTTAACTGAGCTTTGTAAATGTCGTTTCTGATAATTGTTCCTTCCCACGAAACCCCTAAACCTATTCCAGTTTCCTCGTTACCCTCAAATCGTCGCTGATATGTCTCAGTAAAGATCATAAGCACAAACTCAGCCCACTTAATTCGCTCTGACATCCAAACATCCCATCCTTGAACAGGAGTATAAGGAGGCTTTGCTCGAACATAACTATCTATTTCTGCGTTAATCCCCCATTCTGAGCGTAACGTATTTGCTAGTCCTAACACATTGTTTTTGTGGTCTTCTGAGTCCCAGCTATAGCTAATGAAAACTTTTGTTTCTGTTTGTATTTGTTCTGTCATGTTTGTCTCTCAAGCATAGATAAGCTGTTGCGTATTTAATTTGTACATTGAAAGCGGGCAAGATGCCCGCACTACAATAATTTTGCGTTTTCGTGTTATACATTTACGAGGATAACTTGATGCTCTAACCATTAACTAACTTTAGTAGAGCGACCGAAAACTTTGGCGTTAGCGAAGCTCACCGTTCGCGCAGCGTCTTGCAGAGAAGGTATCGCCTGTCCTACACTTTACAACATTAACTCCAGATATTTTCACACAAAAAACGGTAGAGTATTTATTGCTCTACCGTTTTCTAATTTTTTATTTGAGATTTAAATCCCAAACCCTAAATCTTACTCAACACCTTGGGGTAACAATTCCCGACGCTGTTGAGAACTAACTTGGACAACGCCATTTTCATCTACATCAACAAGGGCTGTATCGCCATCTTTGATACGACCAGACAGAATTTCTTCTGCTAGGCTATCTTCTAACAGGCGCATAATTGCCCGACGTAATGGCCTTGCGCCGTAGCTGGGACTGTAACCTTCTTGAATCAACCGATCCTTGAAGCGATCGCTGACTTCTAAGGTGATACCCTTTTCAGTTAGACGACCAAATACTTCCTTGAGCATAATTTCGGCGATTTGGGTCACTTCAGGCTTGCTCAACTGACGGAAGACGATAATTTCATCGAGTCGGTTGAGGAACTCTGGACGGAAGTACTGTTTGAGTTCTTCGTTAACCAAAGAGCGAATCCGGTTGTAAGTTGACTCGCTGGCATCTTCGGAGAATTCAAAGCCGATACCGCTACCGCCTTTTTCAATTACCTTAGAACCAATATTGGAAGTTAAAATCAGCAAGGTATTCTTGAAGTCCACCGTGCGACCTTTGGCATCAGTTAACCGACCGTCTTCCAAAATTTGCAGCAGCATGTTGAAGACATCGGGGTGGGCTTTTTCGATTTCGTCGAACAACACCACGGTGTAAGGACGCCGCCGCACGGCTTCAGTTAGCTGACCACCTTCGTTATAGCCAACATAACCTGGAGGGGAACCAATCAGCTTGCTGACGGTGTGACGCTCCATGTATTCGGACATATCTAAGCGGATCATCGCTTCTTCAGAACCGAAGAAGTAAGCAGCTAAGGACTTCGCTAACTCGGTTTTACCTACACCAGTAGGCCCAGAGAAGACAAAGCTAGCTATGGGTCGATTGGGATTCTTCAAGCCGACACGAGCGCGACGGATTGCTCGTGAAACTGCTTTCACAGCTTCGTCTTGACCGATTAAACGCTGATGCAAGGTATCTTCCATGTGCAACAGCTTTTCAGATTCAGATTCGGTGAGTTTGTTCACCGGTACTCCAGTCCAAGAAGCGACAATGTGAGCAATGTCTTCTTCTGTAACTACAGGTTCTTCATGTTCTGTGCCAGTTGCATTGGTCTTGCTTTGAGCGATCGCCCGGATTTCGGCTTTGATTTCCATTTCGCGATCGCGCAATTCCCCAGCTTTATCGAAGTCTTGAGAGCGCACCGCGTCATCTTTTTCTTTTAATATCTGACGCAGTTCTTTGTCTAACTCTTTGGCTGCGGGTGGCAGTTGGGAGTTAATCAAGCGCACTCTAGAACCAGCTTCATCAACTAAGTCGATGGCTTTATCTGGGAGGTAGCGATCGCTAATGTAACGATCTGACAATTTCGCCGCCGCTACCAATGCTTCGTCGGAAATTTTCAGTTTATGGTGTTGCTCGTAGCGTTCGCGCAAACCATATAAAATTTCGATTGTTTCATCTACTGTAGGTTCGCCAACCATTACTGGCTGGAAACGTCGCTCTAGCGCTGCATCTCGCTCGATGTGCTTCCGGTATTCATCTAGGGTTGTAGCGCCGATGCACTGCAACTCACCTCTGGCCAAAGCTGGCTTGAGGATATTTGCTGCGTCTATAGCACCTTCTGCTGCACCTGCACCAATTAAGGTGTGTACCTCATCAATCACGAGAATGACATTACCCGCCGAGCGGATTTCATCCATGATTTTTTTCAAGCGTTCTTCAAATTCACCCCGGTACTTGGTTCCTGCTACGAGCAAACCAATATCCAAGGTGACGACGCGTTTATCTTCGAGGATGTCGGGGACATCTTTGGTGGCAATGCGTGAAGCTAAACCTTCAGCGATCGCAGTTTTACCAACCCCTGGTTCCCCAATCAGTACTGGGTTATTTTTAGTTCGGCGACCCAATATCTGAATCACCCGCTCAATTTCTTTAGCGCGTCCCACCACTGGATCGAGCTTATTATCTATTGCCATCTGAGTCAGGTTTGAGCCAAATTCATCCAGAGTCGGGGTTTTTGTGCGCCCGGATGAACCGCCTGGTGAAACTTCGGCAGTTTCTCCCAACATGCGGATGACTTGGGTTCTTACCTTAGATAGATCCACACCGAGGTTTTCTAGCACTCTGGCTGCGACGCCTTCCCCTTCGCGGATTAGGCCCAACAGCAGATGCTCGGTGCCAATGTAGTTGTGCCCCAGTTGGCGTGCTTCTTCTAGGGAGAGTTCTAAAACTCGCTTTGCCCGTGGCGTAAACGGAATTTCCACGGCAACAAAGCCTGATCCCCGTCCTATAATTTTTTCAACTTCAATTCGGGCATCTTTGAGATTGACGCCCATTGATTTCAGCACCTTGGCAGCCACTCCAGTGCCTTCGCCAATCAGACCCAGGAGGATCTGCTCGGTTCCGACAAAGTTGTGACCTAAACGGCGGGCCTCTTCTTGGGCCAGCATGATTACCTTAATGGCTTTTTCTGTGAAGCGCTCAAACATGGCTTTATCCCATCATCTGCGGTCGTGCCGGTATGCTGATTTTAGCACAGGCAAAGCTTTTGGATGCCTGTATAACAGATTATAGACATCTTGAAGCTATGACTTTAGTTGATGGGCTAATTGTTAACTATTGACTACTCTTATCTGGCTAGTGTACTGAGGAGCTATAGTTCACCAGCCTTTTTGGGATTTATTACAGACAGTTCACTGCTTACATTAAGGGTTTCTTGACTTAATCCCAAACATTTATATTTAACATATATATTTTTTAAGATCAAGTAAAAAATATTAATATATTATTCTCTTATATAACCTGCTTTTTGAATAAAATATTTAAATCAAAATAGGCGCTGCAAAGTTACATTTTTTTGCTGAAGCCGATCGCAAGCCCCAATAATTCAAAATTAATATAATAATGCCCAACTAAGTAGGTAGGCACAAATAAACTTAACTATATAACAAAATGTAAAAAATTCAAAATTATTGCGATTACTTTAGTTTGCTTCTCTACGAGACGCTGCACGAACGCTCCGTTTGCAATGACATAGTTATAAATTTTCTCGCCTACCTACTTAAAAAGCAAGTGCCAAGAAGATTTTTCAAGGCGATCGCTGACAATGGAATACCATTGGTCTAAAGTTGCTTTAAATTTGCGGTGTTGTAAATCTGGGAGCCAAAGGATTAAAGCATCCTCATCGTTATCTTGGTAGTAACGCCGCCGTCGTCCAGCTGTTTTGAAGCCAAATTTTTGATATAAAGATATTGCCGCCAAGTTGGAAGCTCGGACTTCGAGGGTAGCTCGCTCCATTTTGCGATCGCAAGCTGTCTTAATGAGTGAATATAATAAAGCCGCACCCAAACCTTGACGGTGATATTGAGGATGAACCGCCAAAATTGTAATGTGAGCTTCATCTAAAATTGACCAAAAGCAACCCATTCCTAGCAAACTTGTGCTGGAGGAGGTAGAAAATAAACCGAGTATATCGCTGTTGGGGCTATCCAATTCTCGTTTGTAGCCATCCATTGTCCAAAGTCCGCCAAAACAAGCTTGATCAAGTTCCAGAATGGCACTGAGATTTTCTAATGTCAGTAATTTAATTTCTAAGTCTAATGAAATCACATTTTATTGAATAACGTTACAAACCCTTTGTACACTGGGAATCGGGAGACGAACTCAAAGCCCGTAATTTGAACAAGGAAAACTTTTATAGTTATGGTATCGACTCACCCCACTGGGGTTCAACATTCTGGAAGTCAATATTTACCTCAAAGGCACGACACCAAGGCAAATCCATCGCCTAATCAAGAACTTTTACCCTTAACTGCCAGAGTCCATAATCATGACTCCCTGGAAATTGGTGGGTGTGATATCACAACCCTAGTTGAGCAGTTTGGTTCACCTTTATATATTTTAGATGAAGAAACCCTGCGCTCGGCTTGTCAGCAATACCGAGATACTTTCAAGCAATACTACAAGGGCGAATCTCAAGTATTGTACGCCTCAAAAGCTTGGAATTGTTTAGCAGTTTGTGCGATCGCAGCATCTGTTGGACTGGGTATCGATGTAGTTTCTGGAGGCGAACTTTACACCGCCTTGCAAGCGGGTGTTAGTCCCGGTAAAATTTATCTTCACGGAAATAATAAATCTCGTGAAGAATTAATTTTAGCGATCGAGTCTGGTGTTACCGTTGTGGCGGATAACTGGTATGAGTTGCATACCCTTGTGGAAATTGCCCAACCTGGTCAATCAATCCGCATCATGCTACGGCTTACTCCCGGTATCGAGTGTCACACGCACGAATATATTCGCACGGGACACTTAGATAGCAAATTCGGCTTTGATCCCAATGATTTAGATGAAGTTTTTACCTTTGTCAGTCAACAACCTGCCCTTAATTGTGTAGGAGTACACGCTCATATTGGTTCCCAAATTTTTGAGCGCCAACCGCATCAAGATTTGGCGGCTGTTATGGTGCAGTGGCTACGGGATGCCGGGAAGTATGGTTTAAATATCACAGAGTTAAATGTTGGTGGCGGCTTAGGGATTAAGTATACAGAATCAGACGATCCCCCTAGTATTGAAGAGTGGGTGAAGGCGATTTGTGAAGTAATCCAAGAAGCATGTGCAGCCGAAAATCTGCCTTTGCCGAAATTATTGAGTGAACCAGGGCGATCGCTAATTGCCACAGCTTGCGTCACTGCTTATACTATTGGTTCATCCAAAGTTATCCCAGAAATTCGTACCTATGTAGCGATCGATGGGGGAATGTCTGATAATCCCCGCCCGATTACATACCAATCAGTTTATCGAGCAGTAGTTGCCAATAAAATGTCTTCACCTTTAACCCAAACAGTCACAATTGCTGGTAAACATTGTGAATCAGGAGATATTCTGATTAAGAATGCACTACTTCCAAAGACTGAACCAGGAGATATTCTCGTAGTTATGGGAACTGGTGCGTACAATTACAGTATGGCATCTAACTACAACCGCTTGCCCCGACCGGCAGCAGTTGTCGTGGCGAATGGCGAAGCAAATTTAATTTTGCAACGTGAAACTTATCAAGACTTAATTCGACAAGATCGCCTACCAGAAAGGCTGAAAAATAGTCATTAGTCATTAGTCCTTGGTCATTGGTGAGCCAGCACGGTCTTCTCCCAAAGGGAGAGGCTAGCGCCAAGGGGGTTTCCCCCATGAGTGACTGGCGTTAGCAAAGCGGTAGCGTTAGCGAAGCGGTAGCGTTAGCGAAGCGGTAGCGAGTCATCGAGCGTCCGCAGGAGCGTCACCCGTAAGGGTCATTAGCTAGGAGCTAAACCCCGTCTATTTTGAAACTTAGGGTTTTTAAAGAGAGTATATTATTCCGTCGTGGCTTGAGTTTTGAGCTTTAGCCTCATTATAAAAAACTACGGTTTTCACAGTAGACGCGGTTTAATAACAAATGACAAATGACAAATGACAAATGACTAAATGTAATTAGAGGCAAAAGTGTAATCCAGATGTCATGAGAGATTGGTGGAAGCAATGGCTGATAAACCTAGGATGGTCACAGTCCTTGCTACTTGGGACTCTGGATATTGTGTTAGTGCTGGCGCTGACGTACATGATACTAGTTATTATTAGTGAGCGCCGAACACTGTGGATGGTGAGGGGATTCATTATCTTAATGCTAGCCTCCGCACTAAGTGGCCGACTAGGACTACCTCTGCTAAGTTTTGTATTGGAAAAGTTGGTAATTGGTTGTGCTGTAGCGATGGCAGTTGCTTTACAGTCAGAGTTTCGGCGTTTTTTAGAGCAATTAGGGCGTGGCGAATTCCGCCAGCTGTTTCAACCCGATCGGCTGGCAATCCCCAAATCTGATAGTGTAATTGATGAAATTGTTGAGGCTGTTAAAGAATTGTCAAAAAACCGTATTGGAGCTTTACTAATTGTGGAAACCACAGGGCCAATTGATGAGCGAGATTTTTCTGTGCCAGGAGTAAAGCTAAATGCGGAGGTTTCTAAAGAACTAATCCAGACAATTTTTCAGCCGAAGACTTTGTTACACGATGGGGCAACATTGATTCGTGGCTCACGGATCATCTCGTCGGGTATAATTTTACCACTTTCGGGACGCACAGCCTCGCGCCAGTTGGGAACACGCCACCGGGCGGCAATGGGAATTACTGAGCGGGTCGAAAATTGCATTTGTGTCGTTGTGTCTGAAGAAACGGGTTCCATTTCCTTAGCGGAACGGGGAACCCTAAATAGACCCCTAACGATTAGAAAACTGAAAGAGTCATTAGAAGCTCTTTTGTCCCCAATCGTGGATAGGGAAGCTGTAGCTCCTGGTCTGTTAAGTTTTGTTCGTCAGATAGGTAGTAAGACACTAGCACTGGTTTCACGTTTACTCAGATTACCATCGACCGCTTCTCGAGATAAAAAATGACAGCACAACAAACTAAACTGCAAGATTTGCCTACTGACTTAAAACGAGAACTATTGCCGCAGCACGTTGCGGTGATTATGGATGGCAATGGTCGATGGGCTAAACGTCAAGGTTTACCTCGGATTATGGGCCATAAGCGCGGAGTAGATGCTCTTAAGGATTTACTTCGCTGTTGTCAGGATTGGGGAATTCAGGCGCTGACGGCTTATGCTTTTTCAACAGAAAACTGGAAAAGGCCCCAGGAAGAGGTGGATTTTTTAATGACTCTGTTTCAAAGAGTTTTACGCCAAGAACTGCGAGAAATGGTCGAAGAGAATGTGCAAATTAAGTTTGTAGGAAATTTGCAGGCTCTGCCCCGATCGCTTCAACAAGAAATATCCCGTTCAATGGAAGCAACCAAAGATAATGGTGGTATCCGGTTTTCAGTAGCAACTAATTATGGCGGACGACAGGAGATATTACAAGCTTGTCAGGCGATCGCCAAACAAGTCCAGCAAGGTCTGCTACAACCCGATGAAATTAATGAACAGGTCTTTGAGAGCCACTTGTACACAGCCGGAATTACTGATCCAGATTTGTTAATTCGCACCAGTGGAGAAATGCGCCTCTCAAATTTCCTTCTCTGGCAAATGGCTTATGGAGAAATTTACATTACCGATGCTCTCTGGCCCGATTTTGACCGAGCTGAGTTTCACCGCGCCTTATGTGCCTACCAACAACGCGAACGGCGATTTGGCAAAGTATAAATCAAGAATCAGAGCCGTGAAATAGGGCTTTGATATCTCGATAGCCACTGACGACACGAAAAATCTCCACATCTTTCTCTATGGGCATGTAGAGGATGAGGTAATTATCTATTGAGAGGCTACGGATACCAGGTAAAATTTCATTACGTAATCGTCCAAGACGAGGGAACTGAGCAATTTGGGTAAATTTCGCGTCCAGCTTACTTAAAAAACCTTCAGCCTGAGCCAAACCAGATTGTCTCGCAATATAATCTGCTATTTGCTCAATATCTTGAATTGCGGGTTTGGTAAGGCGAAATTGTGGTGTCATGCTTCGTCTGAAACACCATAGCGCGATTGCACATTGGCGCGAATTTGAGCCATTGCAACCGAGCCATCAACAACTTCGCCCCGCCCGGATGCTTCCCACCCAATACGCGCTTCTTGTTGCAAGTCTTGCAGCCGTCCTTGATAGATGTCTTCTTGCTGTTCCAGAAGTTTTACGCCCGCAAGAATAACTGCGATCGCGTTCTGATATTTACCGCTAGTGAGTTGACGTTGAACTAGCGCTTCTACTTCAGGTGGCAGAACGATTTGCATGGATTTTTGTCGGAGTAGGAGTAACTTTAATTGTAAGCGATCGCTTTTGTCAGCTATACCTTACAAAATTGGCAATCACATTTTTACGATGAATTGGACTTAGCACTTCATCTATGGCCCAGAAAACACCGCTTGTTCTACATCATCCCGACTGAGAGAATACTTAAATGAACGTTGGATATCTTGCCCATTTTCGCCAGATTGGACATATCGCACTACGATTTGCTCAACATCGAGCCATAGTTCAGCTTTCCAATTAGGGCGCTGTATATGCCAACAATGCCTCTGTGTGTCGTCTTGTTGACAGCCTTGGTCTTTTAGCCACTGTTCAATTTGTGGCAGGGGATGATTATATAAAGGGGTATCAGAGGGAAGAAGAGGCATAGGAATTTTGGATTTGAGATTTTGGATTAGGAAATTTTTTAGTTTTTAATTACTATAGGGGTAATTAGTTGCAATACATGGTTAATTTGCTGTTGTACAGATGGAGTTGGCTGTAGCAAAGGCGAATGGATCGCAGTCTCACCACGAGTTAAGCCAATGGCAATTGCTAGTATCAGACAACCTACAAATGTCAACACCAGCATAAATAAAGCAAAAATTTCGCCCGATGAGAGGGGGCGATCGCTAGGATCGAGGTAAGCTGATTTTGACCAGTCATGACGCGAGACGGGATGGTTCAAGTCAGGAGGTGGTTGAATCACCGCAAAGCGAGAATAGCCAATTTTGAAATCGTAGCTCAACCGCCGTTCTGGATGGCTAAGGGTCGCGTAGGCTTCGTTGATTTGCTGAAATTTGAGAGTGGCGATCGCAGTAGGCAAGTCTGTAGTATCAGGATGATAGCGTTTGCTCAGTTGCCGATAAGCGCGACGAATGTCGATTACCGATGCCGAGGGATGCAGTCCTAGCAGGGAGTAATAAGTTGGTTTACTGCTTTGTGGCATTGCCCCGTTTTGATTCACGGCTGTTTGAGTCACCTTGCTCAAAGATATTTTTTATATTCTAAATCCTTTGTGATTGGCGAAGCCGGAAGAAGACAGAGCAGGTAAAGTATTTGATAAAATATTTTATAAAGCATTGAATTAGATGCGATGGATATCAAAATTAATCTCGAAAATATTCAAACTCTCACCGATTTCAAACGCAATGCCAAGGATTACCTAGAGCGGATCAAGTCCACAAAGTCGCCACTTGTACTAACTGTAAATGGAAAAGCGGAGGTTGTGGTACATGAAGCGCAAGCGTTTCAGCAGATGATAGATAAACTCGCTCATCTTGAGGAAGAACTCGAAAAATTTAAGCTAGAAGCGTTACGCACTCAGATTGGCATTGGGATTAAGCAACTTGAGAGCGGTCAGTATACTGAATATAATGACGAGTCACTTTCGGCTTTTTTTGCAAATATTAAAGCACGAGGGCAGGAAAAATTGGCTGACAGCGATTCTCTATGAGTCGATTTCGGATTTCTACTCAAGCAGCGTAAGATATTGAAAATATCTGGAAATATGTAGCGCCAAATAATTTAAAAGTTCCTAATAGACTTTTTGATACTCTGCGAGAAAGCTTTCCAAAACTGGCTAAATTTCCCCAAATGGGCAGAGAACGATCTGAATTAGTACCTTTTTTGCGAAGTTTTCCGGTAAAAAATTATTTAATTTTTTATCGACCAATAGACGAAGGTATAGAAATTGTACGTATATTGCACGGCTCACAAGATATAGAAACTATTTTTCAAGATGAAGGTTGAGGTCAAAATAATTCGTAATTCATATTTAACTCCCTACAAATAAATCAGAGGGCTTAAAATATTGATTACATTTTTTCTCCATTGATAAATTAAGGAACTTATATCATTATTTACAAATTATTTTGGTCAATAGCTGGATATGCTATTTCATCTCTAACTCAGTAAATCAGCACGGGGTTTAAAGGTTTCAATTTGCCGTAACTTTTCGTACAGTTCTCGTTCTTCTTGACTAATATTTTTCGGGGTAACTATTTGAATTTCTACTAATTGATCGCCACGTTTACCGTCATCGCTGGGGTAGCCTTTATTCCCTAGCCGGAATTTTTGACCAGACCTAACTCCTTGAGGGATGGTCATTTTTACAGGGCCATCGAGAGTTGGTGCTTCTACCTGTCCTCCTAAAACTGCCTCTGTGGGAGTAACTGGTACTTGGCAGAGGATATTTAAACCATCTAGCTTAAATAATGGATGAGGAGTGACGGTAATTTTCAAGTATAAATCGCCACCACCAACCCCTTGGTTTCGCAAACGGATAGTTTGACCTGTTACCATACCTGGAGGCATAGTAACTTCTAGCGATCGCCCATCTTCCAAACGAATGCGTTCATTACCGCCTTGATAAGCTTTTTCTAGTGGGAGCGTTAATCTAGCTTCTATGTCTCGACGGGTAGTGCGAGGTGGGGTGCTAACTGTGTAGGCGACTTTTGTTCTGGGGGAACGAAACGGATCAGTATTATTGCCATTATTAGACTTACTTGCCGTATTTTTATTTTTGACGCCGATAACTTGATTAATAAAGCTTTCAAAATCAGAGAATTGGCTTGGATCTACGTCTTGATTGCCGTTGCGATCGCTAGCGCCACTCTGCCAGGTTTTAGCCTTTGGTGTCTGTTTGTTCCCTGCAAATCCTTTTTGTTTCCAGTAGCGGCTAAACTGGTCGTACTGCGATCGCTTGGCTGAGTCCGAAAGAACTTCATAAGCCTCGCCAATATCCTTAAATTTTTCCTCAGATTCTTTGTTACCCGGATTGAGATCGGGGTGATATTGTCTTGCTAAACGCCGATAAACCTTTTTAATTTCCTCACCAGAGGCGTCTTTAGATACTCCTAAAATCTCGTAGTAATCGCGGAAATTAGACAAATTTTGCATAGTCAGTTGTTTAAATTTTAGATTTTGAATTTTGGATTAATTAGGAGTAGAGACGCTATTGATCGCGTCTGTACAGAAGTTAGGAGTTGAAAGATTTAATTTTTAACTCCTCACTCCTCACTTTTCGCTTTTATTAAAAGTATTACAACCAATCATTGTCTTCTTCGTCATCCCAGTTATCTTGGTAGCTGGGGCGGGATTTGCGTGGCGGACGGCTTTGGCTTTCATAAGAGGAAGAACGATCTCGACTATAGTCTCTGCCATAGTCTTTACCGTAATCTCTGCCATAGTCCCTACTATATGAGTCGCGTTCCCGATATGTATCTCTGGGAAAGTCGCGTTCTTTATCTTTATCACCAGTAAAGATGTCACGGATTGTACCAAACAAGTCGTCATCTTCATCTTCAGCATAAGTTTCCCTGACTTCCCGATTTAGCTCATAGAGAGCATCTTGCAAATCGGCGTAGGCTTGGTCAATACCGCGATCGCTATTTTCCTTAAGACTCTCTTTTAAGTCTCGGCAAATATTATCAATTCTTTGGCGGCGGTTTCGGGCAAACTGCATACCAAATTCCAGTGCTACTTCTCTAAGCTGTCGTTCTGCTTGGAAAATCAACGCCTCTGAACGAGTCCGCTTTTCTACCCGTTCTTTACGTTCGCGATCGACATCGGCGTATTTCTGAGCATCCTGGATCATCCGATTCACTTCTGACTCGTTCAAGGTGGAAGCGCCTTGAATAGTGATACTCTGTTCTCGCCCAGTGGTTCTATCTAAGGCTGTTACCTGTAAAATCCCGTTAGCATCAATATCAAATGACACCTGAATCTGGGGAATTCCTCGTGGCGCTGGTGGAATCCCGTACAGCTTGAAACGTCCTAAAGATTTATTGTTTGCTGCCATTTCCCGTTCGCCCTGGACTACGTGGATTTCCACAGTATTCTGGTTATTTTCGGACGTAGAAAAAATGTCAGAGCGACGAACTGGGATGGTGGTGTTGCGGGGAATGAGTTTTTTCATCACGCCGCCGATGGTTTCCAATCCCATAGAAAGGGGTGTAACATCCAAAAGCAGCACATCTTTAAGTTCGCCTGCAAGAATGCCTGCTTGAATTGCTGCACCCACTCCCACTACTTCATCAGGGTTAACGTTTTCGTTAGGTTCTATGCCAATTAAGTCCCGTACTAGCTGCTTCACCATTGGCATCCGTGTAGAACCCCCAACTAGCACCACTTCTTCAATGTCTCTGGATGAGAGTCCGGCATCCTTGAGGGCGCGTTTCACTGGTGTCCGCAATCGCCCCACCAAATCACCACACAAGCCTTCAAATTGAGAACGCGTTAGACGAGTTTCGAGATGTTTAGGGCCTTCCTGATCGGCAGCAATAAAAGGTAAGTTAATTTCGGTGACGCTGACAGCAGAAAGCTCAATTTTGGCTTTTTCCGCCGCTTCCATCAGACGTTGTAAAGATTGTCTCTCGCGTCTTAAATCTACCCCTTCGGCTTCCAGAAACTGTTCTGCTAACCAATCTACTATTACTTTGTCAAAGTCGTTACCACCAAGTTGCGTGTCTCCACTGGTAGCTTTAACTTCAAATATGCCATCGCCTACTTCTAAAATCGATACGTCAAAAGTGCCGCCACCTAAGTCAAATACTAAAATAGTTTCCGTGTCACCCCGATCTAATCCATAAGCCAAAGATGCAGCAGTCGGTTCATTGAGAATCCGCAGCACCTCTAAACCGGCAATTCTGCCAGCATCGCGGGTTGCCTGCCGTTGAGAATCGTTAAAATAAGCGGGTACTGTAATTACTGCCCCTGTTACTGGTTCACCCAAATAGCGACTAGCATCGTCGGCCAATTTCTTCAGCACCATTGCCGAAATTTCTTCTGGGGCGAAATCCTTATTGAGCCGGGGACAGGCAATTTTAATATTGCCTACTTCGTCTTTGCGGATGGTGTAGGGTACACGCTTAGAATCTGGACTAAGTTCGCCATACTTGCGCCCAATGAAGCGTTTAACTGCGAAAAAAGTATTTTGTGGATTGAGGACGGTTTGTCGCCGTGCCATTTGCCCAACTACCCTTTCGCCTTCTTTGCTGAAGCCAACTACGGAGGGGGTTGTTCGCATTCCTTCTGCATTGGCAATCACCACCGGCTTGCCACCCTCCATAACGGCGACTACTGAGTTGGTTGTACCCAAGTCGATGCCGACTACCTTGCCCATGCGTTACTCTTCTCCTAAAGTGTCTTACTTATATATTTATTATGATTGGGCAGAACTACCTCTAGCTTTGTGCTATTGGATGAAAACACCTCAATGGTATAATAGTCATCATTAAGGCAATAAGCTAAGAAGTTCAGCTAGAGCAGATAGTTGCAAGACTAGGATAGCATTGACGATGATTGGTATGTCCAAGCAGCCTAAATTCTTGTTATCCTTTCTATGTACTGTATCTGCAAGTTTGTAAATGCACTCTTAATAATACTTGCTTTACTTGTTTGAGTGCCTGAAAACCTTAATATTGCCACTATTTTAAACATTTGAATTTAACAGAGCGATTACAAACTTCCCTGGCTGCGATCGCGCGAGAACGCGATCCTTACATGGCAACGGCTGGACATTTTTTTGTCCAAGAATACATTCGCCAGCAATTTTCCCAATGGGGGAGTGTGGAAATCCACACCTTTGAAGTCAGGGGTAAAGCTTGTAATAACTTGATACTAAATTTACCTTCCCAAGAGAGACGACAAAAAAAGGATTTGCCACCGATTTTAATTGGCGCTCATTATGATGGCGTTCCGGGAACAGTAGCGGCTGATGATAATGCCACTGGGGTGGCGGTGTTGCTGGAATTAGCCAGAAAGTTTGCTGCCCAAGCTGCAAAATATCCCTTAAGGCTAGTTGCTTTCGACATGGAAGAATACGGCTTACTAGGTAGTGCTGATTATGCAGCCCTGTTGCACGAACAAAAGCAACAGCTACGCTTAATGATTTCCCTAGAAATGTTGGGCTATACCGATTCTGTGCCTGGTTCTCAAAGTTACCCCCCTCCTCTGGAACGCTTCTACCCAGACAGAGGCGATTTTATTGCTTTAATTGGTAATTTGCGAACATTGCCTGACTTAATTGGCATGAGCCGTAATATTCACAAATCTGGTGTACCTAGTCAATGGCTACCTGTGCCGAATCGGGGTTTAATAGTTCCCCAAACCAGACTTAGCGATCATGCCCCTTTTTGGGATTTGGGCTATCCAGCAATGATGGTGACAGATACGGCATTCTTGCGAAATCCTCATTATCACAAAGCTAGTGATGCGATCGCTACTTTAAATTTAGATTTTCTTAGCGGTGTATGTGAAGGGTTGGAAATTGCAATTCGGCGGTTGTGAAAAGTTAAGATAAATTAATAAGTTTATTTTTTGCCCTCTAAAGTATCATTCAACCTGTCGTTTCCTCCAATAATCTGGTCTACGCTTTCCATGAGCTATTGCAACGACCCAAATAAACTCCTCGAACTCTGCGTAGAAGATGAGATAGGGAAAACACTGAAGAACGTGGCGACGCAACTCGGCAATTTTGTACGGCGTTCCTATGCTTGGGTTTTGCTGAATTTTGCCAATAGCCTGCTCCACTTCAGATAATAAATCTAGCCCTAAGCCAGCCTTTTGCCCCTCGTAGTAGGCGACTGAATTATCTAGCTCTGCTCTAGCTTCACTGTGAATAATGATCTGCTTCACGAGTACTTTTCTCGCAGTTCAGTGAATACCTTGTCTGATAGTTCACCATAAACTGTTCCACTACTAATCTCTTCCATTCTTCTCGTTAACTCAACATCCCAAGCAAATTGCGCGTTATCGTCAAAATCTTGATCTAAAGAGTGGATCAAAAAGTAAGCAAGCTCTGCACGTTCTTGCATAGATAGCTGAGATAGTTCAAGCCTAAGTTTCTGTACTGTCTCGGTCATAGTCTACGATCCTCTTGCGATTAATCAGCATAGAGTTAGTGTTGAATGTGGCAGATTAAGGTCAGCGATTTGCCATGAATCGAAGCGCCACATAATCTTCAATATAAAGGTTTATAGTTCAATACGGTTAAGTTAACGCCTGCCTCCTCAATGCCCAATGCCCCATCGCCCAATCCAGTTGTTACCAATTACCACTTTATGACTATGAGGATTGTACGAATTGACACGAAACAATGAGGCTGAAGAATGCCAAGATCAAAAAAAGGATGCCCCAAGGATATTAAAAGTACTATGCCAGAATTACACCAATCAATTGCCCAGCATTACCACGAACGGACTAAATACAACCCTGAGACTCTCGCCTCCAAAAGTCAGCAGTTAGACTGGGCTAAACAACCAGTGCCTTTCAAAGAGTACAAAATTGGCTATACTTTTGATCTCAAACCCTATATCCAAGAAAAAACAGAGGGATTTGCTAATAACCCAGACGCTCAATGGTGGCAAAGACTTTCACGCCTGCTGTTTCGCAGCTATGGATTGACGGCGAAAATGCCTTCTATGGGTAGCGCGGTGTATTTACGTGCTGCTCCCAGTGCAGGCGGATTATACCCGGCTGAGGTGTATGTGGTTTCTCGTGGTACGGCGTTATTGCCACCTGGTCTATATAACTACCAGTGTCGGACTCATTCTCTCATGCATTATTGGGAAAGTGATGTTTGGCAAAATCTCCAATCAGCTTGTTTCTGGCATCCTTCCCTAGAAAATACTCAACTAGCAATTATTGTGACTGCGGTTTTCTATCGTTCTGC
Source organism: Nostoc sp. ChiVER01 (assembly GCF_034531155.1). NCBI lineage: Bacteria > Bacillati > Cyanobacteriota > Cyanophyceae > Nostocales > Nostocaceae > Nostoc > Nostoc sp. ChiVER01. The sequence continues at coordinate 222,436 of NZ_JAVRBS010000009.1, read as the reverse complement.
GTGGCGCTATGAAGATCGGGCTTATCGGCGGATTTTTCTAGATACGGGACACCTGTTGGGCAATATCGAGTTAGCTGGTGCGATTACTGACTATCGCCCCCATTTAATCGGCGGTTTTGTGGATGAATCGGTAAACGATCTGCTTTATATTGATCCACAACAAGAAGGTGCGATCGCTGTTTTACCTCTGGCAGATTTGTTAGATGTCAATCAAAATTTACCATTAGGATGTACTGCTTTACCTTCTACCACCGAAACCAGTTATCCCGAAATTCCCGATGGTGAATTGCTGACATATTTCCATCGACACACCCAGATCCAATCAGGTGTAACTGGCAATCTTAATCTACCAGCTATTAAACAAGAAAAATCTTTAGAGGATAAATATAACTTTCCTTTCTGTTTGAAAATTCCTACCACCACTGCGCCTATAGATTGGGGACAAAAGCTATCAGAATTGGAAACCACTATGTATAAGCGACGCTCTACCCGCGCTTATAATGGTGATGATTTAACTTTCGATGAATTAAAGGGTTTACTCGATTTCACTTACCAACCGCAAAATTACATTGACCAAAGTTTAGATATTTCTCCAGATTACTTTGATTTGAATTTAATAGAAACATTTATTGCTGTTTCCGGAGTTAAAGGATTGGATGCAGGTTGTTATTATTACGCACCCAAAGCCCAAGAATTACGCCAAATTCGTTTTAAAAACTTTCGGCGAGAGTTACATTTTCTCTGTTTGGGGCAAGAATTGGGGCGGGATGCAGCAGCAGTGCTTTTCCATACAGCCGATTTAAAAGCTGCGATCGCACAATATGGCGATCGCGTTTACCGTTACTTACATCTGGATGCAGGCCATTTAGGACAACGCTTAAATTTAGCAGCTATACACCTAAATGTAGGCGTTAGTGGTATTGGTGGTTTCTTTGATGACCAAGTAAATGAAGTTTTGGGTATCCCTACTGATGAAGCTGTTCTCTATATCACTACATTGGGACGCCCAAGATAAAAATAATCTGGAGGCGCAAAGAATGCAGAGAGTTTTTCTGTGTTCTTTGCGTATATATACAAGTTATCCTTGCTTAGTGTAAACTATCAAACATACTTTACAGTGCCAGATTCCTATGAAGATTCAAGCAACATATACTTTTTTGGTAAGTCTCTTTAAATACAAATACTTATTTTTTACTTCTAAGTATCAAAGAGCGTAGATGCTGCTCTTAAGGTTTTTTATCGAGAAATTATCAGCTATTCCACATTGAAATTGCAGGCAAATTTAATACATCATAATATTTGCATACTTTACAGAAAATTAATTATATTTTTAGATTACAGCAAATGAAATCTAGTACTAAAAATTAGTTTTTTTACACAACCCCTAATGCTATCTCCAGAGAATGAAAGCCAGCGTTTAGAAGTGCTTAATCAGTATCAAATTTTAGATACACCACCAGAAGAAATTTTTGATGAATTAGCTCAACTAGCTGCTAATCTTTGTGAAACACCAATCGCTCTTATTAGCCTAGTTGATGCAGAACGGGAATGGTTCAAGTCAAAAATTGGGGTAACTATAGCGGAAGTTCCTCGAAGCATTTCTTTTGGTCATTATACTATTTTACAAAACAAAATATTAATCATCCCGGACGCTTTGTTAGATGAACGGTTTGCGACAAATCCCTTTGTAACATCAAATCATTATTTCCGGTTTTATGCAGGTGTTCCTCTAATTACCTCCAACGGCTTTGCATTAGGTAGTCTTTGTGTAATTGATTTTGCACCGCGAAATTTGACTGTTAAAGAGCAAGTTGCCTTACAACAGTTAGCTAGACAAATAATCAGATATTTAGAGTTACATCGGCAAAAAGTTATTGATGATAGCCAAAGGAGTTTTAATCTTCTTTTCTCTAAAAATCCTAACCCAATGTGGGTATATAACCAAAATAATCTGCGATTTTTAGATGTAAATGAAGCTGCTGTTGTCCACTATGGCTACTCACGAGAAGAGTTTTTGCAAATGCGAATAACTGATATTCGCCCTTTAGAAGATGTGCCTATATTTATAGAATATTTAAGAGAAAGGCAGTCTAACTTACATTTTTCTGGACAATGGCAACATCGGCGAAAATCTGGAGAGATTATTGATGTTGAAATTATCACACATAAAATAGACTATGCCAGTTATAACGCTCGGTTGGTTAATATACAAGATATAACAGAAAATAAACGAATCAAAAGAAAACTTCAAGAAAGTGAAGCGAGATTTAGAGTCATTTTTGAAGCCATTCCAATTCCATTAATTATTTCGAGTGTATCTAACAATTTGATATTATATGCTAATCCAGAATTCATTAAAAATTTTAGATTTTCAAGAAAAGATTTCATTAATCGAGAAGTTTTAGATTTATACTATAAATCAGCCGATTTCAAGTTCCTATTAGAAGCCTTGAATCAACATGACTTTGTTCATAACTATGAACTTCAATTAAAAAGAGCAGATGGAACTTGTTTTTGGGCGATCGCTTCACTGCAATATTTAAATTTTAATAATGAAACAGCGATTTTAACGGTCTTTTATGATATTACAAAACGCAAAAATTTAGAAACAAAACTTCAAGAGCAAAATAACTTTTTGCAGATAGTTTTTGAAAGTATACCGTTGATGATTGCACTTTTTGATACCAATGGTCAACTTCAATGGGTGAACCAAGAATGGGAAAATGCTTTAGGCTGGAAATTTCAAGACTTCCAAGGTGGCGATGTCCTAGAAGCGCTATATCCAAATCCTGAATATCGACAATATGTAATTAATTTTATTCAGTCTGCACAACGCAACTGGGGTGACTTTAGAACTCAGGTACGAGATGGTCGTTTATTGGATACATCTTGGACTAATGTTAAACTTTCCAACGGTCAAATTATCGGTATTGGGCAAGACATCATAGAACGTAAGCGAACTGAACAGGCTCTCAAAGCTCAAGCCGAGCGAGAGCAATTGATGCGAACTGTTGCTCAACGGATTCGTCAATCATTGAATCTCCAAGATATCCTGAATGCAACAGTTGAAGAAGTGCGAGATTTACTTGGGGTTGATCGAGTGGTAGTTTATCAGTTTGACCCAGAGATGATCGGCACAATTGTGGCGGAATCGGTGGAACCTGGATGGACTGCTTCTTTAGGTGTCCAGATTCATGATACATGTTTTCAAACAGGCGCAGGAGTGGAGTATTATCAAAGACGTAAAAGAGCGATCGCTAATATTTATGAAGCAGGATTAAGTGATTGCCATATTCGCTTGTTAGAACAGTTTGAAGTCAAAGCAAATTTAGTCGTGCCCATCTTACTAGAAGTAAGCTCTCAAAATCTAGGCTCTCACCTTTGGGGTTTACTGATTGCTCACCAATGCTCTGGTTTCCGCCACTGGGAAGAAAATCAATTAGATTTGCTCGATCAATTAACAGTCCAATTAGCGATCGCAATTCAACAATCCAGCATCCTTGAGCAAGCTCAAACTGAACTTGTTCAAAGACAAAAAGCTCAAGTAAAGTTAAAAAATGCCTTGGCTGAAAAAGAAGTTTTATTAAAAGAAGTTCATCATCGAGTCAAAAATAATCTGCAAATTGTCTCCAGTTTATTACAACTCCAGTCTCAAACACTCAAAGATCCAGAAGCCATCAAAGCTCTTCGAGAAAGTCAGAACCGGATTGAGTCAATATCTCTAATCCATAAAAATTTATATACTTCCGCTAACATTGGACAAATTGATGTTGCTGACTATATCGAGAATTTGGCAGCAAGTTTACTATTTTCCTATCAAATATACCCTGGAAAAATCGCTCTAGAAACCGATATAGATTCAGTTAGCTTGAATGCTGACCAAGCTATTGCTTGTGGACTAGTTATTAACGAATTAATCTCCAATGCCCTCAAACACGCTTTTCCTAACCAACAAGCAGGCATAATTAGCATTGCTTTACGTAATGTTGATAATAGTATCGAGATGACTATCCGAGATAATGGGATCGGTTTACCAGATAATTTAGATTGGACAACTACTGATTCTTTGGGACTGTCGTTAGTGTATGACTTGGTTACAGAACAGCTTGAAGGCGACATTACTCTAGAACGCAATCACGGAACAGTATTCAAAATTAAATTCACGCAGTTAACTTTGCATTAGTAAATACCAAATGGGCCAAGCTAGGATTTTAGTCGTTGAAGATGAAGTGATTGTGGCTAGAACTATTGCCAGCCAACTCAGACAACTAGGATACATTGTTACGGGTACAGCTTCATCGGGAAAAGTTGCCATTGCTAAGGCATCGGAAACTCAACCAGAACTTGTATTAATGGATATTATTCTTAAAGGTGAGATAGACGGTATTACTACTGCCGGTCTTATTCGTGAACAGTTAGACGTTCCTGTAATTTTTTTAACCGCTTATGGTGACGATCATACTTTAGAAAGAGCTAAAATTACCCAACCTTTTGGATATATCGTTAAACCCTTTACTATAAAAGATTTAAGAATAGCGATCGAAATCGGTCTTCTAAAACATCAATTAGAGCGTGAACTGCGAGAGAATCGAGATCAGTTAGCAACCCTTTTAAACTCAATGAGTGATGCTGTAATCGCTACAGATGAGCAGGGAATAATAACATTTATGAATCCCGCAGCTGAAGCGTTGACTGGCTGGCAGCAAAAAGATGCTTTAGGAAATGAGGCTGCGAAAATTTTTCATATTGTCGATGAACTTACAGGAACTACATTAGAAAACCCAGTAACAAAAGTACTGCGGGATCAAGAGGTTGTTTATTTAGGGGAATTCACATCTCTAATTACAAGAGAAGGGAAAAGAGTTCCAATTGGTGATAGTGCTTCACCACTAAAGCGACGACTTGACCAGATAGATGGTGTAGTAATTGTTTTCTGGGATCTTAGCGAACGACGCCAAACAAAATTTCTAGAGCAAGCCTTGGAGAAAGAGCAAGAACTTAATCGTCTCAAGTCCTTATTTATCTCTACCGTATCTCATGAGTTCCGTAATCCTTTAACTGTTATTCAAACAGCAGTGGAACTCATAGAAATGCAAGGAGCAAATTTGACAGATGCGAAAAGAGCCATTTATTTAAAGCGAATTCAAGGTGCTGTGCAATCTCTAGAAAAACTCATGGAAGAAGTCTTGTTTATGGGTCGAGCGGAAGCAGAAAAACTCGTATACAACCCTGCACCAATTAACTTAGAACAATTTTGTCGAGAGTTAATCGAAGATTTTTCTATTGTTGAACATAGGCTGTATGAAATTGTTTTTACTTGTCATAGCGATCGCACCGATGCCGTAATGGATGAAGGACTCTTGCATTACCTGTTTGAAAATCTCCTCTCAAACGCAGTTAAATATTCTCCAGAAGGTGGGAAGATTCAGTTTGATTTAATCTGCGACCCGATTGCTCAAGTAGCAATTTTTCATATTCAAGATCAAGGTATAGGAATTCCTGCACCAGACCAAGCGCGACTTTTTGAGTCATTTTACCGAGCTTCAAATGTTCAATCAATTCAGGGTACAGGATTAGGGTTAGTAATCGTTAAAAGGTGCGTTGATGCTCACAGAGGTCAAATTAGCGTCACAAGTCAAATTGAAATCGGTACTACATTTACAGTAATATTGCCCTTAAATCCTGAATTATCCTTAACTGAAGCTTCTGGATTCTGAATTCTGGATTCTGAATTCTTCTTTAACTTCCATCCCGATTTTTGGAATTAAGAACTTGGGTTTGGTAGTGCCGCCATTTTTCTTGCTGACGCGCTCTTTTTTCATCGGTGAGGCTATCAAAACAATAGGGACAGGAGATACCTTGTTCATACTTTGGAGATACCTGATCTGACTCAGAAATTGGATATCCACAACAGAAGCATCGCTCATGACTTCCTTCCTCCAACCCATGACTGACAGCTATGCGATCGTCAAAGACAAAACATTCCCCTTCCCATAAACTTTCCTGTGCTGGAACTTCCTCTAAATACTTGAGAATACCGCCCTTGAGATGATAAACTTCTGCAAAGCCTTGGGCAAGCATGAAGGATGAGGCTTTTTCACAGCGAATGCCGCCTGTACAAAATAAAGCAACTTTTTTGTGTTTAGTTGGATCGAGATGGCGTAGCACATAATCGGGGAATTCCCGGAATGAGCCAGTTTGGGGATTTTCTGCTCTTTGGAAAGTACCGATATTCACCTCATAATCATTGCGGGTGTCAATCACGGTTACTTCTGGATCGCAAATCAAATCATTCCATTCTTGAGGATTGACATAAGTGCCAACTTGTTCATTTGGGTCAATTTCAGGCAATCCCAAAGTAACAATTTCTTGCTTCAACCGCACCTTCATTCGCTCAAAAGGGGGAGTTTCGGTATAAGACTCTTTGTATTCTAGGTCTGCTAAACGAGGGTCAGTACGCAAAAAGCAGAGAACAGAATCAATCGCCTGACGCGAACCGGCAATTGTACCGTTAATGCCTTCTTGCGCCAGCAAAATTGTCCCCTTCACACCTTGCGTTTGGCAGTAAGACAGCAGAGGCTCTCGCTTCTCGGCAAAATCTGGGAGCTTGACGAATTTATACAGTGCTGCAACAACTTGGATATTTTCTGGCTTCATCCCTTTGGTAATGGAACAATATAAGTTACAATAACAACGGCAACCAAAGTTACCTACTACTTCAATTTTATGGGGGTTTAGCTCAGTTGGTAGAGCGCCTGCTTTGCAAGCAGGATGTCAGCGGTTCGAGTCCGCTAATCTCCATTGGATATAATTTATCTTAATTTGCGATCGCTGCGGTTTTGCTGGCCTACGCACATACAAGTCAATCAAAGTTTGGGTTCTATAGAACTCCGATTGATTGGGTGAAAGAACTCGCCCTCAACTGGAAAAGGCTGATTCCCTACTCCCTGCCTATCGCGCACCACGCAAATAAGTTCAAAAATCAAATAAGATTGCTATATCTATATAGGAGGTTGTTTGAAAAAGCGTCCATTGGGTTTAGTGGCAATTGTTCTTTACAAATCATTTGCCGCATTGTTGCTTATGGTTACTTCGATCGCTTTATTATTGACATTAAAAAATTACCAAGCTCTAGAGGTGTTTTCAGAAAACTATGTTTTAGAAGGTAAATCGATAATTATTGATTGGCTTTTAAAGAAAGTTATCAATTTAAATCCCCGAACCTTGGCATTTAGCGGTATTGGAACAGGAGTCTATGCTATTGTTACTAGTATTGAAGCCGTTGGTTTATGGTACGAAAAGCGTTGGGCACATGTCTTGGTGTTGGGACTTGTGGGTATCAGTATTCCACCAGAGATTTATGAATTAATTCGGGGTATTTCTCCTATAAAAATATTGATTCTTGTATTGAACTTAGCAGTATTGGTCTATTTATTCCGAAATTTTCCTAAACATCCATAGGACTTACGAATTGACAAAAAACATCAAATATGAATCTTAGGCAATGCCAGCAAAGCGTGAGGTGGTTCGTTCAGTGGAGGCGAAAATATTGGGGAATTTTTTTGTTCCCCCTTATCCCCTCTGTATCAAACGTTCTATTGGTAGCTTTGCTTTTAAGTAATAGTAGTATTGGAGTAAACAGAGCGGTATTGGTGATATTGGACAAGTACCTAAAAATTTATTTATCAAAAAAGTAAAATAATATATCTAAAGTCGTACTTAATAATTAGGGTGTTTATGGCTATAATTAGCCTGTTTATGGCAATAATGTGAGTTTGATAACAAGCAGGCTAACATAAACTATTTTTTAGTACGCAATCATTATTCATAAGTACTTAGAGGCATCATGGCTAACCAAATCGAAACAAACCTGTTTGAAGAACTAAGTGATTCTGATTCAATGGCAGTAGTTGGAGGAGCATTTATAGGAAGTGCAGAACAGGGTGCTACTGCTCTAGCAAACGGAACACTCAATGATGGTGTTGGTAGTCAGGCATTTATAATAGGCACAGAACAGGGTGCTACTGCTCTAACAAACGGAACACTGGCTACTCAATCCAATATAGTGCGATATTCTACAGAACAACTAGGTACAAATGGTCAATAGTATTTTAAAATTTCACTATTAAATGTTTGTAAAGCCCCTCCCAAAAAGTTCTGGGAGGGGTTTTATTATGAAACTTTTAAGAATATTTATTCTATAAGGGTTTTACTATTTTCAGTATAAAATATCGTCAAACAAGCAAATAAAGACCCTAACTTAATAATGATTGGGAGAGATACTCTCTACTAATGATCGCACGTAGTTCTATGGTTGGAAAGGTAAATCTGAGGGATGTTTAACAACAAATGGCTACGGGTTGACGCAAAACCAATATCCCACGTTGTACAATCGCTAGAAATACAATCTGGAGAGCGACTTGCCTAGATCGATTCAGTCTACTCAACCACCATTAAAATTCATTCCCCAACGGTTGAACTCGCTGGTACTCCAAATTGTTCGGTGGTTACTGCCGATCGCACTACGGTTCCGCACTCGCCCTTGGCTAACGGCTGGTATTGTGCGTGTTGAAGCCAAGAATGTTGAGGTGTTAGCTGAACTTTATCAACAATTCCAGGCTGGAAAAATTCGCTTTTTGCTGGCATTTCGCCATCCAGAGGTGGAAGATCCCCTGTGTATGCTGTATTTGCTTTCGCGCATTGTGCCACAGGTTGCTCGTCAGAAAGGTATTACACTGCGATCGCTTGTTCACAGCTATTTTCTCTACGATCGCGGTATGACGGTTTGGGCTGGGAAGTGGCTGGGTTGGTTGTTTTCTCGGTTAGGAGGTGTGCCGGTTCATCGCGGTAGACGACTAGATCGCCAAGCTATTCAAACTGCACGGGAGTTGTTTACTAATGGTGAATTACCGATCGCAGTGGCCCCAGAAGGCGGTACAAATGGTCATAGTGGTATTGTTAGCCCCTTAGAACCTGGTGTTGCTCAAATGGGGTTCTGGTGTGTAGAAGACTTGCAAAAAGCTAATCGGACTGAGACTGTAATTATTGTGCCGATCGCTATCCAATATCGCTACGTTGAACCACCTTGGTCTAAACTGGATTGGCTCTTAAGTAAGTTAGAAGCTGATAGTGGTTTGCCGCCAATGGAAATTGAGCAAGGCGATGGCAAAGAAATTTACTATCAACGCCTCTGTAGATTGGCAGAATATCTGATTACCGAGATGGAAGAATTTTATCGTCGCTTCTATCATCAAGATATCCCAAAAACCATCTCAACTGATGAATCTGCTAGTCCGAATCAAGTATTAATTGCTCGGCTTCATCGCTTGCTAGATAAGGCTTTACAAGTTGCCGAACAATATTTTGGAGTTCAAGCACAGGGAAATCCCATTGATCGCTGTCGCCGCTTAGAAGAGGCTGGCTGGAATTACATTTATCGGGAAGATTTGCCAGATATCAATGCTTTACCACCCTTTAAACGCGGCTTGGCAGACTGGATTGCTCAAGAAGCAGACTTGCGAATGCGCCACATGCGGATAGTGGAGAGTTTTGTTGCAGTCACAGCTACTTATATTCAGGAACAACCGACGGCAGAACGGTTTGCAGAAACAGCTTTGCTTGTATACGATATGCTTTCTAGAATTCAGGATACAACACTTCCGGGGCGACCTCGGTTAGGTTTGCGAGAGACACAAATAACTGTAGGGGAGCCAATTTCAGTAACCGAACGCTGGAAAAATTGTCAGGGCGATCGCTTGGCGGCTAGACAAGGTGTGAGCGATTTGACAAAAGATTTGCAAATCGCTTTAGAGAAGATGATTGGTTGAAGAAGAATTCAGAAGTCAGAATTCAGAAGTCAGAATTTAGGAGCAAAGCCGGAGGCTGCGAAAGCTCCGGTCAGAATCAAGACGCTCTCTACGAGACGCTGCGATATCTGCAATTTCTGTCAGAATACCCAACTGAATTCTGACTGCTGACTCCTGAATTCTGTTTCGATAACGAAAATTTTAAGATTTTTTAGCTCGAATTTTGTCAAAAATTGCACCTTCATCAAAGAATTTCTTCTGAATCTCGTCCCAGCCTCCTAAATCTTGAGCTTTGAATATAGTTTTAATTTTGGGAAAATTGGCTGCCGTTTCTTTGGCGATGGTTAAGTCAACGGGACGAAATCCCAATTTGGCAAACTCTCGTTGCGAGTCTGGGGTGTAAAGAAATTTGATAAACGCTTCGGCAATCGGGCGAGTTCGGTGTTTATCGACATTTTTATCTACAACAGCAACAGGATTATCGATAGAGATATTTACATCAGGCACAACAAATGGGACTTTTTCACCATTTTGTGCCGATAAAATCATCTCATTTTCATAGTTGAGCAGAACATCACCTTCACCATCTTTGAAGAACAGTTCGCTGGCATTGCGAGCAGTTTTGGGCAACAAAGGTGCATTATTATAAACTTTGGAGATAAAGTCTATCGCTTGATTTTCACTTCCGCCGGTTTTTGTCACAGAACCCCACAGACTAAGGAAATTCCAGCGAGCGCCGCCAGAGGTTCTAGGGTCAGGTGTCATCACATTTACGCCATTTCGTGCCAAATCTGCCCAAGTTTTGATATTTTTGGGATTACCTTCACGAATGGCGATCGCGTTTAGAGATTTGGTAACAATTGCATCATTAGGCGCTTCTTTTTCCCATCCCGGTTGAATAAAACCTGCCTCAACAAGTTTGTTAATATCAAGGGCAAGTGACAGGTGTACCACATCAGCTTCTTTACCGTCAATCACGGCAAGAGTCTGGGAACCTGACCCATCATAGCTTTGTTTGAAAGTGAGATTTTGGTTATGTTCTTTCTTCCACTGTTCGATAAATTTAGGAATGATCTGCTGGTATGCTGCACTAGTAACCGAGTAGGAAACAAATGTTAGGTTTACATCACTCTGGGAAGCAGCGCCAGCACTACCAGTATTATCGATATTACGTGGAGAGCAAGCAGCCATCACGATACTCAAGCTAAGTCCGACCAAAAATAGAGACGCAACACCCCACGAAGAATATTTGTACAACCATCGGATTAGTTGCACGCGCCACTGTCTGGCAGTGTGTAAAGCTTTAACAATATAAGTCTGAACTAATTCAGTCAAATATCTCCTTGTTTTAGGAGTACGTTGCCCCTGGTTCATCAAATTTTCCCCTGAATCTGCGATAACTTGAGCAAGATGCTGTAGTTAAGGGGCATTATAAAACAGTGGTTAAGGATAAATAACTTTTTATTAACCTAAATTTAAACAACTTATTCAAGATATTTAAGGAGAAGTAGTTTTAGAAACTTCTGGACTGCGAATGATGATATGTCCCTTATCACTTTCTTGAATTGCCAACACTGAGGGTAGCTCATCAGATTTTGCATTTGGGGGCAATGCTCGAAACAAATAAATCCAGCCGCCACGTTCTAAGAGTAAGCGCCAGACTCTCGGCTCTTTTGGATTGCTGATATCATTATCTTCCCTGCCTCGCAAGTCATCAAATAAACCGCGATCGCCAATAATGCGATAACCTTTCAATGACGGATCGGCAAATATATCATCAAGTTTGCGTCCCACAGCAAACTTTTCTTCCGGTGTAATTAAGGCTACAACAGGTAAACTAGAGTTTTGACCAGCATCCCGCCTGGCATCTGCAATGCCTTGCCAACGAGCTAACCAAAATATCACTATTAATACCCAAGATACTATTACTATTTCATTGACTAGCGATCGCAGAAATTCCACTGAGCGCAGTTGCCCAGAACTAAATTCAGCCAGAGATTTAAGCTGTTTAGCTGTCCATGAGCGTTTGTGTTGAGTTGCAGAGATGATGCGATTTAGTAACAATTGGTTTGTAGAGACTACCGTATCGCTGATGATCTTAATTAACCATAACGTTGCTTGAATTGCGATCGCAGCTATAAAAAAAGCGATCGCAGTTTTGCATATTGCCCAACTATCTCCAAGAAATATTTGCAGAGGAACTATCAAAAAAGACTGTGCAGGTAAATCGAGGGTATTAAGTTCTAGTTGGAAAAAGTAGAAATATGACCAACGGTAAATCCAACCTGCAAAGAAAAGCGCCGCACCCAGCAAGCCCAGTACACTTGTGAATTTACCTAAAATATTAGTTTCTTGGTTGGGAGCTTGAGTCATAAAAGAGATAATTCAAGTTCAGATCCCCGACAACTTTTACGAAGTCGGGGATCTTGTCTAGTTGTAATTTTACGGAAATTTAGTATCTGCCTCTGAAGTTTAATGAGAAACTTAAACATAGTCAAATATACTGTTAAAGCCATGAAAGCTTTTTTCCAGGGATGGGTTGTGGCAATCTTAGTAATGGCAGCAGCGATCGCCGGAAACATTCAAGCTGTAATTAGCCAAAATATCAAAACGGGAAATTTATTGTTGGCACAGACACCAGTCAACGCAGATGAATTAGAACTTCCAGTAGCGTTACCAGAGTTAGCAGAGGTCATTTTTAAGGGTGGCGAGTCAAGTAGTGGCCAGATAACAGGAATTGATGCACAGCAAGAAGCACTATCAATTCAGCGTAGTGGCAAAACTGCCACAATTCCCCTAAGCCAAATTCAAAAAGTAGTCTTCAAAAATGGGGCATTGGTTTACAGAAGCAATGGACGGCAAATTATTCGGGGTGAGCGCGATCGCCCCACAGGTAAACTAGTAACTTGGAGTGGTATACCCCTAAATACATTTACCCTCAAAAATTCTACTCAGGGTCAAGCGGTCGTAAAGCTCAAACCACCTGTAGTTTCTACAGCACAGTTGCGGGGTATTCAGTCAGTGGCGAGAAATCGGCAATATGTGGTAGATGAAATCCAGTTCAATTCGCAACAAAGAACGATCACTATTCTGGCAAAACCTTATTAATCATGAATTATTTCAGATGTAGGAACGCACAACTAGCTGTATGCACTTACTTATTTCGACATTACTAACAAAAATCATGAGTTTGTAACAAAAAATCGTGAGTTTGTAACGAAAATCATGAGTTTGTAACAGAAAATCGTGAGTTTGTGACAGAAAATCGTGAGTTTGTAACGAAAATCATGAGTTTGTAACAGAAAATCGTGAGTTTGTAACGAAAAATCGTGAGTTTATAGCAAAAAATCGTGAGTTTGTAACAAGAGCTTCTGCTAACACCCAATTGAAAACAGCTACCTCTGCGCTACTCTATGAAAAAACTTCTTACCAGTCTTTTAGCTGTGGGTTTTTATCTAACACCTTTAACACTGATACTGATGCCTCAACCCACTTGGGGACAAACTCAAAACTCGCGATCGCAAGAAGCAGAAAGATTGCTAGAGCAAGGGATAAAGCTGTCACAGCAACAGGAACATCAAAAGGCAATACAAATATTTCAGCAAGCTTTAACCATTGCACGACAACTCAAAGACCAAAAAATTGAAGCAACTGTACTGCTTGGACTTGGGTTTAACTACTCCGCTTTAGGAGAAAAGCAAAAAGCACTCGATTTTTTCAACCAAGCTCTACCCCTATATCGGGCTGTGGGCGATCGCACAGGTGTTGCCACTACACTCAATAACATCGGTAAAGTCTACGACGATTTAGGAGAAAAGCAAAAAGCACTCTCATTTTACAACCAAGCTCTGCCTCTATATCGGGCTGTGGGCGATCGCACAGGTGTTGCTCGTACACTCAATAACATCGGTAAAGTCTATGACGCTTTAGGAGAAAAGCAAAAAGCACTCGATTACTTCAACCAAGCTCTGCCCCTTTGGCGGGCTGTGGGCGATCGCACAGGTGTTGCCACTACACTCAATAACATCGGTCAAGTCTACTCCGATTTAGGAGAAAAGCAAAAAGCACTCGATTACTTCAACCAAGCTCTGCCCCTTTGGCGGGCTGTGGGCAATCGCACAGGTGTTGCAACTACACTCAATAACATCGGTGCAGTCTACAACGCTTTAGGAGAAAAGCAAAAAGCACTCTCATTTTACAACCAAGCTCTGCCACTTATTCGGGCTGTGGGCGATCGCACTGGTGAGGCTCGTACACTTAATAACATTGGTGGAGTCTACTACGATTTAGGAGAAAAGCAAAAAGCCCTCTCATTTTACAACCAAGCTCTGCCCCTTTGGCGGGCTGTGGGCGATCGCACAGGTGTTGCCACTACACTCAATAATATCGGTGGAGTCTACGACGCTTTAGGAGAAAAGCAAAAAGCACTCTCATTTTACAACCAAGCTTTGCCCCTTATTCGGGCTGTGGGCGATCGCTCTGGTGAAGCTGTCACCTTGGGTAATATTGGTGTACTCTTCCAGAGTACAAATCGACCAACCCAAGCCATTACTAATTTAGAGCAATCTCTCAAAATCAGCTTACAAATGCGTCGGGGTTTGCAACGAGAAAATCGCCAAAAGTTTTTACAGCAAAACGGTTGGAGTGCTACTGCTTTAGTCGATGTCCTGATTAATCAAAAAAAATACGATCAAGCTTTTGAATGGGTTAACCTATTCACCACAGCCGATCTTGCTGATTATACTCGCCTCATTAATGCCAAAGTTGCCAACCCAGAAGCACAGAAAGCTCTTGACTACTGGAGTAAAAAAAATCAGCAATTAGAAGCACTGCGACAACAACTACAAAGCGATCAATCCGAAAGCCTAACCCAAAAAATTCGGCAAGTAGAAACACAAGTTTACTCAGAAGCCGAAAGTATCTCTCGCCGTTTTCCTGAAGTAGCAGAACTATTTGAAACTACACCCGCAGATATTAAAAACCTTACATCCTCCATCCCCGCAGGAACAGTTGTAGTTCAACCTATCTTGTTGACTAATGTGAGAGATATGCCTAATAATGTAGCCTTTTTTATCTTCACCAAAGGTCATTTTAGTGTTACTAAAAAATCTCTTGAACCCAATAAGCTTAATAAACTTATTGCCGATTACTTAAAACAGGTACAAGACGATAGTGATTCTGATTACTTTGAAACCGGCGGCGAACTTTATGATATTCTCATTCGTCCTATAGAAGGCGAAATTAAGACTTTATCACCTAAACAACTGAGTATTATTGCTACTGGTCAACTGCGCCATTTACCTTTTGAGACTCTTTACGACAATAAAACTAAACAATTTCTGATCCAAAAATATCCTGTAAACTATCTCACTCGCATTTCCAATAATTCCTTGCAATCTCTAGGTATGCAAAATGCTATACCTCGCATACAAGCTGTTTTAGCATTTGGTAATCCAGTAACCAGTGAGCCGCAAAATCTCCCAGGTGCTGAAGCAGAAGTCACAAAGATTAAAGAAATACTGCCAGACAGTGAAGTTTATATCCATAAAAAAGCTACCTTGGAAAACTTTAGCTCCCAAGCATTGCGCTTTTCGTTTTTACATTTAGCAACTCACGGCTGCTTTCAAACTGAAAATTGTAAAAAAGTAGATTTAAAAAATAATACATTATTATTTGCTGACAAACCCTTAGATATTGCTAATGCTGCTCTTTTAGGATTACAAGGCACACAATTAATTACTCTTAGTGCCTGTCAAACTGCTGTAGATACTAATTTTAATGATGTAGGAATTGCAGGAGTTGCTTATATATTTGAGCGGGCTGGTGCGAAAGCTGTGATGGCGAGTTTGTGGGCGGTTGATGATGAAGCAACTCAGGAATTAATGGTTGATTTTTATCAAAATCTCAAGCAGGGTATGACCAAAGGTGAAGCTTTGCAAAAAGCTAAGTTAAAGCTAATTGCAGACCATCGTCATCCTTTTTATTGGTCGCCGTTTGTCTTGATTGGCGATGCACGTTAAAGTAATTGGCAATGATGCTCGTACCTTGCTAACGCAATTTCGTTTTGTAACGGGGATTTTATCCTTAGAGGATATTTGAAAAGTCATGATTCATGTATCACATATTTTTTACCCCACCCTAACCCTCCCCTTATAAAGGGGAGCCACTGCGTTGGGCGGGCAATGCCCGACTTGAAGCATGTGGCGTGAGGGAACCAGATTTTTCTTGTTTCCCCCCAATATATCGGGGGGATTAAGGGGGGTAAAAATGTGATTAAAAGCACAAGATACCACTTTTCAAACATCCTCTTAAGGGGGTTGGGACGGTCTACTACTATTTCTAAGATACAAGGTTGAATTGAAGAAAGGATATTGACGAATAAGCCTATAATCTCTGCACATCGGTAAAAAAGGTATATTTATTGTCAGAAATATAAAAAAGACTTATGCAGCGTTTTTATGAACTTTTATAAAAAATTGCTAGGTTCTGCATAAAGTTTGTGCGCCCAACGTAAACTAAACAGTTACTAACTAGGTTGAGGAACATTAACATATCGTTTACTTGATCTGGTATTGCCTAACCGTTGTTTATAAACTACTGCTTATAAAGTATTATTTGCCACAAATCTTCTCTTAATCCCAATGGTCAGGTCATGGTTAGCAGAATAGTTGCTTACCCCGCATCTTTAAGGGGATATCAAAACTTTTCGATCTACTGAAATTTTGACTTAGAGAATTATTCTTCAAAGAGCAAGACTTTCAGGGGTTAAAACTTCATCACACACAATTGCGGAAAATTATATTATGCCCAGACTAATCGTTTCTTTACCCCCATTCATAGGGACTTCTGGTTCCGATCTTGTAATAGGACAAGAGGATAATGCATTCCCAGCAATTGGAATTGAGGTTCAAAAAAAGGGAATCATTGATACTCAAGCAGGTAATGACACTATCCAGGGTACTAGCACCGGCAGTAACGAGACTTTCAATTTTAGCGCAGGCACAGGCATTGCTAACACTGGCACTATCAATGCAGGGATAGGAGACGATAGTATCAAGGGCACTGGCACTGCCGGTGAGGGCTATCGAGGTGAGACTGCACGCGGTATAGGTATCTCTAACACTCAGGGCGGCTACATTAATGGAGGAGATGGAAAAGATTTAATCTTCGGAACCGGAAAGGGAGCCGAGGTATCCAATGATGACCTTAAACCTGCTACAGGCATCAATAATACTCAGAATAGCCGCATTGATGGAGGATTAGGGGACGACTCTATCGAGGGAACTGGAATTGCAGTATTTGAGGGGCCTGCTGTAGGAATCTCTAACACTGACAGCAGCAATATTAATGGAGGAGAAGGGAACGATTCTATCAAGGGAACTGGAAATGGTGGAACTGGAGAAGATGGTACAGGCATCTTCAACAGTGGTGCTAGCGTGATTAGTGGAGGGAAAGGAAACGATTCTATTACTGGTATCGGCAACGGCAGTAATGCAAGTTTAGAACCTTTTAGATCATTCAATGCAGGTAGGGGTGTAGGCATCTCCAACAACAAGGGTAGCGTGATCGATGCAGGGCAAGGAAACGATTCTATTACTGGTATCGGCAAGGGCGGTAAAGGGAGCTACGATACCCCTTTTGGGGAGCTTGGGCCCGGTGAAGGTATAGGCATTGTTAACGGTGGCATCATCAAATTAGGCGATGGCTTAGATACCCTTACTGGATATGGCACCAGCATTGGTATCCAAGGTGGCACCATTGATGGTGGAAACGGTAACGATTACTTCAAAGCTCGTCGAATTGATGCTAATGGTAATCCCGTTTTAGGCCAAGGAGGTGTTATTGCCGATGTCTTGATTAAGGGTGGAGGTGGCTCCGACACGTTTGATGTTGGTTACGGTAATGCCACCATCAATGGTGAATCGGGATCAGATAAGCTAATTTTGCCTGATTTCAAAAGTGATTATACCATTCTAGGCAGCTCCAACAATTACACCATTACGCGGGATCAGTTCACGTTGAATGTATTGAATGTTGAGGAAATTGCTTTTCTTGGCGTTGCTCAACAGAGCTAGTGTGCTTGGGATTGTGAATTAGGGATTTCCAACAAAATAAATTATCCAATTTTGTAGAGTGGGCATCTTGCCGAATATTCCATTGTGCTTGCGGTGAATTGCTCTTTGCAAGCACGAAAAGCTTCAATTTTTGATGTTTTTATGGAGGTTATAAAATTTTTGGCATTTTCTTAGGGAACTCCAAAAAATAAATCATCCAATTTCTCGACTTCACCACGATTTCTGCTCCCCCTGCTCCCTGCTCCCTGCCCCTCTGCCTCTACAGTGATAGTATATTTTTTATTTAGAAGTGCCTTATTCCCTGGCTGATAACCAGAGAATAAGGAAATCCTAACTTGCAGCAAAATTGCCCCAACCTACGTAAGGTAATTTTGCTGCCGTTACCCGAACTTGGTCAGCATTGGCTACCAACTGACCGCAAGCGTCCCAAGTTCCAGAAAGAAATGTGCTTCTTGTCCCTTCACCGATCGCAACTGGGGCAGTGTAATCACTAATTTGTACTTGCAAAGTTTCCAGATTCACTGTTACGTCAGCTTGGGGATTAGCAGCCACTAAATCTTGTAATTGTTTGACAGTAACAGCATCGGCTGTTACACAAGGTATACCCATTGCCACACAGTTACCGAAAAAGATTTCGGCAAAACTTTCACCGATTAAAGCTTGGATTCCCCATTTTGCGATCGCTTGAGGTGCATGTTCCCGTGATGAACCACAGCCAAAGTTACGGTTGACTATTAAAATATTCGCCCCTTGGTACTGGGGTTGGTCAAAGGGATGTTCACCTTTAAGTGCTGTCCGGTCATCAATAAACGCGCCTTCACCTAACCCATCAAAGGTAACGGCTTTCAAATATCGCGCGGGAATGATGCGATCGGTATCTATATCATTACCCACTAAGGGGATACCGCGCCCTGAAACTGTTTTAACTTCACTCACCATAATTTTTATAAGAAACGAACCGCAAAGAACGCATAGACACGAAGTGGCTTCCCGAAGGGTAGGACGCAAAGGAAAGAAAAGAAAGTTTAAAAGAGTTTTCTTTGTTACAAGATGGGTTACAGTAACTCGCGCACATCAGAGACTTCGCCTTTAATGGCAGCTGTGGCGACCATCGCCGGACTCATTAATAATGTACGACCGGAAGAGGAACCCTGTCTTCCTTTAAAGTTGCGGTTGGAGGAGGAGGCACTGATTTGTCTTCCTTGCAGTTTATCGGGGTTCATCGCTAGGCACATGGAACATCCCGGTTCCCGCCATTCAAATCCGGCTTCCTGAAAGATTTTATCTAGTCCTTCAGCTTCCGCTTCTTCCTTTACCCTTTCAGAACCTGGGACAACAAAAGCTTTGATTCCTTCTGCAACGTGGCGACCTTTGGCGATTTTTGCCGCTTCTCGCAAATCAGTAATTCTGCCGTTGGTGCAACTACCAATAAAGCAGACATCTATTTTAGTGCCTTTGATCGGCTGACCAGGATATAAATCCATGTAGCGGTAAGCTTCTTCGGCAATAAATCGGTCTTCTTCTAGCAGTTCTTCCGGTTGAGGCACTGACTGGTTGACACCGATACCTTGACCGGGAGTAATCCCCCAGGTGACGGTAGGAGAAATTTCGGCAGCGTTGAATAGCACTATATCATCGTACTCAGCATCAGCATCACTTTTGATGGATTCCCACCAAGCTACTGCTTTGTCCCAATCTGCATCAATGGGTGCAAAATCCCTGCCTTTGAGGTAATCGTAGGTGACTTGATCGGGATTAACGTAACCGCATCTAGCACCACCTTCGATCGCCATATTGCAGACAGTCATCCTCTCTTCCATATTCATTTGCTCAAATGTCGTACCGGCAAATTCGTAAGCATAGCCTACGCCACCTTTAACACCAAGTGAGCGGATGATATGTAAAATTACATCTTTGGCGTAAACTCCAGGGTTGAGAGTGCCGTTAACTGCGATTTTGCGGACTTTCAGTTTGGAAAGAGCAAGGGTTTGGGAAGCGAGAACATCTCGGACTTGGCTAGTACCAATACCAAATGCGATCGCACCAAATGCTCCATGACTGGAAGTGTGACTATCTCCACAAGCGATCGTCATTCCTGGCTGAGTCAGCCCAAGTTCTGGAGCAATTACGTGAACTATACCCTGGCTACCAGAACCGATATTGTAAAAAGTTATGTTATTTTCTTGACAGTTATTTTCTAGCGCCTCGATCATTTCCTCTGCCAAGTTATCGGCAAAGGGACGCGCCTGGTTTTCTGTAGGCACAATATGATCGACTGTGGCCACAGTCCGCTCTGGAAACAGCACTTTTAGACCCCTCTCGCGTAACATAGCAAAGGCTTGGGGACTGGTGACTTCATGAATTAGGTGAAGCCCGATAAATAGTTGCGTCAGTCCTGAGGGAAGTGTACCAACGGTGTGTAAGTCCCAAACTTTATCAAACAGGGTACCTTTGCTCATACGTCAATCAATATTTCAAGAGTCTGGTCTTAAATAGTATCAAAAAAAGTCTAGGTTTTTGCAGATCACTTAAATATTACTTACACCTTTGCACTCTTATTTTTCTGTACTGCGCCAGTTGCTACAACGGGGGGAACCCCGACGCAAGTTGTTCATGGGGGAAACTCCCAGACGCTCGATAACTCGCTAACGCTGCGCTATCGCCCTTGGCGTCTCCCCTTGGGAGAAGACCACACTTGCTCCGCAACGCATTGGCTTCTTTACGCCTCTGTGGTTTTATTCTTTCTTAACCAATTGCAGAGACGCATAGATTACAGAGAGCGAAATTAATTTTCCTATAGAACCCATTTGACATCTTTTTGAGAAGGAAATTTAGCTTGGTAAGCTAATATTTCTGCAAGGTCATATTTTTGGGAGCATCCCAAATGTGCAAGTTTATTTTTATACAGTATTTGAGCTTAGAACAATTTTATTTATTATCGCAAATATTCATCCATTTTTTTAGATTTATCTGTTATAAAACCTTGAAACTAAGTGATTAGGGCTGGCGCAAGCACAAAGACAAGGAGACAGAGAGAAATTTTCCTTCTTCCCCTCCCTGCGTCTCTCCTCGTCGTCATCAGTGTATCGATTGTAGTGATTCCTGTTATTAAAGAGTCCCCGGCAATTTATAGTGGGAGTTGTCTGTAAATCCTTAAGCAATTGTGAAAGCGATTACTCTTGTTGGTTCCACTGGTTCTATTGGTACTCAGACTTTAGATATTGTCACTCAGTACCCAGATCAGTTTCGGATTGTGGGATTGGCAGCTGGGAACAATGTAGAGATGTTGGCTGCTCAAATTCGACAGTTTCGACCGGAAATAGCAGCCATTTGCTCAGAAGATAAATTACCAGCGCTCAAAGAAGCTATCATTGACCTCGATCCCCAACCGATTTTATTGGCTGGTGAGGTGGGAGTGATAGAAGTAGCTCGCTACGGCGATGCTCAAACCGTTGTCACTGGGATCGTTGGTTGTGCTGGTTTGCTACCCACGATCGCAGCTATTGAAGCTGGTAAAGATATTGCCTTAGCAAACAAAGAAACTCTGATTGCTGGGGCCCCTGTGGTTCTACCCCTAGTCGAAAAACATGGTGTAAAATTACTCCCTGCCGATTCCGAACATTCCGCAATCTTTCAATGCCTCCAAGGTGTGCCAAAGGGAGGCTTGCGGAAAATTTTGCTGACTGCATCTGGTGGGGCTTTCCGAGACTGGGATGTAGAAAAGTTAGCAGATGTAACCGTTGCTGATGCTCTCAAGCATCCTAATTGGTCGATGGGGCGTAAAATCACTGTAGACTCTGCTACTTTGATGAATAAAGGACTGGAGGTAATTGAGGCTCACTTCCTGTTTGGGTTGGATTATGACAATATCGAAATTGTCATTCATCCCCAGAGCATTATTCACTCGCTGATTGAACTGCAAGATACTTCAGTTTTAGCCCAACTCGGTTGGCCGGATATGCGCTTACCTTTGCTGTATGCACTATCTTGGCCCGATCGCATTTACACCAACTGGGAACGACTAGATTTAGTCAAAGCTGGAAACTTAACCTTCCGTGAACCAGATCACCAAAAGTATCCCTGTATGCAGTTAGCTTATGCTGTGGGTAAGGCTGGTGGTTCGATGCCAGCTGTGTTAAATGCCGCAAATGAGCAAGCTGTAGCTTTATTTTTATCAGAAAAAATTCGGTTTTTAGATATTCCCCGGTGTATCGAATGGGTATGCGATCGCCATCAAAATGATAACCGTTCTAATCCCTCTTTAGATGACATTTTGACAGCAGATAAATGGGCAAGACAAGAAGTTTTAGCAGCGACTGAAAAGTTAGAAACTCACTCGCGGATAATTTCTCTGCGATAAAAACCTTTAGTTCAGATACCCAAAAGGCAGATTTTCTGCTTCTTGTCCAATTCCTGTTTAGCCTTCAGCATTAGGCTGAAGGCTAAAGGTTAAATCCAGTTGTGATAATTAGTGCAAGAAAAGCGACAAAAAGGGAGTGTCAACAATATGAGTCAGGAATCTGAGTTTCCTTTTGAAAGGGCAAGACGAGTTACACCAGAAGAAAACCAAAAATTCAGAGATGCGATCGCACATCAGTTTGGGATTAACCTAATAAATGCGATCGCACTTTCTCACAAACCTAACAAATACGATCGCACTCTTTCCCATCAACCCAAATGCGATCGCACTTCCGTAACTACAATAAATGCGTAGCCCCCACTTAACTTACGCAACTTGCAACGGTTTTTTAGGAAGCATTCTCGGTTCTGGTAGTGGTTTGTTTTCTTCTTTCAACATTTCCACAAAAGTCTCAATTACTTCCTGACCATTTTTTGCTGCTTCTTCATAAGTCCTACCATGCGTATGAAATTGTTGCCAGGGGAACTCAGGTAAGTGTACTAAAAAAAGTCTATCTTCCTCCGACCATTGAATTACCATGCTGTAGTGATAGTTCATTCTTCTGGCTCCTGTTTTGCTTCGTTTTCCGTGTTTTCCATTTCTTGCAGTTTTTTCAGCACCCGTAGGATGTTTTTTTCTAAATATAACGGAGCATCATCGCCGTCTTTACCTGGTATGGTCAAGGGTTCTTCGGGTAATAACGGATGCTTCCAATATGTATGACTTCCTTTACCTCTTCCTGGTTGAAGAATATAGCCAACTTTTGACACCATTGCTTTCAACTCTCTTACTTTTTTCGGCATTACTCCTCACCGCCAACTTCTCATTTATTTTCTCTGCTTAAAAGCCAAAAGTCCCAGATTAATTGTTAGTATTCTAAATGTTATATCCTTGCATGAGTGGTTGTGGCGGTAAGCAAAACTCTGTTTTAGGCGATAACTTCATTAAGCTGCGCTAACGCACTCTCTCCCGTAAACCCAACAAAAGCGATAACTTCGTTAAGCTGCGCTAACGCACTTTCCAAAAAACCAAAAGGCGATCGCCATCCACAAACCCAACAAATGTGATCGCACTTTCCTAACATCACAAATGCGATCGCACTCTATCCCATCAACCCAAATGCGATCGCACTTCATCCTCTCAACAATAAATGAGATCGCACAATTCCCAAAACCTAATAAATGCGATCACACTCTATCCCATCAACAATAAACCGATCGCACTTTCTCTTCAACCCTAATAAAGTGTAGCGTGGCTATTTATTCTCAGGGCAAATTTCTTTTCGCATATCAGGACGGGTAACAAAGTAATCATCCAACCAATTACAACCTCGCTCTAACATTTCTTCTAGGTTATCAACTACAAACACGACATCAAGTGCGATCGCACCAGCATCAGAATGGAAAAAATTTTCTCCAGATGACGGCCAATTCTCTATTCTCATGCCGGGTGAGGAAATTTCAGATATCACACCAGAGCAAAATAAAAAGCCTGACGTTGTTGAGTCTACAAAAATGTATCTGAGTACTAATGAAACAAATGTGTTTATGGTTAGCTATGCTGACTTTAACAATGATGTGACTCAGATTCCTTCAAGTGAATTATTGGATTTCGCTGTACAAGGTAATATTAGAAGATGGGAAAAAATTACTAAGTCAGGAAAATATTACTATAGGTGTATATCCTGGCATAGAAATGAAGCTGTGGGATGAAAAAGAAGGAATTTTTATGACGGGTAGAGTTTTTATTGTTAATCAACGGTTGTATATACTCTTTGTTGGAAGCGATAAAAATCCTCAAGTCAGTGATGTCAGAAAGTTTTTTGACTCCTTCGAGTTGATACAGTAATTATCTTACTAGTTGCCGAATAGATTTTTTTAGCAACTATTAGGACTCCTGTCTTATTTTTGAACAAAATTTCAAATGCAACCCTGAGACAAAAGCCTTTTCAGTCTCAGTATGTTTTCAAAAATCAAATCGGAGTCCTAATCTAACTCTTGTATCTTGTGATTATTGATACAATAAATTTCAAAAAAATCTTTCCAGTAATTCTGCCAAATTGCCAAATAAGTTGCCTTTTACCCGAATAATTGGATCATTTTCAGCTAATATGGCATTGGCACAGTTAGACAAAAATCTTAGCTTTAGTATCTATTCCAAATTAGGTCTAATAGCTTTAGCACTAGTAATTTTTATTTCAGATAAAAATTTACCCTTTCTAAATAAAGACCTTCTTAGACAAGGACAATTATTAAGGAATTAATATATATGATTATTACGTTGATTATAGCTTGGATAATCTTCATAATATTATGGAAATTGCTGAAAGCAACCGTGAGTACTGCATTAACTATTGCGGCAATCCTTGTTTTATTAAATATTAGTTTTGGCATTACTCCACAAGATATTTGGCATTATGTAACGCAGTTTGCTCAAAAACTGTCGCAGATCCAAATTGGAAAGTAAAAATATATACTTTACTTTTGCTAATGAAAGGTGAAGTATAAAATATGAAATTACAACTTTTATTGGTCAATTTTTATTTAATGCTGAAATTTTAGCCAGTGCATCCTTAACACTCGCCGGTAACTGACGCATAATTTTACCTCTTTCGCTATCTAAAGCTACTAAAGTCACCTTAGCAGTAACGTACAATTGTTGCCCATCAGTCGAGACAATGGCATAATCCCAATTGATTCGCACACCAGTCACTTCAGCCATGCGCGTTTTTACTAACACTGCCATACCCAATTTTATTGAACGGTGATAGCGCACCGACAGTTCTACTACTGGTAAATCACAACCTATAGCGACTAAATCAGCAAATTCAATCCCTATAGATCGCAAGCATTCAATCCGTGCTTCTTCCATCCAAGCTATATAGGAACCGTGCCAGACAAGACCGGCATAATCAGTTTGGTGAGGTTGCACTCTGACAGGATATTCAAACCAATTCTCAAATTCAGGACTTGATGGATTATCAAGGGCGCTGGTTGGTGGTAGTTTTGGTTGGCTAGGTTTTTCTTCTGACATCTTCAAATTCCTCAGCACCTATAAATAAATTTTCCAAATTATTGAATAGCATAAAAATTAATTGCACACAAACTCTGATTTACGCATAAGACTTTCGTGATTTATATCTGTTGCCTCCTTTTGGAGAATTGATATTACGCTATATTCCTTTAACTGCTTTATATAATGGCAAACAATGGCTAGTGCAGCACTTGGCTGTCAATCACATTACATCTGCCAACCTGACTAACTTAAAATACCCCAAAACAATCTGCTTTGCAGGTTTTAGCCGATGCTTTTACTAAAGGTAATTATCAAATCAAAGTTGGGAATCTACAGGTTGCTTTCGCTGGATTGCCTTTTGCATGCGAGAAGTAGAAAGTCTAGCAGCTGCGGTTCCTGAAACTACGAAGCTTTTAGACGATGCCTTTAGCCCCAAAGTTACTGTACCCCAAATGGGTGATTATACAATTGTCCATTTAGCGACTCATGCAGCCTTTGTGGTAGGTAAGCTAATAATCATTTAATCTGCATGTTGAGACCGCAAGGGGGCAGGGGTGCAGAGGAGCAAGGGAGAGGACTTGAAGTTTTTACCTAAATTTTTAGTTGTGCAACTTGTAAGCACAAAAGCTTAAACCAGAAGATTCATTTGTTTTATTCAGGAATGGCGATCGCGTTAACTTTAGAAATGTCGTTTACGCCAAGCTCAAGTCTCATTAATTATTGGGGACTTGAGGGTAAGAAGCTACGATGTCCACTTTACCTCAGTTAGTGATTTTAGTCACCCGTACTACTGAGCAGCCTTTATTTTGATTGGCAATGGACTTTAACTGTTTGGTTGATGTGTCAGCGAGAAAATTCATTAAAAATTCATAATCCATAATTGATAATTCATAAATGCCTTATATAAATAAATTTAGATTCAAGGAAAACGGAGTTGCTTGCTTGATAGTTGCAGGTTTTTTGAACCTGGCTTTTAATTATGAATTATGAATTAGTAATTACTAATTATCTTGTGCGTTTTACCAATTTTCTATTTAAAGGCTTAGAATCCGGCTTGTGAGGTTTTGGCAGATACAAAAAAACATGCGATGGCTAGCCACGGGCCAATCACTTAATGGTAATGGAGAACAGGTTAAGAGCGATCGCTAACTAAGCCACCATTACCAATTACGATGATCAATTTCTAATTTGCCATCGACCTTTGGAACCTTAATACTTCTTGGCAAGAGTTTTAGAGCCTGTATCGGTTTGCATGGATTGCTTTACAAGATCAGCCAGGTCGTCTAATTGGCTAATCGCCTCTGCACCTTCTAGCTTCATTAATTCGCGGTCATCCCGCATTTCTGTCCAAGTAATGCCGTAATCGGACACTAAAAACCGAATCAGGTGGTTATCACCCAGGCTAACCATAAACGATGCACTATTCATTTGATCGCCACAGGTGTAGCAGGATGCAGGATACCCGCGCCGCTCTAATACAACGGCCAAGGCTTGCAGGTTCATTACCAAGTCTTGGACGAATTGTCGATGTTGATGTGCTAGTCTCAGAAACACTTTTGTCCTCCAGACACCACAGTAATTTGAGTTTCTTTTATATTTTCTTTAGATTTTCTCATCCATTGGTATTGTAAACTATTCAATACAATTACCAGACAGATGATATTGAGTCGTTAATTGACTACCTTGTTTAGGGTAGTGGATCAGGTTTTTGAGTGCCGTATCAAACTATTCAGTTTGTAAATTAAAAATCTCGGACAGAATTTCTAAATTTAACTATATCTTTATACACTTCTGTCAGGGTAGATTCTTACAAGAAACGATCAGCTTTAAGAGTAACTTAAATCTAGCACTAGTCAACTACAGAAAAGCTACATATTTCGCTTTCAAAGGCGAGTTGCAGCCTAAATGAGTGTTATTAGAGGTTATAATGTAGTTTTACATCGTTATACTCTCTTTTGCTTAGATGTTTACTCTGTTCTCCTTCTAACGTAGATTTTGGTATATACAAGGAATTTAGTATACCAAATTCGCTCCTCCTGTATATATAAAGTTGAGTAGATAAAAGTGCAAATTTGTTATTCAGTACTAAAACTAGGTTAGTTATAGTTTTTTATACAAGATTTACGTAATTAATAAATAAGTCTGAGTAGAGAATCCACAATGGATAAACTTAACACTGACAATACCTAAACTCAGCAGAGCAATGTTGCCATTTAGGCAATATTTTCAGATATTTTCGGATTATCTTCAAAAAGTTCTACGAACCAAAGCACAGCAATTTGGAAAAGGCAAACTTTCGCCACAGTGTACTATTGTCCTAAGTGCTGTGGCGGTTGCTATATTTTAATTTTATCTCGTTTAAGTAAAAGACCTTGCAGTAAACCTGTCAAGGTCTTTTATTACTTAACCTGAGTTCGGGATAAGAAATCCTCAAAAGCCTTGACTTATCGTTGTTCGGTTTAAAGCTCTGTTTTTATCTATTGTCAATAATACATATTGTTGAGATTAGTTTCATTTATGAACCTTATTGACAAAATGATTCCACTTTTATCCTTGCTTTCATCACTTCCAGCTTTATTCAATCCTGACAGAATAAGCTTTTCAGCTTCTGGCTTAACCCGAACTCAGGTTACTTACTAAACATTACCTGTAGTGCTAACAAGTTTCTCCCCTTTCAACATCCGCGTCGCAGCTTCAAGTAGAGCTTCTTCGAGATAAGGCTTGGTAAAGTAGCCACTAGCACCGAGTTGAGCTGCAATTTGTCTGTGCTTGTCTGCACCTCTTGAGGTGAGCATGGCGATCGGTAAGTGGTTGAGGTTAGAGTCTTTCTGAATGCGAGAGAGTAACTCCAGACCGTCGCAACGGGGCATTTCGATGTCGCAAAATACGATATCGCAAGGCAGACCAGAACGGAGTTTATCCCAAGCCTCCTGTCCATCACGCGCCTGTTCTACACGATAACCTGCCTTATTAAAGGTTAAGGAGAGTAACTCTCGGACTGTAATCGAGTCATCGACGATTAGCACTGTCGGGTCAATCTTCGCAGGAGAGGTGTCTACAGGAATTCCTTTCTGTTGCCAAGAATTGCCACCAATTTGTGTAGAAATCCGTCCTTGGAAGATGTCAATTATTTCTAGTACGTCAGCAATAGGCATAATCCGACCATCACCCAGGACTGTAGCACCAGCGACACCAATGGGTTTAGGCGCTGGCCCTTCAAACTGCTTAATTACAATTTCTTGTTCGCTCAACACTAGGTCAATCTGTAGAGCAATTAGGGTATTTGCCGATCGCACCACGACCACAGAAACCATATCATCATCTCTAGTGCCGCCATAGACGTTGCCGCGACTGATTTGGCGATTGAAGGTTAAAAGTTCTTTCAGAGGTCGGAATGGTAGCACCGTATCACGCCACGAAATAAATGATTCCCCATTGGCATCATGCTGGATATTCTTGACTGGTATATCTAGCGTATCTTCTACACCGTCCATCGGGAAAGCGATTCTGGCTCGATCAGAGACGCAGCAGAGAGCTTTACAAATACTCAGAGTCAGTGGCAAACGAATGGTGAAGGTGGTTCCCTTACCGATCGTAGAATCGGTGTTCACTGTCCCCCGAATTTCGCTAATTTCGGAGCGTACTACGTCCATACCCACACCACGACCAGAAATTTCATCTGCTTGGTCTTTGATTGTAAAACCAGACTGGAACAGCAGATCGTAGACTTCCAGGCGAGACATGGCTTTTGCCTGCGCTTCTGTAATCATGCCAATCTTCACCGCCTTAGCTTTAACTTTTGCGGAATCGATGCCTGCGCCATCATCGCCTACAGAAATGATCGTTTGGTTGCCTTGATGGAAGGCGCGGATAGTAATGATTCCTACAGGTGGTTTTCCAACAGCTTGCCTTTGATCTGGCGTTTCAATACCGTGAGCGATCGCATTATTCAGCATGTGAGTTAACGGATCGGTGAGATGATCCAAAATCATCTTGTCAATTAAAGTATCGCCACCTTCAATTACCAATTCCACTTGTTTGCCACACTTGATGGCATTGTCGCGCACTCCTCGCCGCCAGCGATCAATAGTTTGAGCAAAAGGCACCATTCGCGCTCTTGTTAATCCCTCTTGTAGCTGGGTGGTTACTTGGCGGAACTGCCTTGCTACGCGCTCGGTTTCTTCGGTAACGAAATCAATGTCACTTGCCGACTCACGCACTCGCACAATGCGTTCAATCATCTGCTGGGACAGGGTATGGAAGGGAGTAAAACGATCCATTTCCAACTCGCTAAAACCCCTATCGGCATTGGAATCAGCCGCTTGTAAACCGGAGTCGTTGTTTTTGCGTCCAGCTAATAGAGAAGCTTCTAGTAGCGATCGCTCGTACAACTCCTGCATTCTCGCGCCGACATCCGAGAGTTGTTGTACCTGAATCAGCAAGTTATCTAATGACTGTCGCAGCCGTTCATGATCCTGCTCTAAGGTATTGCGATTTACCACCAACTCCCCAACTAAATTACTCATATCGTCCAGTTGCTTAACTGGAACCTTCATAGTTTCTTCAAATCTTGCAGCTCGACGAGTAGAGGGACGGGTAGTTTTGTTAGTGTTAGATTTTACTGATGGTGAATGAGATATTGTTTGATCCGCTTCTGCCAGCAACTTCTCCAAGTCACCAAATTCATCTATAGATGGTAATGGAATGACATTTTTCGCAACTGGTTGAGTGTTGAAGGGCTGGCGTTGGCGTAGCTCGTCGTTGGCATCGCTGGCGTTATCTGTACCTAGCAATTCTTCTAGGGCTGCA
Organism: Nostoc sp. ChiVER01; assembly: GCF_034531155.1. Taxonomy (NCBI): domain Bacteria; kingdom Bacillati; phylum Cyanobacteriota; class Cyanophyceae; order Nostocales; family Nostocaceae; genus Nostoc; species Nostoc sp. ChiVER01. The sequence continues at coordinate 192,332 of NZ_JAVRBS010000009.1, read as the reverse complement.
AAATCTACTTCTGGTATCTCCCTAGCTTTGGGGTTAAGTTGTACTTCCTCTTCTAGTAATGCTTCCAAGTCAGCAAAATCATCTTCTGGAGTAACTGCTTCAACGTTTTCTGTCGTTACCAATTCTTCAATTGAGGTAACAAGAGCGTTTTCGCCCTCTGACAGTAGTACAGGTTCAGATGTCTCTGCTAGATTCCACAAATCGGTTTCTACACCTTTCTGAATAACCGTTTGCGTATCAATTGTTGTTGCACTTTCTCCTAATTCTTCCTGGTTTTCTGCCTCGAATAGAGCAGTTTCTGTAAACAATAGATCATTTGCCAAACTCAGATTTGTATCTTCATCTGTGTTTTCTGGGAACTCAAAAGCAGTTTCTAAGTTATTGTTCGGCTCAGAATCTGAAGTTTCCCCAAAACTGTTATCTAGAGAATTTTCTATAGTCGATATATCCAGATTATCTGTGGTTTCCATCTGAATATAAGTAGATGTAGCGACATCCTCAAACAGCAGTTGCGGATCTTCATCGAAAGAGTCGAGCAAATCATCTGGCTGTGTTTGAAGTGATGCTAAATCTGAAGTTTCCCCAAAACTGTTATCTAGAGAATTTTCTATAGTCGATATATCCAGATTATCTGTGGTTTCCATCTGAATATAGGTGGATGTAGCGACATCCTCAAACAGCGGTTGCGGATTTTCATCGAAACCGAACAAATCATCTGGCTGTGATGGAAGTGATGCTAAATCTGAACTTTCTCCAAAACTGTTATCTAGAGAATTTTCTATAGTCGATATATCCAGATCATCTGTGGTTTCCATCTTATAGGTGGATGTAGCGACATCCTCAAACAGCGGTTGCGGATTTTCATCGAAACC
>NZ_JAVRBS010000009.1:0-191360 GCF_034531155.1 Nostoc sp. ChiVER01 | reverse complement strand
TATAGGTGGATGTAGCGACATCCTCAAACAGCGGTTGCGGATTTTCATCGAAACCGAACAAATCATCTGGCTGTGATGGAAGTGATGCTAAATCTGAACTTTCTCCAAAACTGTTATCTAGAGAATTTTCTATAGTCGATATATCCAGATCATCTGTGGTTTCCATCTTATAGGTGGATGTAGCGACATCCTCAAACAGCAGTTGCGGATTTTCATAGAAACCGAACAAATCATCTTGCTGTGATGGAAGTGATTCTAAATCTGAGCTTTCTTCAAAACTGATATTTTCTATAGCCGAGAGTTCATCCACAGTATTATCTGTGGTTTCCATCTGAATATAAGTGGATGTAGCGACATCTTCAAACAGCAACTGCGGGTTTTCATCGAAACCGAACAAATCATCTTGCTGTGATGGAAGTGATGCTAAATCTGAACTTTCTTCAAAACTGATATTTTCTATAGCCGAGAGTTCATCCACAGTATTATCTGTGGTTTCCATCTGAATATAAGTGGATGTAGCGACATCTTCAAACAGCAACTGCGGGTTTTCATCGAAAGGGTTGAATGAATCAAGTTCCAGATCAACAGCAGATATTTCTGGTGGCTGATTAGTAAATTCTGGAACAAAATCTGAAGCTTCTGGTTGTTGCGATCGCTTAATAATTTCTTCCCCTGGATACTGCGCCAACAAAGGCGTTTCAGGCGCGGAAGGCTGTAGGCGATCGTTGATTGCAGGGGAAATAGTTGAGTTACTCGGTTCTAACTCATCAAAGAAATCATCTCCAGAATCTGACGATAATATCAAATCTAATTGCTCTTGCTCCTGGAAATTGATATCAAAATCTTCTTCTATGTCAAAAATGGCTATAGGAGAAGGGATTGGCTGCTGACTGTCGGCAAAAATGTCACTAGTTGCCGCAAACAAACTCTCCTCTAAAGCCTTTTCCACATTTTGCTCAATTAAGGGATCAAATTTATCCTGTTCCTCTGTACTTTCTTGGTTCCAAAAGTTGCTCAGATCATTTTCTGATTCAGAAAACTCTGGTGCTGTTACAGCAGATGTATCAAATAAATCACTAATTTCTGGTTTGTTTGTAGATAGTAGTGACTGTTCTTCCGTTTCAGCAAATAGGCTATCTAGAGACAAGCCTGTTTCCTGGGGTAATGCTACGTAGTCACTAGGGGTAATTTCTTCTACCCAATTTGCATTTCTAGTTTCTAAGAATAAGTTATCAAAATTGTTTTGTTCGTTGGTAGATAGTTCTACAGAGGCGTTTGCCTCAGTTTCTGGTTGAGTTACTTCGCCTGTAGGTAATAGTTCTATATCATCATCTAGTGCCAATGTCAATACATCTTCAACCACATCGTTGTTGTTGACATCAGGAGGCAGGTTTGTATCACTAGTATGAATAAATTCTTGTAAATCTTGAGAAGAATCTAAATTTAGATTAAGTACGTTAATATCGCTTAACTCTAAAGTCGTAGCAGATGTTTGTTGATTTTGCGATTCTGAATTCTCTTTTTCTAAGAAATTTTCACCAAATAATAGGGATAAATCTTCTGTCGTGGCTGTGGTTGTTGACTGCTGCTCGTTATTTGTGTCTTCATCAAAAGAGAGAAAATCGGATAAATCGCTATTAGCATCCTCAGTGTCTGTGCTGTTGAAATCAATCCCAAAATTATCGGTAGCAGCAATATCTAAGATTTCTTCTTGATGCCAGCTTTCATCTAGTTCGGGAGTATTACCGTCAAATAAATCGGCAAGGGTATTTAACTCAGCTATTCCTACTTCTGGGCCATTGTGGTCAAGATTGCTACTGATTGGGTGTACTTCGTCATGTGAGGTAAAACTAAGACTAGTGTGAGTAGTAGCGTTTAATTGTGTCCCTTGTTGAACATAAGCGCGATCGCCCTTGACGTTGGCGTAGCTATCGCTCGTATCTTCTTCTAGATTAAGTTCTTCACTTGTCTGAGCTAGGTTAGTTATGACTAACGGCTCGGTGTTACCAGATAAAATTACCTCTGACGCAGTTGATGATTCTGTCAAAGGCGCAGACTGTTCGTTAAACAAATCTGTGGTAACTTCTAGCAACTCAATTTCTGCAAAGTTCAAAAGTGCTTCTAGTTGCTGACTAATTGTAATTTCAGCTTCTCTACCTTGCAGGACTAATTCTTGAGCTTGCTTGATTTCGGTAATGACAATTTTAGCTAACGTCAAATAAGTATTTTCAGAATTGCCGATCGCACTGGCTGCTGCTTGACACAAACCACACCACCTAGACAAATTCCAAGTTTCACCAAGCCTGACTAACTGGTAACAGCATTCCTGAAGTTTTTGTCGAGTTGAAGGTGTTGTTGTTTGCTTGAACAATTGCAACATTTCCCGCAGTCTTTGCAACACCTGGGCTTGAAATTCGCCCCAATTATTATTTTCTTTGGCGGTAACTGGCGATAGTGCAGCGTCGTTTCGCACCTCTTGGGGCGCTACCGACAATATTTCTGGAGATTCCTGATGGGTGTCTTCTGCCAAACTGAGAATATCTGGCCGCAGGAAAATTTCTGTAAGTGTAGAGACATTTTCTACAGAGGTTGTCTTTAGTTGGCTTGTACTATCTGATCCACTTTTTGCTTGTTCTACAAGTAGTTCCAGATGCTGATACAGCCATTGAAAGACTGGCTCAGTTTCTGACATCAAAGTATTAGCCGCATCTTCAGAAAGACCATAAGGCCCGCTCAAATGCTCTAACAGTGATTTCAGGGTATCAGATACACCGAGAAATAAAGACTCTAACTTTTGGTCAATCTGAACCGGATTATCTTTGAGAACTTTAAAACAATCTTCCAGACGGTGAGAGGTATGCTGGATGCTAGTCAATCCAAGCATCGCCGCTCCTCCTTTGATGGAGTGAGCCGCCCGGAAGACTTCACTGATCATTTCCGGGTCGTTCAGGGTACCCTCTAAATTCAGCAAGCCCTGCTCAATAGTATTCAGGTGATCCCTGGCTTCTTCGATAAAGTAACCCAAAATCCGCTGTTGTTGTTCCGGCAGCATAGTTTTTTAGTCATTAGTCATTGGTCATTGGTCATTGGTCATTAGTCATTGGTCATTAGCAAATAAGAAAGGACAAAGGACAAATGACAATTTATCTGGTTTCTGTAGTTTCCACTCGGAAACGTTCAACGGAGGCGATTAAGTCACGGGATACACCTACTAAGTGTTGTAGGGCACCTGAAACTCGCTGTGCTTCCTGGGAAGTTTCTTGGGCGGTGAGTTCTACTGATTGCATTACATGAGCGACAGCGCGGGAAGTTTCAGTTTGTTCCACAGTGTCGCTGGTAATCGAACGTACAAGAATATCGATGCGATTCGCTACTTGAATAATGTTTTCGAGCGATCGCTTGGCTTCTTCTGCCAATTTTGTACCTTTAATTACTTGTTGTGTGCCTTCTTCCATCGCGGTCATTACAGAGCCTGTTTCGCTTTGGATTTGCATCACAATTTGTTCAATTTCCTTCAAGGATTTAGCAGATTTGTCTGCTAACTGGCGCACTTCGTCTGCTACAATTGCAAACCCGCGTCCAGCTTCTCCTGCCCTTGCTGCCTCAATACTAGCATTGAGTGCTAGTAAGTTTGTTCTAGAAGCAATTTGGGAAATCAACGCCACAATTTTAGAAATTTCTTGAGAAGATTCCGCTAACCGTTTCACTTTTCGAGTGGTTTCGGCAACTGTTTCTCGAATTTCCAAAATCCCCGCCACGGTATTTTCTACTGCTTCTCCACCTTTGAGAGCGATCGTACTAGCATCACGCGCAACCGTTTCAGCTTCCCGCGCTGCCTCGGCTACCCGTTGAATCGAGTCAGTCATTACCTGTACAGAATTTAGCGTCACCGCTAACTCTTCTGCTTGGCGCAAAGCATCACTAGATAAGGCTCTAGCAAAGGTTTCGGAATTGGTTGCACCTTTTGTCACATCCTTCGCCGCCACTTTTACCTGTTGCACAATATCCCGCAGGTTTTGAATTGTCAGGTTAAAAGCATCAGCTACCGCTCCCAATACGTCGGCTGTAACTTCAGCTTGGACTGTTAAATCACCTCTAGCAGCACCTTCCACATCATCCAAGAGGCGAATCACCTGGCGTTGCAGGTTTTCTTTGGCTTCCTCTTGTTCATCAGCTTTCCGTTGGGCTTCACTTGTGGTTGTGAAAATTACCCGTGCCATTTCATTAAAGCCAGTAGATAAATGGCCCAATTCATCTTCGGAAAACACTGTGGCTTGAGCATTCAAGTTTCCTTGACGTACAGCCTCAAACTGAGCTTGGAGATCATCAGTTGTGCGCCGAATTTGTTTGAGTGCAAGATTCCCCATGACGCCTGCGGTAGCAAAACCTGCAATCCCGGCTGCAAGCGACATTGCCCAACCAGTGTTTCGTACTGATTCTCGTTGTTGGGCTGGCGAGAATGTGGTGGCAACAAAGCTAACTGTGGCAACAACCAGCGCCGAGACAATGCCCACACTTCCAGCAATTAACCATTGCTTCCTTTCTATGGAGGCATTTTCTAATGGTGCTAACCATCCTTGCTCAACGCTGACATTGAGTTCTAGTTTTGAGACATCTGTTTGGCTAAAGACTGGAACTTCTTCATGGGAACCAGTCATTGTGAATAGTTCCTCTTCGCGATCGCTGGCTGCATTACTCGCAGAAGCCTCTACAGATGGAGAACGTTTACTGCCACTGGTTTCTAATGAAGCAGAATTCATCGCTAGATCGCCGAAGTTAGAATCTCCTTCGAGCAGATCAAACCCTGGAATGTTACCTAAATCATCAAATTCCTCAAAGTCATCTAAAAATTCTATATTGCTCTTAGAATTTTCTCCATTCATTATATTGTTTGAGTCTTCATAAGAGCTTAATCCCTCTGAGCCAAAGGCAGACTCAAATGCTTCCATATCAAAATTATCATCGTCATCAAAGCTATTTTTACCGATGATTTCGCCTGATTTAAACTGTTTGTTTTTTTCAGGTAGATTGCTGCTAAAAGATGAAGAATCATCAGATGCATCAGGCACAAAAGCTTCTTCTGCAAATTTTTTCGGCTTCAACCAATCATTGTGTGCTTCGATTTCAGGCAGATCATATTGACTCTTGTTATTTGTTGACGAACTATTTTGAAGTTCTTCTTGAACAAGAAATAAAGTTTCGTCTCCTAAACTAGATTTTGTATATTCATACTCCCCATTACTAACCTCTGGAGACTTTGGTTCACTCAACAAATCAGGGAGATTATTCTCGTTATTTCCAGTTTTAGAATTAGAAGAAGAGTTATTATTGTCAATAGCTGAATTATTGTCATCAGAATTTATCTGATTATCTGAAATCTGACTATTTACTAATGATTCTTCGTAGTTATCTTCTGATATATCTTCCTGCCAGAAAGCAGGTAACTCTAATTCTGTTTTATCCTCAAAATTACTGCTATTTAATTCTTGTTCCTGTAGTTCTTCATTGAAGGCAAAAGGATCGTCACCAAAAGCTGTAGAAGAATCTGATATTTTTCCTGTTCCAAGAGTATCTTCTGTTGGTATATCAAATGGACTTTTTGATGATATTTCTATAACGCTATTAACAGTTTCTTGATGCTCTCCAAAAAAGTTCAAATCAAGGTTATCACTGTCAAAATCCTCATTAGCGCCCAAATCTTCTAATTCTTGTTCGCTATCTACCAGTGCATCAGACATCTCTGGGGAATTGATTTGCTCTTGACTATCTGATGTATTAATTTCCCCACTGAATGACTGTAAATATTGATTGATATTCTCAATTCCATTATTGGCAAAACCAATAATTTCTTGATCGTCAGTCAAGCCTAATACCTTTTGATATTCTTCTTTTGCAACATCGTACTGTTGTAAAACATAGTAGATGTGACCCCTTAACAAATGGGAATTGGGGTCATTTGGTAAATTTTGCACCACTTGGTCAACTAAAGTGGCGGCAACCTCATAATTCCTTTGAATATAGGCGGTCATCGCCTGTTGATACGTTGGCTCGTAATTATCAATACTTGCTGCCATTTCCTCCTCCAATTTCATCCTGCCCACCTAGCACTCCGTAAAATTGCCATTTGATCGAGTAGTCGCAAACACTGTTTGTTTTTAGTATCTAATAACCACTCTCCACGTAAAAAGGGAGCCATAGTATCTGGAACACTAGTTGGTGGCATAAGATTCTGGACATCCAACCAGTCCATGCCACCAATTTCTTCTACTGCTAAACCCACTATTGTGTCTTGCTCTTCAATGGCAATCACCGAAATTTCAGCTCTATCCGTGTTTAATGCACTTGTTTCCCCAAGAAATTGACCCAAATCAGCTACCCAAATAACTCGACCTCGTAAATTTAGAGTACCCAAAAGTAAAGGAGAAGCATTAGGAATCGGGGTGATTCTATCGGGACTTAGTTCAATTACCTCCCGAATGCCAGTTGCTTGTAGTGCAAACTCCTGATGCGAGGGAATGTAAAACCTCAAATGTAACTCACCTTCAGGACTTTCTACTTGTAATTCTGGTCGGAAATGATCTTGACCACTGCCACTTAAAAAGTCCGGTTTGCTGACCATATTGCTTTTGTCCTTATCCTCGCAGCAGTTGTTTGACTGTTCCCACCAACTCGGTTGGTTGAAATGGTTTAGCTATGTAAGCGTCTGCACCCTGTTTCATGCCCCAATAGCGATCAAATTCTTCGCCTTTAGAAGAACACATAACCACAGGGACATTTTGGGTTTTTGGATCGGATTTTAAGCGCCTACAGACTTCGTAACCGTTCATTCGGGGCATGACAATATCCAATACTACTAAATCGGGAGGTGCTACTTGAATTGCCTCCAATGCTTCTAATCCGTCACTGGCATGGGTTACTGTTAGTCCAGTCGCTTTCAGGAGGTCTGTAATCATCTCCCTTTGCGCGATACTGTCTTCCACAATCAGAACTGTACTCATAAGTGTCTATTTACCCCCTGATGTAGACGTTCCTATTTGGAACATTCTTTGATTCCCCCGCAAGTATTAACTGTATAAATTAATTGTATGTTCTCACTATTTTCCGGTATATTGACCTTTCACTAAGTAGCTGACTCTGTGATAACATCTTTTAACTGATCTTTTAGTAGATCAACAAATCTTCGATATCTTTATATACCCATGCCCCCTCAATTTTCTCTCTCCGTAGCTTAAAGCCTTCTCTACGAGACGCTACGCGAACGCTTAGAGCGAGCGAATCATTGAGCGTTTTTTAGATTTTAGAATTGTTCAATCCAAAATCCAGAATCTATAATCTAAAATTATTCTGCCCAATTCTCAATGCCTTATTTTCATTGGTTGTTGATATATTTCTCTACGAGCATAAGTAACTCAGTGTCTGTAAATGGTTTTGTTAAATAATCTGTTGCCCCGACCATACTAGCTTTGACTCGATCAATAAATCCATCTTTACCAGTGAGCATGATAATCGGTGTGAGTCGAAATGCTCTTGAATGTCTTAGCATGGCGCAAACCTCGTACCCCTCCAATTCCGACATGGCAATGTCGCATAAAATTAAGTCCGGTTTGAGTTTAAAAACCAGACTCAGTGCCTCTAAAGGATTGGTGAGAGCGATCGCTTCATAACCTTGTGCTTGTAAGATGGAATTTATAGTCTCACCGATGGCGATCGCATCGTCAATACATACTATCCGCCCCCTGTGTTTTCCCTTCAATTCCGCGTCAACAGTGTGGGTATCTATTTTAGTCGTGTCTGAATATACTAGTTGTAGCCAACTCTGTTGCACATAAGGATATATTGCCTTAGCGACTGTCAAAATGTCTCGATTAAGATAGCGAGCCAGTTGACGCAAGGATGTTTTACCATCAGCCCAATGTTGTAGTTTACTTACAGTTGCTTCTGGTAGCGATGATTGTAGGTGAACTTTGTCAGACAGCACTGGCAATTGTTCTGGAGACTGAATATGTGGATACAGTTCCTTCCACTCTTGTACCTGCTTGGTAATTTTTGTAACAAATGGAGCAATCTCGAAAGTGTTTAATTGCGGGGCTAGTGCCGCACCCTGATGGAAAATGAAGTTTCCTTGGTGTAAACTCAGCAGGTCAAAGAGAGTTTCATGTACCAAGCCGTGAATGATACTACCAGCGATTTTGGGATTGATAATATTCCGCTCCAAGAGCGCCCACAGATAGGCATACTCTGGCGCGTCGGTTGATGGTAAGGAGGCAATTTGTTTGTCGGTAAGTCGCATCTCGACTCGATAATGACGTAAATAATCGCTAATTCTGGATAAACTACTCTCACCTTCTTGGCAATAGATAATTTGACCATTGAGAAAAAAGACGAACCAAGACTGTTGTTTGAGGCGATAAATGCTTGCTCCCTCTTTGCCCAGTTTGTTGTTATGGTGAGAGCTAGTAGCTCTGACCCATAGTTGCCCAGTTCGTTGTCCCAACTCAATCAATTGCAGGATACTGCAAATATCAATTTCATTTAAATTTCCCTGCATTTATCTAAAAAATACTCCTTGTAATGCCGTTAATATTATTTTTAAATGGGTTTGGGCTTAAATTGGCTAGGATCTTTTGCATCCAAAGGAGAACTGCTATAGATTCAGCTATAAAGTTTAATCTTTCGTAATACACTTTGGCAAAGCTAGTGTTAACACGGAAGTCATCATGACTGTCATCAGTACAAAATATAAAGGCGCGATTGACTCACTTTTATAAATATCAAGACGTAATATCTCGCGTCTATAGTTTTGTCTGTCTTGTTCTCCTAAACTTCGGTTCAGTGAGACAAGTTAACAGAATTATTTAAGGTATATCCCAAAACATAAACTTTAAGTGCATCAATAAAGGACTAACGGTGTGCTGTATTTAGCAGAAGTACAAAAACAGAAGGGTGGCTTACTCAGTGGCAGTGGCAAAACTGAACTGAAACTACTAGCTTGTCAGCGAACTGACCAGAATTGGAATCCTGTGTCAGAAGAAGTGATCGCCGCCGAGGAGGCAAGCAAATTAAATGATGGTGCTTTGGTACTGGTTGAACTGAATCCAAATCGTCAAGTACAACGGATTCAAGAAGCAGGGCGGCCACTGGTCAACATTTTGCAGAATTTTTCCCGCCAATTGGAGAAATTTAAGCTCAAGGAAGATGAAATTGATCAGTGGAAGCAATCGCTGACGTTTCAGGCGCAAGAGTTGAATCGCCGTGAAATGGACATGGAAGTACGCTCTGAACAGTTGCACAATATGGAGGATGAGTTGCAACAACTGGAGCAGCAAAAACAGGAAGTTGACACATCCCGCCAGGAAATTGAACGGTTACAAACAGAAGTTGAACGCAACCGCCTAGAATTGGAAGGCGCTTGGGAGCATTTGCGGGGTGAGCAGCGCCGCTTGGAGGAACGTCTTGCGGATTTCCAGCAGGGGACGGTTTTAGATGAGGAGCAAAGTCGAGTAATGAGTGAATTACTCGATCGCTTATCTAATCGTGTTGCTCCCACAGAAACAGTCAGAGAACACCTCCATCTAGCCTTTGAATTGGTCGAAAAGCAGCAAGCGACTCTTACCCCGCACTGGCAAAAATTGGAGGAGCAAAAAACTGCGATCGCACAACAGCAAGAAGAAGTGGAGCGTTTGTCACAAACCTTTAGCGATCGCCAAAATGCATTGCAACAAGCACAAAATTCTCTAGTCCAGCAAACAGCCCAATTGCAAATAAATACAGCAGACCTTAGCAGCAAGCAAGAGTATGCTCGGATAATCAAAGAGCAGCTACGAAACGCCGAAGAGTTATATCAACAGATTCACTCTTTAGCTGCAACTTCTGGTAGTGTAGTTCTCGGCCAGCAAGCTAATGTGGAAGCTTTAGAGAAAATGCCTTTAGAAGAACTGCAAAAGATAGTCCAAGATTTGCAGTATAAGTTAGAAATAGACGCTAGCTTTGTTCACGATCAAGAACAAGAATTGAAATATAAAGAAGAAGCTATAAAAGAACTGCAAAATAAATTGAACCAAGCATCTGACCATGACCATATCAATTTGGAACTGGAATTAACAGATGAAAAAGACATGTATCAGATGCTGAACTCCAGTTTGGTGGGGCAACGCCGAAATATGTTACAGCATCAAAAGTTTCTCAAGCAACACCAAGCTGTATTGCTACGGCGACAAGGACATACTGTTGTTGATGAAGAAGAGGGTAATAAAGTTAATTTAGAACCGATTCTGTTACAACTTGAAACCCAGCGACAAGAATGTTCACAGGAAGTGCAAAAGCTGGAACGTGAAATTGATCAGATTCGTTCTGGTATTGAGCTAAATCAGGGAATGATTGACAATCAAACTCACGATTTGGATGAAAAGCGCCAAGAACTCAAAGCAATGGAGGAAAATTTGCTATCCCTAAGAAGAACAACTGCTGAATGCTGTGGTCGAGTGAATCTTTATCAAGAAGCACTACAACCAATTCAAGATTCTTTAGATGGATTACGCCAGAAGCTACAAGAAATTAGAGAATCTTTAGAACAATTCCAGGAAACTGGTGATTATCAAGTCCAAGCGATCGCTCAGTTGCGTCATACTCTCCAAAGTTTAATGTCTCAGCCACAATTAGTAGTGTCTTAGCAAGTTAAAAGTTAGGAGTGATGAGTTATGAATTAAAGAGAATTTCTAACTCCTAACTATTTAAAGCAGATCCTGTCGCCTTCTACTTAAGCGATCGCACCACCAGGAAATGGATCGGTTTGCGATCAAGCCTCAGCCCTAACTTATTATTTTTTTCGGGCTAAAGCCCAACTACGAACTACAAGCTTAGTTATTCCATAAATAAACTAGAATCTACATTAAAAAAATTTCCCAGCTTACGCGCTTGTTCTGTATTTATCTTCTCTTGTCCATTTAAAATATTATTAACAAAATCTTCTGTTCCTAAAACTGCTACTAAATCATCTCTACTTTTCTCAGATTCATCTAAAATAAATAACAATATAGATACAGGATTATTCTGCTGGATTGGCTGATAATATTCCTGTTCAAACTTTTCAATTAAAGTAATTAATAACTGATAAAGTTCGTCTTCTTCTGGAGTGCGTTCCCGGTGCATTAAATCTTCTACTATCTTTAAAGCTTGCTCATTTTCAAGTTCGCTTTTTATCAGTTTGGGAAGATAAGCTGTTAATAATTCCTTGTATTTATCTGAATTAAAAGTAAGGGTCATCTTTCCAGTTCTCCTTATCATATTCCGCATGTGTGAGAATATACTTAATATAAATTAACTGTCCTTCATAATCTATACTAACAATCAAGCGATATTTATTTCCTTTAATATTGAATACTGTAAAGTTACCAACAGTTTCAGCTTTAATAAAAATTTGCTGTACTTCTACTAAATTTGACCATTTCGCTTTAGTAGCAATCTTATACCAATTGCTTAATGTTTCCTGACAATCTGCATGGCTTTCTGCATATTCTCTTAAAATTCTAAAACTAATAATGTGCATCGTCCCTGATAACAAAAAGACTTTAAATAACTATTTCAAACAGATCCAATCACCTTCTACTTGAGCGATCGCACCACCAGGAAATGGATCAGTTTGCGATCGGTTGGGCGCTATAATTAAAGCCGTTAATTTTTCGATGTGTTCAAAACTAGGTGCGTCAGTCAGTATTTGCTGCAATACTTGACGCATCACCCGACGTTGCAGTGCCAATGGCGCTTTCTGCAATACCCGACGATTTAAGCGTAAGAGGAGTGGGGAGTAGGGAGTGGGGAGTAGGGGAGAAGGTAATTTTTCATCACCCATGCCCAATGCCTCTTCCCGTAACTGCTGGGCGGCTTTTTCCAAATATTCTACTTCTGCTTGGAGAAGTTCTGCTGTTTGGGCTAAGGCTGATTCTACTTGGAGATTGAAATTTTCGCGCAAATATGGTATCAACTCTTGGCGAATACGGTTGCGGGCGTATTGCAAATCTTGATTGGTGGAATCTTCCCAAATTGGCAATTTAAATTCTTGACAAAATTGCTCTGTTTGTGAACGAGTAATTTCTAATAGTGGACGCACTAGTATAATGCTTGTAGTTAGGGGGCGTTGCCAAGTTAGGGCTTGTAAGCCATCAGCACCAGTACCGCGAATTAAATTGTAGAGGAGAGTTTCGGCGCGATCGCTCGCCGTGTGTCCTGTAACTATATATTGATAATTATTTGCTTTGGCGATCGCACTTAAAGCTTGATAGCGCCAATCGCGTGCAGCAGCTTCACTATTTATAGGTTCGTTCGCTGTTTCTAAATAAAAGGATGTATCCCAAGTTTTAGCTAAATTTTCGACGTGATCAGCATTAGCTTCGGAGTCAGAGCGCCAGCGATGATCGCAGTGAGCAATACCTAAATGCCATCCCCATTTGGATTGTAAATCTAAAAGTAATTTTATTAAACACAGAGAATCCTGTCCGCCGGAGACAGCGACTAATAGATGCCGGTTGCGCTCAAATAAGTGGCGCGATCGGATAGTGCGATGGATTTTTGCGTGTAGGGGAGTCCATACCATTTCTTCTCATAGTTTTTGGATTTGACTTGCAGCTACAACTTGTTTAACAGTTAACGCTAGTTCGGGGAAAGTAGTAGAGAGAATGCGGTCATTCCCGGTAAACTTTTGAACTTGGTATTGATCCTCAACCAATTGGTAAACGAAAATCGTGGGGAGTTTAGGATTACCGAGATAAGCGCGACTAGCGATCGCTAAATAATCTACAATCCAATATTCAGAGATACCAAGTCGCTGATATTCATCTAGCTTGTCAACATAATCATCATCCCAGTTTGTTGACGTGACTTCTACAGCAAGTTGAATCGGCTCAATCAGCGCCCCGTAGGCTAGAACATTGCTGTTCCACTGTGATGCATTAACTACACCCACATCTGGATTTCTACCTCGTTCTTCCCCAATATCAGTAAACGTCCTAACAATCACATCTTTGTCAGCAATATATTCAAGTCCCAAGCGTCTAATTTCATCATTGAAGACAAGCATTAAAAACCTTACCACATTCTTATGCGCTCTAGTTTGCTCCACTGGTACAATCTCTCCGTTGATCAGTTCGTAAATGCCACCATCAGGGTATTGCTCTAGAAACTCTTCAAAAGTTAGTTTTTTAACTGGAGTCTGAACCATATTGTTCACCTGCTAAAAAAAGACTTAAAGTAATTGATAATGATGCTCCTACATTGCTAATACTGTTTCAAATCCTAACTTTTTTTCAACGCAAAGGTAGGCGGAGGTTTTCTAAAGATAATTCGCTACGTCTGTTGCCTTATTTTAGACAATTGGTACAACACAAAATAAATAATTTAGAAATCCTTTCTGCTTTGCGCCTTTGCGTGAGATAAAAATACTGTATAAATTCCTAGATAACCTTATGGCACAAATTCAAATCGGAATCGAAGGCGAAGACGCACCAACAGCAGCTGAAGCATTGCTAGAAATCCCTGGAATATCGGGAAGCTATGAAGTTCCGACGCAAAGAGAGGGAACTCTCGCCGCCATTGCTACTATTGTCGGCATTGTGGGTGGTGTTGCAGCTTTAGCTGAACAAATTCGCAAATGGTATCAAGAATGGCATAAATCCCATCCAGGTAAGCAATTTGATGTGGTAATTCTTGACCCTGAGACTAGAAACAGGATTTTACTCGAAGAAGCTACTATAGAGGAAATCACGGAAATCCTCAAATCTATCAGCAAGTAAAGTGGAAACTATCCGCATTCAACTTCGGGAAAGTACGCAGGAAACAGTTGAACTCAGGTATTGGCTACCTCAAATAAAGCACTATGAATCACGTCGTCTGAAATTGGCAGAAATCGCTAATTTTCTCAAGCAAGGAGAACGAGATTACTATAAACTGCTGCCTAATTTACCAGGAATCGGGCAGCAGTTATTTTTTTGGTTGGATGGGGATGGACGCTGGTTGAGTCGGGGAATTGCTAACTGTCGCGGTGAAGGGTTGGTAATTGCTATTGATACCGATAAACAATTGGCACATCTACCTTGGGAAGTGCTGCATGATGGTGAGGATTTTTTGGTAAAGCGGGTTAATCCAGTGGTGTTACCTCTGCGCTGGATTGAGAAAGAAACGGAACCGTTTTCTGTGAAAGCACGACAATTGCGAGTATTGTTTATGGCAACCGACCCGGAAGACGTGGAACCAAAATTAGAGTTTGAACAGGAAGAAGCGAGAATTCTGGCAGATACGCGAGATTTTGCTGTAGATTTGCGGGTGGAAGAAAGCGGCTGCGTCAGCGAGTTAGGTAAGGTGTGGAGTCGCTATCTTGATGACTTTGATGTATTTCACCTCACAGGACACGCCTCAATTAAAGCTGAAGCACCTTACACGCCTTACTTTATCACTGAGACGGAAATCGGGGAACGCCACGAAACCACAGCGGCAGAACTGGCCGAAGTCTTCCGGTTTCGCTTTCCCAAGTTGGTGTTTTTATCTGGGTGTCGGACTGGACAAGCACCAGATAAAGGGGCTGTCCCTTCAATGGCTGAGGCGCTAATTGCCCAAGGGGCGAGGGCGGTTTTAAGTTGGGGGCGGCCTGTGGAAGATCGGACAGCCACAGCCGCCGCCGCGCACCTCTACGGCAAATTGGCAGCCGGATATCAATTAGCTGAAGCACTCGCTAGCACTTACCAGCAGTTGTTTAAACAGAATGTGCGTGACTGGCATTTGTTGCGGTTATATGTTCAAGGAGAATGTCTCGGTGCGCTGGTGGATGTGTTGGGAGATGTGCCACCCTCAGCGCCGGAACCTGCTTACGAACAGTTTTTAGATCCCGATACCCAACAGGTGCGGGTGGCAAAACCCTCTGAGTTTGTTGGCAGACGGCGGACTTTGCAACGTTGTCTCAAAGCTATTCGTACTCATTTGGGGGTACTAATTCACGGACTGGGGGGTGTGGGTAAGAGTACTGTGACGGCGCGACTTCTGGAAAGGATGGTTGGCTATCACAGGCTGGTGAACTTTCGGCAACTGGATGAGGACAAACTGCTCAAAACCCTTGCTGAACAATGTACCTCCGAACGGGGGCATGAAATTCTCAATGGCAAGTTACCCTTGATGCAGCGCCTCACCAAGTTTTTCACTGAAGGACTGAATAGCAAAGAACAGCGCTTTGTTTTTGTGCTGGATGATTTTGAGGCAAATTTGGAATTACGCAATGGGGTTTATGTTTTGCAACCACAAGTTGTGGATGTCCTGCTGGCGTTGCTGAAGGCGATGCAAAATTCCCAACTTCCCCACAAGGTAATTATTACCTGTCGCTACAATTTCACATTGTCGGAACTGAATCATCGTCTGTACCGCGAACCTCTGGGGGCTTTGGGTGGGGCAGATTTAATTAAAAAGTATAATCGTCTGGATTCGTTTAATGGCAGTTGGCAATTTCAGCCAGATTTGCCCGAACGTGCCAAAAAAGCAGCAGATGGAAATCCTCGGCTGTTGGAATGGTTAGATAAGATTTTGCAAAATTCCCCGCAGTCGCCAGAAGCCGAGAGGGGAGTTGAGATGATTTTGCAAAAGATGGCAGATAAGGAAAAGGAATTTCGTGAGGATATTTTGGCTGAGGAATTGCTCAAGCAGCAAACTCCAGCTTTGCGTCAAATGCTGGGGAAGTTATTGGTGTATGAGTTACCTGTTCCTCTAGCTGCTATTTCCCCGATTTGTGAGGATGTCTCAAGTTGGGAAAGTCATATTCAACGCGCTGAAATTTTGGGTTTGTTGGAAGTTACCCTCACCAACAACACAGAGAGGTTGTATCGTGTTCCCCGGATTTTGTCACCGTTGCTAGAGTTTCCAGAAAACCCCAAGGGTGAAGAGTTGTACAAACAAGCTGCACAAATTTTGTATCGCCTGTGGTGGGAAGAGGCGGAAGGTGCGACGGAAGGACAAAAGTTAGAAATTCATCGGTTGGCTTTGTTGGGGAAGGATGAAGTAATTGCGGTGAAAACAGCTAGTTCATTAGCGGAAGACTTGCGGGATAAAAGTCGATTTCGGGAAGCAATACATCTATGCAAATCAACTTTAGAAATTACTAACAACCATAGTGTTTTGAGAGAGATTGGTTATTGTGAACACCAAATAGGTGAGGTTGATCGAGCATTAAACTATTACCAACAAGCTTTAAATCTTTGTCCTGCAGAAGACGAACAAGAATTAGCATCAATTTATCATTATTTTGGGATACTGAAAGCCAACAAAAGGGAAGTAGAAGAAGCGATCACACTCTACAATCAGTCTTTGGAAATCAATGAACGCATTGGTTATGTCCAAGGCAAAGCGGCGACGTTGCACTGTTTGGGAAATCTCTACGCCGACAAAGGGGAAGTAGATAAAGCAATCGCACTCTACAATCAGTCTTTGTCAATAAAAGAACGCATTGGTTATGTCCCAGGCAAAGCGGCGACGTTGCACCAACTGGGAATTCTCTACGCCGACAAAGGGGAAGTGGATGAAGCGATCGCACTCTACAATCAGTCTTTGAAAATAACTGAACGCATTGGTGATGTCAAAGTCAAAGCGGCGACGTTGCATCAACTGGCAATTCTCTACGCCAACAAAGGGGAAGTAGAAGAAGCGATCGAACTCTACAATCAGTCTTTGTCAATAAAAGAACGCATTGGTAATCTCCAAGGCAAAGCGACGACGTTGCACCAACTGGGAATTCTCTACGACAACAAAGGGGAAGTGGATAAAGCGATCGCACTTTTCAAGCGGTCTTTGGAAATAACTGAACGAATCGGTGATGTCAAAACCCAAGCGAGGACGTTGCACGAACTGGGAATTATCTATGCCAACAAAGGGGAAGTGGATAAAGCAATCGGACTCTACAATCAGTCTTTGGAAATAGAAGAACGCATTGGTGATGTCCAAGGCAAAGCGGCGACGTTGCACGAACTGGGAAATATCTACGCCAACAAAGGGGAAGTGGAGCAAGCGATCGCACTCTACAATCAGTCTTTGGAAGTGTGGCAACGCATTGGTTATCTCCAAGGCAAAGCGGCGACGTTAAGCCAACTGGGAATTGTATACGCTAACAAAGGGGAACTAGATGAAGCGATCGCACTCTACAATCAGTCTTTGGAAATAGAAGAACGCATTGGTAATGTCCAAGGCAAAGCGGCGACGTTGAACCAATTAGGACTTATCTACGCCAACAAAGGGGAAGTGGAGCAAGCGATCGCACTCTACAATCAGTCTTTGGAAATAAGTGAACGCATTGGAGATGTAAAAACTAAAGCGGCGACGTTGCACAAACTGGGAATGATCTACGCCAACAAAGGGGAAGTGGATGAAGCGATCGCACTTTTCAATCAATCTTTGGAAATAACTCAACGCATTGGTGATGTCCGAACTCAAGCAATGACGTTGCACCAACTGGCATTTATCTACGCCAACAAAGGGGATGTGGAGCAAGCGATCGCACTTTTCAATCAGTCTTTGGAAATCAACGAACGCATTGGTAATGTCAAAGGTAAAGCAGCAACGTTGCACCAACTGGCAAGTATCTACGCCAACAAAGGGGATGTGGAGCAAGCGATCGCACTTTTCAATCAGTCTTTGGAAATAACTCAACGCATTGGTAATGTCCGAACTCAAGCAAATACTCTGTGGTGGTTAGGACATTTGGCAGAACAACAGGGTGAATACACTAAAGCGATATCCTATTTGCAACCAGCTTTAGAGATTTTGCAGCAATTGAAATCACCGGATGCTGAAAGTGTGAGTGCAAGCCTCAATAGGGTAATTTGTAATTCGTAATTACAGAACGGAAAGATTTGTTGTATTACGCAAAGGCGCAGAGGCGCAGAGAAGAACGCGAGAGTGTTTTATAAATAAATGAAAATTGCTGTAATGAGTCTTTGATACTCGTGAGCGAGTCTTTTATACTCGTGGACGAGCCTTTTATACTCGCGCGAGAGTCTTTGATACTCGCGGACGAGTCTTTGATACTCGCGGATGAGTCTTTTATACTCGTGCGAGAGTCTTTGATACTCGTGAACGAGTCTTTTATACTCGCGGATGAGTCTTTGATACTCGTGCGAGAGTCTTTGATACTCGCGGACGAGTCTTTTATACTCGTGAATGAGTCTTTGAACTCCATTAATGAATCTTTGAGCTTCGTTGATGAGTCTTTACAGCAATTCAGGACAAAGAATCAGGATTTATGCCAAGCGATGTCTAACGATAAAAATATTTATATGTTTGGACTTTACACCAAATCTCAATGTATCGCGGTGTCCAGATCCCCGACTTCTCGAAGAAGTCGGGGATCTATGTTTCTGAATAATTAGATTAAATCAGGATCTATACCGAGCGATCTTAATCTTTCTGCTAATAATTGGGCGCGTTGTTGAGCAAGTTGTGCCTGTTCTTGTGGTGTTAAAAGCCTTTGCCCTTGCTGGTTATACCAATACATCCACTCGCGGGGAATGCCTAGATAAGTTCCCTGTTCTATGCCAATTCCTAGACTAATCTCTGGCAGCCAAACAGGATTACCATCTTGAAATTCATAAACATTATTAACTAATTTGTAAACTTCTAAACGTGGCTTGTCGCAACGAAGTGGGTTGTAAATTACATAATACAAAAACCCCAATCTTGCATACTCTGCTTTCTTAGTCGAGTACTCACCGCGATATATCTGAGATACCACCTCAAGTACTAATATCGGTAGTTTCTTTTCTTCCCAAAGCACATAACTGGGACGGAGATTTTCATCATAAAATCGCTTAACGCCCAGACTCAAAAACGCATCTGGGACTATCGCTGGCAAACCTGGGTCGTAATACATACCCATGCGAATACCAAAAAACCAATCCATGCGTTCTGCCCAAGCCATTGCTAATACGCTTCTGAGTAAATCGGGAATTGATTTTTGTAATTGATTATCTACTGGGGTATCGTCAGAGTCAGGTAGTTCTTTTGAAGAGGGCAAACGAGCTGATGGATCGTAATTTACCATGATGGATTTACCGTTCCTCAGTTATTAGTACATCTTTATTTTATAAATGAATTTTGATAGCAATTTAAATGAGAGAATCAGGATCTATGCCGAGCGATCGCAACCGTTCTTGTAATAATTGAAATTTCTGTTCTGCTTGCTGCGCTTTTTGTTGAGCAAGTTTTTTGTCTTCTTCTGGTGTTAAAAGCTTTTGCTCTTGCTGGTTATACCAATACATCCACTCGCGGGGAATGCCTAGATAAGTTCCCTGTTCTATGCCAATTCCTAAACTAATCTCTGGCAGCCAAACAGGATTACCATCTTGACATTCATAAACATTATTAACTAACTTGTAAACTTCTAAACGTGGCTTACGCCGACGAAATGGATTGTAAACCACATAATATAAAATCCCTAATCTTGCATACTCTGCTTTCTTAGTTGAGTACTCACCGCGATATGTCTGAGATACCACCTCCAGCACTAATATGGGTAGTTTTTTCTCTTCCCAAAGCACGTAACTGGGGCGGAGGTTTTGATCGTAAAATCGCTCAACACCCAAACTCAAAAACCCATCTGGGACTATCGCTAATAAATCTGGGTCATAATAAATCCCCATATCTATACCAAAAAACCAATCCATGCGTTCTGGCCAAGCCATTGCTAGGGTAGCTTTGAGTAAACCGGGAATTAAATCTTGTAATTCATTATCCACAGGGGTATCGTCAGAGTCTGGCAGTTCCTCAGATGAGGGCAAACAAGCTAATGGATCGTAATTTAGCATGATAGGTTTACCGTTTCTCTGTTATTAGTACATCTTTATTTTATTAATGAATTTTGATAGCAATTGAGCAAATCCTATTTTATTTGCAAATATCGAGAGTATCAGAACCCCGACTTCTTTAAGAAGTCGGGGTTTTTTTGCTCATTGGATATTAATTTTCTACTTGTTTGAGTCTTTGAAAAATTTCATCAAGTGGTGATTCAGAATCTTCAGGACAAAATTCTAAAGCAAGTCTAACTTTTCCTTTTTTCCACCCTTGAGTACTGAATTGTAAAACCTCACAATTTAATCCTTCTGTATACAAATTTACTTCGTCTGTTTCTGCTGCTCCAATATATTCCTTAATTGCTGTAATCAAATCACGAACTTTAAAAGTTTTAGCAATATTTAACTTATTAAAAGTGTCTGGTTCTATAGACACAACTTCATCATGATTTAGTCTCTCGAATCCATCTTCCATAAAAATCTCCTGTCAATAAATTTATATTTTCCAGGGATATAACAGTTCATCCGAAACAAAATGACAACTTTATAGATTTAGTGCTAGTCAAATAAAAATTTAGTAATAATTTCATGTCCGTTAAATTAGCCTAGTATTCTCGCGTTACCCCTCCCTAAACCTCCCACCCCCCTTTGTAAGCTACGGTGTATACACAAGTCTGAAATAGCTGATTAACCAAGGTTTTACCCCACCCTAACCCTCCCCTTATAAAGGGGAGGGAACTAGATTTATTATTTCCCCCCTTAATAAGGGGGGATTAAGGGGGGTAATTCGACTTGTGTATACACCGTAGCCTTGGTAAGGGGGGTGCGCGGCAGCGCGGGTGGGGTAGTTTTATTTAAACGGTTCTTAAAAGAACCAACCGTAAGAATGTAAACCTTTGCCCAAAAGATTCACACCAAGATAGCAAACCCAAACAACAACAAAACCAGTGGCGGCTAAAATTGCCGGACGACGCCCTTGCCAACCGCGAGTGATTCGGGCGTGGAGATAGGCAGCAAACACTAACCAGGTAATTAATGCCCAAGTTTCTTTAGGGTCCCAACTCCAGTAAGAACCCCAAGCTTCGTTAGCCCAAACGCCACCAGCAATAATACCAATTGTCAGCAGGGGAAATCCTAGCCCGATGATGCGATAGCTGATGTTGTCGAGGGTTTCGGCAAGGTTAAGGCGCTGGGGTGAAAGGGGTTCCGAATTTTGGATTTCGGATAGCGAAGCGTCTTGCGGATTTTGGATTGGGGTTGTTGTAACTAAACCCAAAACTGCGGTGTTACCGTTACCGTTGCCGTTGCTAGTAGTTTCAAAACGAGCAAAGCCGTTATTTTCGGCAGAAGGGGCTGATGGTTGAGGAATTAGTTCAGCTGCTTTGTGTAAGCGGTAGCCGTTGCTGCGATAGCCACCAGTACCTACAGAACTACCTTGTAGTTGGATGTTTTGACCGCGAGTCACAACTAAAAAAGCGATCGCTAGTAATGAACCCACCATCAAAGCAGAATAACTCAACATCATGACGCTAACATGCATCATCAGCCAATTTGACTTCAAGGCAGGTACTAGAGGTTCTGACGCTTGCATCTGAGATGGTAATGTCATAGTCGCAAAAGCAGCGATCAACATTGCCACAGGAGATGTAACAACTCCTACTAAACGGCTACGGCTACTACTTTCAGCAATGAGATGGACGGTGGTAATTCCCCAAGTTAAGAAAAACAGGGATTCATAGAGATTACTTAAAGGAAAGTAACCAGCTTCTATCCATCGTGCCCCTAGTAGAGTCGCCATACACAAATTAGCGATCGCCATCCCAGCTGTCCCCAAAGCGGCTAGATAAGGCAGATTCGGAAAGGCCGCTCCTCCCCAATAAACCAGCATTGTTAGGAATAATATGGCAAAGGAGGCATTGTCCAGCCAGTTCTGGAGTACAACCAAATTCATAAAGTCTTCTCTCCGTGGATAATTTAAAATATCGATTCTGACTGTTATGATCCTATATGCTTAGAGGGTCATGGGACAGGGGAAATAGGGAATAGGGAATGGGGAAGAGGATTTGGGGACAAGGAGAATTGGGGACAAGGGGAAAGACTTGTTAAAAGTTCTAAACTTTTGTCACCTTGTCCCCTCCGCTTCCCCTCCTCCCTCATCTCACCACTCCCCACTCCCCTATTTAACAGAACTGCTCTTATTACTTTCTGGATTAGGCAAGGGAGTTGTGTTCCTAACTTTTTTAAGTGCTATAAAAATGTCGTAAAGATTACTGCGACTGTCGCTGACTGCGGATGTCATCCCAATTGAGCGCGTTGCATCAAGCAAAGCTTGTTGATTGGGAATTAGAGTTGGTAAAGGAAAATTTTTCACAGTTCGTTCTACATCCAAGAAAAATTGACCATTTGCCGGATTTGGTTCTGTAGGAACTGTTTGTTGGAAGGGGATCGTGCTAGCTAGTGTGTTGTTGGGTTTGGGAAGAATTTTATCAGTAATAGGAGCGCCCACCACTAGAAAGGCGACATCTCCATCTAACCAGCCGTGGGTAGCAGTTAAAGTACCATAGGGTGAAACCCAGTTAACAACGGGTTGTCCTGCGACTTTCGCCGATTGAACTTGGAACTGATATTGATTTCTCATCACGTCATCGAGCTGTTTTATTGATGTTTCAGCTGAATTACGTAGGCTTTGCCCGCCGTAGGCATCGCTTGTCTGTACCATGAAAAGTAAACCCAGACGAAAATCATCTGGTGAACCTTGTTTTGGAGTAGTAGGAATCAGTGATAAGGAAAACTCGCCTTTCATCCAACTGAGCAAATCTTTATCTAAATCGAGAGTGGTAAGAGATTTTATACCACCTCTAAGTTGTTCTGGTGCGATCGGTGAGAGGGGATTTCCTTGAGATGTTAAAACATAATCTCCCCACAATCTCTGTAAGTTTCCCCCCGAAAGCATCATTAAGGTTTCTGCTGGTACGCGGTTTTGCATTTGTCCAGCTTTGTTTTCTACCGCCAGCACCCGTTGACTATTAGGGTTTAACCAAGAAACGCCCTTGAAGCGGATTCCTTCTGTCTCTAAAGTCATTGTCCCCGCTAAAGCTTGGTTATTTTGCAGTTGAGCCAAAACTTGAGCTGGTATTGGGCGGTTTGGAGAAGCTGCGGCTATTTTGGCTGCTGTTGGCACATTGACGTAAAACTGGCCAAAGGGTTGGTAATCGGCAATTTTTGGAAAGTTCTCAGCAAAGCCCCCTGTTGTCGCTAGAGATGTTTGATTTTTGTAAGCGTCAATTGCTCTTTCTGTGGCTTTGGGATTATCAGTTATAACTAAAAAACGCCCATCTAGTAATGCTGCTGAGAAGTTTTCTCCTGCTTGTCCCTCACTTTGTTTTATGGCGATTCCTTGATAAATACGGTCAATCCATTTGCCTTGTTTAAGGGTTTTGGGTTGTGCCAAAATATTTTTGGCGATTTCTGGATTTTTCACTGGTAATACCATTACCATCGACTGCTGATCGCTGGCAGCATCTTCATTGGTGGTAACTGGTTTGGGTGCAGCTTTACTCACTATTGCTGGGGCAAGAATTGCGATTGTAACGTCATTGCCTACCCAAGGAGCGATATCTTTCTGGAAGTCGTAACCATTATTAGTGAGAAAGCGATCGCGCAATTCAACTAAATTTCTGTCCAGTTCTGCTTGGGTTTCTTTTGTGCCGAACTCCCGCAATTTCTGCCACTGCTGGGGATCTGTTGTCAGAGAAACCGCAAACAGGGCATCACCAGGAATAATATTTGCACCTACTAGCAAATCACTAGAAGCTCGTTGTCTCTGGCTTAACAACCAGTATCCTACACTGCCTGCACCAATCAATAGCCCAGCAGCCGAGAGCGTCAGCACCAGAGACGGTTTCTTATTTTTCTTCATCGGAACAGACACAAGAGGCGGTGCCATTGAAACCTATACCTTATACTTGCAAACTTATTACTTGCTTGATTAGTCAAGTACACCAACAGGTTTAACCATTCTTTAGAACAGCTAATTATATTAAATTTTTCCACCCTAAATGTTGATGATACTTCGGTAATCAACCTTCCCTGCTCTTTCAAAAGCTGTGTTTTTGACTCAGTTACCATTTTTAACACGCTTTGTTGAATTTCGTAGGACGTTTCCCTGAAATTAATTCCTTTGTCGAAAGTTTTCGCAGGTAAATCTGTTATTCCAAGGAATTTGAGAATATAATCAATCGACAAAGCTATAACTCAAGTTCAGCTACTTGATTTTGCTCGGTAGCGATATGCGTATTTTTTGGGATAATGCGGTATAGCAAAGCTATACTTTCAGGCTTATCATTTACTTATACTTGCAACTCAAATCCAGGTAATATATCTTCTCCAGAAACAATCGCTGGTATTTGCACAACTTCCACAACTTTCAAAAGTCGGTAAATTTCAACTTGGCGATCTTGAGGATTAATTAGCCAACCCAAACGCAGACCATTTTTAATGTATTCCTGCATTTTCTCTTGAATTGTTGCAAGGCGATCTGTCTCCGATCGCAGTTCAATCAAAAAGTCGGGTACAAGTGGCGGAAATTTTTTTCGTTGTTCTGGTGTTAAAGCTTCCCACCGCTCCAATTTTACCCAAGCAGCATCAGGAGAGCGTTTTGCACCGTTGGGAAGTATAAAGATAGTTGAAGAACTAAAAACTTTCCCTAGTTTTGCTTGACGATTCCAAATTTCTAAATCAGTGATTAGTCCAGCTTCTTGATTTCCACTTTCTCCTCCTACTGGTGGCATAATTATTAATTCTCCAGCTGCATTCATTTCCAGGCTGACATCACGATTGGCAATACACAATTGATAAAATTGTTCATCGGTTAGATGAGCAATCGGTTCTAGATTTAGCACAACAGTATTCATTAAACCTTTCCTCGTGTCTTTGTTGCTAACATCAATAGGAAATTCTTGCTTGTTGGAAGATGTGTAAGAATTCAGCACCCAGGAGTCATCCAGAATTTGAAAGGAATGCAGTATTATCGGGAAGGAAATTTCACAGATTATGATGCCTGTGGATTCATCCCTCTACAACAAACTTCGACAGGAATTAAAATTGCAAAGATTGAAAAATGTTAATGATTCTCCTAACCAATTAACCGAATCTTTGTCAGCTGAAAACAGGCGGCTAAACTTACTCCACTGAGGAAGCACCGAAACGATAGCCTTTACCGTAAACTGTGTGAATCAGTGTAGTTTCTTTACCTACCTCAATCTTACGACGCAGCAAACGAATTAATGCTGCAATTACATTACTACTGGGTTGTTCTTCCTCTTGCCACAAATTTTCCATAATTTGGGCATGAGTCATTAGTTGTCCAGTATGTTCCATAAAATATTGCAGCAACTGGCTTTCTTTTTGCGATAACTCAATTATTCGTCCTTGGCGATAGGCTACTTGATTTTCACAATCAAGTTCTAAATCAGCGACGGTTAAACGTCCGGTAGTGGTTTCATAGGTTTGGGAACCGGAACGACGCAATAAAGCCCGGACTCTGGCTAGTAACTCTCGCAGTTCAAAAGGTTTAACCAAATAGTCGTCTGCACCAGCATCTAAACCTTGTACGCGGTCATCTAGAGTATCCTTGGCTGTGAGAAACAGCACGGGAGTGGTTTTACCTTGACGCCGCAATTGCTGACAAATTTCTAACCCCGTTTTTCCTGGCAGCATCCAATCTAAAATTAGTAGGTCATAATTGCCTGTTTGTGCATGTTCGTTGCCACTTGTGCCATCGTAAGCGGCATCTACAATGTAACCCTCACGAGTTAATAAGCGACTCAAGGGTTCAGTTAGTTCAACTTCATCATCAACTAATAAAATTCTCATGCTGCTTGTGGTAAGCATATAGAGATATTCTCAATATTATTCAACTGCCAGAACGCCAAGGATATTAAAAAAAGAATGCTGACTGTTGCATTGCCAAAAGGGGAACTCCTTAAAAATAGCATCCGCCTGCTACAATCTGTCGGGTTAGATTTTAGTGCTTTTTTAGATTCAGGAACTCGCCAACTTCAAATTCCTGACACTAAAGGAGTCGCAAAAGCTTTGTTGGTGCGGGCGCAGGATGTGCCTGTTTATGTAGAATATGGTCAGGCACAACTGGGTGTTGTTGGTTACGATGTCCTGCGAGAGAAGCAGCCGCAAGTTGCCCACTTGGTGGATTTGCAGTTTGGGCATTGTCGGATGTCGGTGGCGGTAAAGGCATCTAGTTCTTACCGATCGCCGCTACATTTACCACCGCATGGTAGAGTTGCTTCAAAATATGTAAATTGCGCTCGTGAATATTTCCACAGTCTAGATTTACCTGTGGAAATAGTGCCGTTGTATGGTTCAGTTGAACTAGGCCCGATTACTGGAATGTCAGAAGCGATCGTGGATTTAGTTTCTACAGGGCGGACTTTGCGCGAAAATGGTCTGATTGAAATTGCTACTCTCTATGAAAGCACGGCGCGGTTAATTGCCCATCCTTTGAGTTACCGCATGAACACGGGTAATTTAAGTGATGTGATTGCCAAGCTGCGAGAAGCCGTTTTGGTAGAGGTGTAATAGTAGTGCTATCAAGGTTATGTAATTCACGGTTTATCGAATAGCCCAAAGAAACCTCACTCTGATTTTGCTTGTGCAAAACCTGTCCCTCTCCGAACTCACGGCTACGGTGTACACACAAGTCTTAAAAACCTAGCTTGATGAGGCTTTCCTTATTTTCGTGTAAAGCATGGAAACTTACAATGTAGCCTTGTTAAGGAGAGGGATGTCTGTGAGGACAAGGTGAGGTTTTAATGATTAGTAAATAGTCTGCAACAATTAAATCTCCTCATACAGACTAAATTTGTTTACACTAGAATTAGCGCGATATCTACGACGGGCTACGTCTACGCAATAATTTTGCGGCGTATACAGGGAATGCTTGCTACTAAAAATCACTTTAACAATGCGAATTTAGCATTTTGACAGAATTTAACAGGCTTTCCTGAACAGCCAGAGGCGGGGAAAAGACTAGAAGTTATGACAAAAGATTAAGCTATTCTTGAGATAGCCACCCTGATGACTGGATATTACATTTAAATTTATTAAGAAAAGTTAATGAAAGCTGGACAAATTGATACAGAAATGACGAGGCTAGAAGCCCTCCGCCAGTATCAAATTCTTGACACCGAACCGGAAGAAGCTTACGACAATCTTGCTCAGTTAGCGGCATTTATTTGTGGTACGTCCATATCCTTGGTAAACTTCATTGATGAAAACCGTCAATGGTTTAAGGCAAAAGTAGGTTTAGATGTATCAGAAATGCCCCGGTGTGTTGGGTTATCTTACCTTTGCCAAGAGCGGCGTAATGTTGTGGTGGTTCCTGACACCCTAGCTGATGAAACATTAGCAAATAATGCAGTAGTAACTGGCTATCCATATATAAGGTTTTATGCAGGTGTACCCCTAATTACTCCCAAGGGAGATATGCTGGGAACTCTGTGTGTCATTGACCAAGCTCCAAAAGAATTGAACCAAAAACAAGTGGAGGCGCTTGTAGCTCTGAGTCGTTTGGTAATCGACCAATTAGAACTCAGGCGTCATGTAACTGAGGTATCTCAAGTTACCCAGAAGCTTGTGGCGTATGAGCAAGCAGCACACGCCGAGTCAGAATCAGCTAGAATCCGCATTGCTAATTTGCTAGAAAGCATCACTGATGCGTTTTTTGCCTTAGATAAAAAGTGGCGATTAACCTATATTAATGGTCAAGCAGAATTGCTGTTGCAAAAAACCCAGAATGAATTATTAGGTCAAAGCATCTGGGAGGTATTTCCAGAATTAATAAATACAACATTCCATCGTGAGTATCACAGGGCAATGTTAGAACAGGTGAGTGTGGAATTTGAGGAGTTTTATCAGCCACTCAACTGCTGGCTTCAAGTCCACGCTTATCCTGCAAAAGACGGCTTATCTGTTTATTTCCAAGACATTACTGAACGACGACGAACAGCAGAAGCACTACGAGATAGTGAAGAACGTTGGCAATTAGCATTAAATGGTAATAATGATGGTATATGGGATTGGAACCTCAAGACTAATGAAGTGTTCTTCTCAACTCGGTGGAAAGAAATGCTCGGTTATAAAGACCACGAAGTTTCCAACGGTTGGGATGAATGGACAAAATTAATCCACGCCGATGAGCGAGATTGGGTACTTCAAGCCTTCCAAGACCACTTTGCCAAGAAAATACCGTTTTACGTCTGTGAATATAGAATCCAATGCCAAGACGGCAGCTATAAATGGATTCTAGATCGAGGACAGGCACTTTGGGACGCATCGGGTGATATAGTGCGGATGGTGGGTTCTTATACAGATATCACAGATCGCAAGCAGGCTGATGAAGAATTAAAGCGACAGAATTTGCGATCGCAATTATTTTCTGAAATCACCCTGAAAATTCGAGAATCTTTACAAATAGACGAAATCCTCCAAACCACTGTTACTGAGGTACAAAAACTACTACAAGCTGACCGAGTTTTAATTTTTCAACTAGAGCCTGATGGTTCGGGAACAGTAGTACAAGAGGCGGTGCTACCTGGTTGGCCGGTAATTTTGGGAAGAAATATTTTTGACCCCTGCTTTAAAGAAGAATATATAGAAAGATATCGCCAAGGAAGAGTGAGTGCGATGGAAAACGTTGAAACCGCTCACATTCAACCATGCCATCGAGAATTTCTTCAGCAGTTTGCTATCAAGGCTAACCTCGTAGTGCCAATTATGGTCAGGGAGGGCATTTGGGGCTTGTTGCTGGCTCATCAGTGTGCTGCACCTCGACGGTGGAATAATTTTGAGACGGAGTTGTTAAAGCAATTAGCTAACCAAATTGGCATTGCTTTATCTCAAGCGCAACTATTAGAAAAAGAAACTCAGCAAAGTCAAGAACTCGCTCGTTCTAATGCGGAATTGGAACAGTTTGCTTATGTAGCTTCCCATGACTTACAAGAGCCTTTGCGGATGGTAACGAGTTATTTACAACTATTAGAGCGAAGATACAAAAATCAACTTGATACTAATGCTGATCAGTTTATCAACTATGCAGTAGATGGGGCGCGACGGATGCAGACGCTGATAAATGATTTGTTGAATTATTCTCGCGTTAGTACCCGTGGACAGCCTTTTATACGAGTAAATTGTAGTATTGTCTTAGAACAAGCGATCGCTAATCTGCAAATTGCGATCGCAGATAGTAAAGCAATTATCACTCACGACGAGCCTCTACCAGAAGTAATGGTTGATGCTACCCAATTGATCCAAGTATTTCAAAACCTGATTGGCAATGCAATCAAATTTTGCCGTCATCAGCAGCCACAAATTCACATCGGAGTAGCGAAGCCAAATGCAAATCCAGACGGGGAAAGTTTAAATGTTATACCGTCGGTAGATGAATGGTTATTCTGGGTACGCGATAATGGTATTGGTTTGGAATCCCAGTATACTGAACGCATTTTTATAATTTT
Source organism: Nostoc sp. ChiVER01 (assembly GCF_034531155.1). Lineage (NCBI taxonomy): Bacteria > Bacillati > Cyanobacteriota > Cyanophyceae > Nostocales > Nostocaceae > Nostoc > Nostoc sp. ChiVER01. The sequence continues at coordinate 162,022 of NZ_JAVRBS010000009.1, read as the reverse complement.
TCAACGATTGCACGGTAGAGATAAGTATCCGGGTACTGGAATTGGTCTGGCAATTTGTAAAAAAATTATAGAACGCCACGGCGGCCGGATCTGGGTTGAGTCAAAACTGGGTGAAGGCTCGACTTTCTACTTCACAATTCCAGAAAGAGCAGGTAAGCAATCGTGGGCATTATAACACCGATTATGCCTATTGAGGTTTTGTTGGTAGAGGACAATCCAGGCGATGCCCAACTCACACGCATCGCCCTGGAAGAAAGCAAAATTTCGATTCACTTGAATGTGGTCGAAGATGGGGTAGAGGCAATGGCATTCTTGCGAAAGCAGGAAAAATATGTCAAAGCAGCCCATCCAGATATTGTCCTGCTAGATTTAAATCTCCCTAGAAAAGATGGGCGAGAAGTACTGGCAGAAATTAAAGGAGATGAAAACCTCAAGCGAATTCCTGTAGTAATTTTGACGACTTCCCAAGCTGAAGAAGACATCCTTAAAGCCTATAATTTATGTGCAAACTGTTATATAACTAAGCCCGTCGATTTCGATCAATTCGTTAAAATTGTACAATCAATAGAAAATTTTTGGTTTGCGATCGTAAAACTGCCACCGGAGTAGTGGAAATGGCAGGTAAAAATATTAAAGTCTTATTAGTAGAAGATAACCCTGGTGATGTATTTTTATTACAAGAGTTTTTAAAGGAAGTTACCACAGTTGTAGTTGATTTGTCGCCCGTTGAGCGCCTTTCCGAAGCCCTCAACTACTTAGCTAAGGAACCTTTTGATGTAATTTTGTTAGACCTCTCGCTGCCAGATAGCCAGGGACTAGAAACTTTTGTCATCGCTCACCATCAAGCAAAAGCCACCCCGATAATTGTGCTGACGGGTATAAACGATGAAACCCTAGCGATTAGAGCAATGCAAGAAGGAGCGCAAGACTATTTGGTGAAAGGGCAAGTAACTGGCGACTTGCTGGTGCGCTCAATGCGTTATGCTATCGAACGGCAACGGGCAGACAACGCACTGCGACAAAGTGAGGAACGATTTCGGGTAGCTCTCAAAAACTCTCCTATCTTTGTCTACAACCAAGATTGCGAGTTACGGTACACCTGGGTTTATAATCCCTCTTATGGATTGACAGTTGAAGAAATGTTGGGCAAACAAGACTTGGATATTATTCCAGTTGAAGATGCTCAACGTCTCACCACAATTAAACGTGGAGTGTTAACCACTGGCATAGGAACGCGAGAGGAAGTATCAATAACAATCAAAGATACAACTCGATATTACGATTTGACAGTTGAGCCATTGCGGAACGAGTCGCAAGAAGTTGTTGGTGTGACATGCGCCAGTATTGATATTAGCGAACGACAAGTCGCGCTACGCGAACGCAAATTGGCAGAAGAAAAAATCCGCGAACAAGCAGCATTACTTGATGTCACTACAGATGCCATTTGCCTGCGAGATTTAAACAATGAAATTATCTTCTGGAACAAAGGCGCAGAAACACTTTACGGTTGGAAAGCGACAGAAGCTCGGGGCCAAAATGCTAGTAAGCTTTTGTATGGCGAACCTTCACCAGAAATTGAAGCGGCTCTTTTACAAGTTGTTAATAAAGGAAAGTGGCAGGGCGAATTAACTAAACTTACTAAAACTGACAAGGAAATCCTTGTTGCTAGTCGCTGGAGTTTGGTATGCGACGAACAAGGGAAACCCAAATCTATTCTCACCGTTGACACAGATATTACCGAGAAAAAACATCTAGAAGCCCAATTGTTTCGCGCCCAACGTTTGGAAAGTATTGGTACTTTAGCTAGTGGCATTGCTCATGACCTTAACAATATCCTGACACCGATTTTGGCAGGAGCGCAATTATTACCACTCAAATTTCCTCATGCAGATGAGCGAACTCGCCATCTACTAGAAATTTTGGAAATCAACGCTAGACGCGGTGCTGATTTAGTCAAACAGGTGCTATCTTTTGCGCGGGGTGTAGAAGGGAAGCGCATCACTTTGCAACTCAGACATATAATTGTGGAACTTGGCAAGATTCTCAAAGAGACATTTCCCAAATCCATAGAAATTAGCACTGATGTAACACAGGATTTGTGGATGGTTTCTGGAGATAGCACACAACTGCATCAAGTGCTGATGAACCTCTGCGTTAACGCCCGCGATGCTATGCCCAATGGCGGTAGTTTGAGTATTTATGCTGAGAATCTGTTGATTGACGAAAATTATGCCCGGATGAACCTGGAAGCCAAAGAAGGGCCTTACACAGTGGTTACTGTCTCCGATACTGGAGGTGGGATACCTAGAGAAATCTTAGATAGAATTTTCGAGCCATTCTTTACTACAAAAGATGTAGGACAAGGCACTGGTTTAGGACTTTCCACCGTACTGGGGATAGTTAAAAGCCACAGAGGTTTTGTGAATGTGTATAGCGAAGTGGGAAGTGGCACTAGCTTTAAGGTTTACTTGCCAGCAGTGGAGGGAATGGAAACATTCACTCCAGAAGAATTGCCATTACAAACAGGACATGGAGAATTAATTTTGATTGTGGATGATGAAACTGCCATTCAAGAGATTACCAGAACATCATTAGAAGCTCACAATTATAAAATCTTAGTTGCCAGTGATGGCATAGAGGCGATCGCGCTGTACGCTAAAAATAGGGACAAAATCAGTGCTGTACTAATGGATATTATGCTGCCCTCGCTGGATGGTTTAACTGCCATCCGTACCCTGCGAAAAATTAACCCTCAAGCCAGAATTATTGCCAGCAGTGGACTTATGTCCGAGAAGAAGCTCAGTTCATTAACTAACATTGGTGTCAATACATTTTTGCCAAAGCCCTATACTGTCAACGAATTATTGCTTTCTTTACAGAAAGTACTATCGTGAGTCAAACAATTTTGGATTTTAGATTTTGGATTACCTCCCCTTTTTCCCTTGCTTATCCGAACCGTATTGGGGTGCGATCGCACTTCTAAATTAAAATAAAATTAGTTTTATAAAATTAATGTCTCGAGCTTTGCCCGTACTTCTTCTATTAAATGTTGTGAAACACTTTCAACAAATTTTACCTTTCTAATTTATGGGCTTGGTAAATTTTTGACTTTTGACTTTTGACTTACCAAAGGGGTTGACCATTATCTTATCGATAACGGTCACTCATTAATTACTCCTACACATTAAATCGGAACAACATTACATCCCCTTCCTGCACAACATACTCTTTCCCTTCACTGCGAACCAAGCCTTTTTCTTTCGCCGCATTCATCGAACCAGTTGTTACCAAATCTTTATAAGCAACAGTTTCGGCGCGAATAAATCCCCGCTCAAAATCACTGTGAATTACACCAGCAGCTTGAGGTGCAGACATTCCCGCATTAATTGTCCAAGCGCGGGTTTCTTTAGGGCCACAAGTGAAATATGTCCGCAAACCTAAAAGCGTGTAAGTTGCCCGAATCAAAGATTTCAAGCCGCCTTCTTCCACACCTAAAGACGCAAGAAAATCAGCTTTATCTTCTTCTGGTAATTCCACTAATTCAGCTTCAACTTGAGCCGAAACTATCACAACTTGGGCATTTTCTGTTGCTGCGATTTGCCGCACTGTTTCGACAAAATGATTACCCGTTGCCAATTCATCCTCAGATACATTTGCAGCGTAGATAATCGGTTTATAAGTGAGCAGTTCTAATCCTTTAATAATTTCTGTTTCTTCTTCATTCAAGCTCACCTGACGCACCGATTTACCTTCGTTTAAAGCCGCAGCTAATTTTTCTAAGACTGTGATTTCAAACTGTGCATCTTTGCTGGTACGAGCTAGTTTACGAGTGCGATCAATTCGCCGCTCAATTTGTGCTAAATCTGATAAACCCAGTTCTATATTAATGATTTCAATATCTCGCGCTGGGTCAACAGAACCAGCAACGTGGATAATATCGTCATTCTCAAAACAACGTACCACATGGACGATCGCATCAACTTCCCGGATGTGGGACAGGAATTGATTTCCTAGTCCCTCACCCTGACTAGCACCTTTAACTAAACCGGCAATATCTACAAATTCAACCCGCGCTGGGATAATTTGTGCTGAACTGGCAATTTTAGCAAGAACATTTAACCGTTCATCCGGTACTGCGACAACGCCGACATTCGGTTCAATCGTGCAAAAAGGAAAGTTAGCTGCTTCAGCTTTGGCATTAGCAACTACAGCATTAAATAAAGTAGATTTTCCGACGTTGGGAAGTCCGACAATTCCGGCTCTTAGCATTTTGGATTTTAGATTTGAGATTTTGGATTACATTACCAAGGTAATCTAAACAGGTTCCGGTATGGTTTGGGGAATTGGCCCTGGAACCGTCTGAGGAATGGGAGCAGGTACTGGTTCTGGTACAGGCCCCGGTAAGGGTTGAGGAATCGCTGGCCCCGGTACAGGTTCAGGACTAGGTAGCGGATTCGGCTCAGGATTGGGGCTAGGTAGCGGACTCGGGCCAGGAGTAGGAATTTGTGGTTCTGGTATAGAAATCGCAGTAAAATTAATCATCGTAAGTCTAAATTAAATTATTCAACCTCCCCACGCTAGATGACAACCTCATCTGTTGACATCTCCCCAAATATCTATACCCACAAACACATCCTTTAATAATTTACCCCTCTTCTCATCCTCTGTGTCCCTCTGCACTTCCCTCTGCGCGACGGCAGTCGCTCATAGGGGAACCCCCAAGACCGCGCTGCCTCCCCTCTGCGTTTAAATTTCACCCCTCAATTCCCCACTGCACAAAACTACTCCTCCTTAAACTTTTCCACCACCTCTGGTACCGGGTCGTAACCACCTGGATGAAACGGATGACAGCGCAAAATCCGCCGAGTTGCCATCCAGCTACCACGCAACACTCCAAATCGTTCAATAGCTTCAATAGCATACATCGAACAAGTTGGTTGAAAGCGACAAGTCGGGAGAAACAACGGCGAGATAAACATTCGGTAGCCCCGAATCAGCCAAATAAATAATAATTTCATTGCAGCTACCCAAATCTTATAAATTAGTAACAGGGGTAAAAATTTTCATTTTGTCGTATCTTTGTTAATTACATTTTCTGACTTCACCTCAATTCCGGTTTTATGGCTGCAAATTGCGTTGGCTGCAATTTGGGTGTTACTCATCCTTCTGATTGCAGGGGTAGTAAACCGCTTTGCCGATAAGCCAGAAATCGTGCGGAAGATAGTTCATATTGGCACTGGTAACGTGATTTTAATCGCCTGGTGGCTAGATATTCCCGCCAGTGTAGGGATTACAGCTTCTATTTTAGCGAGTGCAATCACCTTATTATCCTACCGATTACCCATTCTTCCTGGTATTAATAGCGTTGGACGGCAAAGCTTAGGGACATTTTTTTACTCTGTAAGTTTCGGTATTTTAGTTGCCTGGTTCTGGTACTTGCAACAACCCCAATACGCAGCACTTGGAATTTTGGTGATGACTTGGGGAGATGGATTAGCAGCCTTAATTGGGCAACGCTTTGGTAAACATAAGTATAAAGTTTTTGGAATAGAAAAAAGTTGGGAAGGTTCCCTAACTATGATGCTCGTTAGCTATCTCATCAATAGTTTGATTTTAGTTGGAACTCAAGGTAACAATTGGCAAACTTGGGCAGTATCACTGTTAGTAGCAGTTATAGCTACGGCTTTAGAAGCTGTTTCATTTTTAGGTATTGACAATTTGACAGTTCCCTTGGGCAGTGCAGCCCTTGGTTTCTTTTTATGTCAGTTAGTTTTTAATTAGTAATTGCCTTGAGTGCTATTTCAAACGCTCTTTTATTACTCTGACAAAATAAAATATTTGTATGTTGGGTTTCACTTTGTTCAACCGAACAAAATCAAAGATTCTTGGTGTTGGGTTTCGTTCCTCAACCCAACCTAATCCTACAGATATCTTTCGTCTAGAAGGCGGCGAGTCCATAGATTGTGGTATCTGTCCGTTCAATGACTTCGGCGATGTCTTTGAACTTAACAATACTTATTATTATGTCAAAATTTTCTTCTAGCAGCAAAAAATGATGCTTATAAATCGATTATTTAAAGGACTGGCTGTTGTATTGACAGTAATGGGAGGCATAGTAATTATTTGCTTATTAGTTAATTTGGTAGATATAACGATATCGGCCTCTGGTCTTGTAGGCAGTTCTTTCAGCAAAAATTTTAGTTTTGTTTTGCTGGCTAAACAAGCTCAAAAAAATCTTATACTTGTGTTCATTGCTAGCGCAGTTGAGATTGCCTTATTTTGGCTACTAGTACTTCTTGATGTTGTCTCTCGACACCGTGGTTTAATAGCTACTTTAATCCTCTTTATTTTCCTTGGAATTGTCGTCTTTATTGTTTACGATCAGTTCAGTATTTAAGTGGATTTTAGCTGATTGACAAAATTTACACTATTCTAACCTCTCACAGATGATTACCGCGATCGCTCCAAAATCCAATCGAGTAAAATTGGATTGACTAACTCCGGTGCTTCATCCTGCGGACAATGCCCCACTCCCTCTAAAGGAATAAACTTTTCTACTTGGGGAAAGTTAGCTAATTCTCTCCCTAACTTAATTGGCTCCCACGGATCGGCTGTTCCCCACAAGATAATCGCAGGACAGGGTAACAATGGTAAAAGGTCTTCTGGTAATGGCCCTGTAGAATAAGAAGTAAAAGCAAGAAACACAGCCCCAGCACCCGGATCGCTTGCTGGTGACATCAAAATATCTACTAACTCATCTGTCACCATCTCAGGATTCGAGTATGCTTGCAGCAGAATTTTCCGCACCGTTTTTGGTTTGGCGAGTTGATTGAAAAAGAAATCGCCAACTGGTTTGATAGATAACAGGCGTTGCAGTAGAGGCGCTCCATAACGACGAGATAAAGGTAAAGTTACCCGTTTGCGATCGTGCAACAGCCGTAAAGAACAGTTGAGCAAAGCAACTCCTAAAGCAATATTTGGGTTGCTTACTGCTGCTTGCATGGCTACAATACAGCCAATAGAATTTCCCACTAAAAAAGCTGGCTCACCGACAACTTCGCGGCAAAAATCTGCCACTTGCTGTCCCCATGTTTCTAGAGTGTAGGCAATTTTTTCTCCAGGTTGAGGTTTTGCAGAAGCACCGAACCCAATCAAATCAATAGCATAAACACGGCAACTTTGTGCTAATACGGGAATATTTTTCCGCCAATGCCACCAAGAAGCGCCAAATCCATGCACTAGAACAACGGCTGGCCCAGTGGTTCCTTGGGTTTGATAGCAGATAGAGAAATCTTGCCAAATCCAGGTTTTTGTAGAAGTAAGTGCTGTTTTTGAACTTGAGGTTGTCATAAAAATTTGATGAATACAAGGGTAAAAGCCTTTCAGCAGGAAGACGTAAGTAAAATTGTTGTGAATTTGAATAAAATTTATCAGATTTTCAAAGTAAATCCTTTGTAGTGATAGCTCAGACAGACAGCACGAAAGCTCCTTAGCTGATAGTTTTATCCAGCATAGATTTCCGTCTTGTTGATAGAGATAATTTACTCACAACTTAGATTATGTCAGTATTAAAAATCATAACTTCTACAATAATGTGAGTAATATTTTCACTATTTTTAGATGTGAGCGAATTAGCATCACTGCTAGATTCAGTAGTTTCACAATTTACGATCGCAAATTTGGTATATAACATTGTCAAATATGAGGCATCGGCTAAGGGGTGGTTTGCAACTGGAAACTGACGCTGAATTTAACAATATTTTTCTTGTTCCTAGTTCTGCGAGCCAGAAATCATGAATCTACTAGAAACAATCGATACTCCCGTTGGGAGCTATGCACCCGATTTTGAACTGCCAGGAATTGATGGTCAAGTACACCATCTCAGGCGTTATCTTGAAAAGTTCCGAGCAGTGGCAGTTATTTCTCTATGTAACCACTGTCCTTATGTAGAGTGGTACATAGACAGGTTAAAAAACATTCAAGCCGAATTTGCCCCCAAAGGCTTCACATTAATTGGTATGAATGGTAGTAATGGTAATCACGGCGCTAGGCCAAGCTTTGAAAATATGAAAGCTTTTGCCGAGCGTCACGATTTGAACTTTCCTTACCTGTGGGACTCGACGCAAGATGTAACCCGCAGTTTTGGTGCTACAAAAACACCAATGGCATTTTTAATAGATAGTAATGGTATAGTACGCTACAAAGGTACAATTGACGATCATCCTCAAGATCCATTATCGGCGGGAGAGGATTATTTAAGAACTGCGATCGCTTCTCTGTTTCTTGGTGAAGAAATAGATATACCACAAACAGAAGCAACAGGTACTACATTGATTTGGCGTAACTAGACATAGATAGTCCCTGTAACTGCTATCTTAAATTGGAGGCAATTGCAACTTTTTTGATAAAGCGGAACTTCATGGGAACGAATTACCGACGGGTTTTACTCAAACTGAGCGGTGAAGCCTTAATGGGCAACATGGGCTATGGTATTGATCCCGAAGTGGTCAAAGGCATAGCACAAGAATTAGCAGAGGTGATAGCCACTGGCACTCAAATCGCCATAGTTGTTGGCGGCGGCAATATTTTTCGTGGCGTCAAAGCAGCATCGGCGGGGATGGACAGGGCAACCGCTGACTATATTGGGATGATTGCCACGGTAATGAATGCCATGACGTTGCAAGATTCGTTAGAACGCATAGGAGTACAGACGCGGGTGCAAACTGCGATCGCTATGCAAGAATTAGCAGAACCCTATATCCGCCGTCGTGCCATCCGCCATCTTGAAAAAGGGCGGGTGGTAATTTTTGGCGCTGGTTCTGGAAATCCCTTCTTTACTACGGATACTACTGCGGCATTAAGAGCCGCAGAAATTGATGCAGAAGTGATTTTTAAAGCCACCAAAGTAGACGGAGTGTATGATGCCGATCCTCATATTTATCCTGACGCCAAGCGTTACAATAGCCTTACCTACGCGCATGTTCTAGCCAAAGATTTGCGGGTGATGGATAGTACTGCGATCGCCTTGTGTAAAGAAAATAATATCCCAATTCTGGTATTTGACTTAACGGTGCGAGGTAATATCCACCGAGCCGTCTTGGGAGAATCCATCGGTACCCTTGTGGGAGGTTCTTGTGATATTAGCTGACGCGAAAAGTAAAATGCAAAGTTCTGTTGAGTCAACTCAAAGAGCTTTTAACACGATTCGCACTGGTCGCGCCAATGCGAGTCTATTAGATAAGGTATTAGTGGACTATTATGGTTCGCCTACGCCCTTAAAATCACTGGCAACTATTAGCACGCCAGATGCCTCGACAATTCTGATTCAGCCCTATGAGCGTAATACCCTAAACATCGTTGAGAAGGCGATTTCCCTCTCAGATGTGGGTTTAACCCCCAGTAACGATGGTTCTGTAATTCGGCTGAATATTCCGCCTTTAACCAGCGATCGCCGTAAAGAATTTGTCAAAATGGCATCTAAATATGCTGAAGAGGGTCGTGTTGCTATTCGTAACATCCGCCGCGATGCCATAGACGCGATTCGCAAACAGGAGAAAGCCTCTGAAATCTCCAAAGATGAATCCAAAGACCAACAAGATAGCTTACAAAAACTGACAAACGAGTACACTGCCAAAATAGACTCACTTTTGGCAGAAAAAGAAAAAGACATCACGACTGTTTAAAGTTTAATGTCTGAAGCATAAAGGCTGAAGGATGATAGATAAATTCTTCAGCCTTTATCATTTGTTAGATATTTAACAAAACAAAAATTAATTAAACTAATTCAGGAGCAAAAATTCAGCCTTATGTACGATTGCATCATCGTCGGCGCTGGGCCAGCTGGTGGAACAGCTGCATATCATTTAGCTAAACAGGGCCGCTCAGTATTAGTGTTAGAAAAAGAATCTCTACCAAGATATAAACCTTGTGGCGGTGGTGTATCTCCAGTGATCGCTCAATGGTTTGACTTTGATTTTAGCCCTGCAATTTCTGTAAAAGCCGACTCCTTTCGCTTTACTTGGAAATTAGGCGATCCAGTAGAAGCAAAAATCGCCACAGAAGAACCAGTCTGGATGGTGCGACGAGATATTTTTGACCATTTCCTAGTGCAGCAGGCGCAGAAGCAAGGAGCTGAACTCCGAGATAATACTGAAGTAACGAGTATTGAATTTAAAAATGACTATTGGCAAATTAACACAACCAATGAGCCAGTTACAAGTCGCTATTTAATTGCGGCTGATGGTGCTAAAGGGCCAATGGCAAAATGGTTAGGCTTCAAAGACCGTAAACGCAGTTTAGCAGCAGCTTTAGAAGCAGAAGTTTCTGCAACTGTCAAAGACCAATCCACAATTCATCTTGAGTTGGGCTTGGTGAAAAATGGCTACATTTGGAACTTTCCGAAGGCGGATGGTTATTCTATTGGGATCGGTACATTTGTTGGTGGTCAACCCCAAGATTTTAAAAAGATTTTAGATGAGTACGCGCGATCGTTTGATCTAGATATCAAAACTAGCAAGCAGTATGGTTATCCCCTTTGCTTGTGGAATGGAAAGCAAAAGTTGCATACTCAAAATGCAGTTTTGGCTGGGGAAGCTGCTTGTGTAGTTTATCCTATGACAGCAGAAGGCATTCGTCCGTCAATTTTTAGTGGTTTGATTGCAGCAGGAGCTATTAACGACGCCCTTTCTGGTGATAGCAATGCTTTAGAAAAATATACTGAAGCTATTAATGAAGAATGGGGTAATGAGATGGCTTGGGCACAAAAATTAGCTGGAGCATTCTATCGCTTTCCTGCTATTGGCTACAAAGTTGGTGTTAAGCATCCCTCCGGTGCCAAAATCATGGGTAAGATTCTCTGTGGAGAACTGCGGTATAGCGACGTTACCGATCGCGCCCTTAAGCGTTTAATTCCTGGCTTTGGAAGTTAAAAATTAGGGATTAGGTAACGAATCTCTAATGTATAAGACGCCCACAAAAATTAATCATCTCTTGTAGGTTGGGCGTCTTGCTCTCGCTATTTTCACTTTAATTATGCCTAGAAAAAAACCAGATAATCATTCCAGTTCCCAATACACAAATAATTCCTGTCAAACCAGCTAAGGGTTTTTTATTCTTACCAGTGAACCAATCAGAGACTTTACCTGTATAAGTAATTAGTTCTGCTGTGTCTATAGTAGCGATCGCCCATATCCATCCCGCGTGTAATCCCCAAGCTAAACCCAAATTGTTGCGATCGGCAAACCGTGCTAACACCAGCACCATTCCCATCAGCCACAATCCAGGTAGTTGAGGTGCGGTTTCGCGTTGCTCCCAAACCAAATGTAGCAAGGCAAATATCAAGCTAGAAATTACTGCTGCTACCCAAACTGGATAATCCTGCGCTAATTCAGTAAACAGGAAACCGCGAAAAACTAACTCTTCTATCCCACCAACTAATAACGCTATCAACAAAATCGGTAGCAAGATGGGTAGCGCTAACTTGAAATTCGTCTTTTCAAAAGAACACCAGCCTAACCCAAATTGCCCACTAAATACAATAGCTAGGCTCACCACTCCCAAAGTAAAACCTAGTGCTAAAGAACCAATAGTTGAAATATTGCCAACAAAGCCGTAATCCGAAAAAGATTTATTGGTAAACCAACTAACTCCCCACAGAATTAGGGGAGCTAATAGATAGAGTGACACCAATAACGGCATTTTTTGCTCTGGCTGTAAAGGTTTAGGTGGTTGCCAATTGAGCAATATTGCTGATACTGTAGCCACTGGCAACCAGCAAATTATCCAGAAAGTAAAAAATGCCATCACTACAACTAGTGCTGGTGCATTTTCCATAAACGTCAATAAAGCGTTGACAGGAGACTCAAAATAAGTTACTAAACTAAACAAAAAAAACACGATAGACTTCTTGCACTATAGATTTCTTGCTGATTAATCAAGACTCTACTAAAATTGGTGACTTCTGCAAGGGGTCTAATCGTATTTTTTACTTGTGACAAAATTTTCTATATAGAGCTACTAGTGCCGCAAGGCAAAACTCAAACGTCAAAAGTCAAAAAGCTTTAATTTTGAGTTTTATGGCTGTAATGAAATACTACGTTTATTTCCGCCGACCTGTACTAGTTTGCTGTCGTGGTAAGGACAAGTTATCATTACCTGAAACTTATCCCTACCATCAGCAAATTTACTCTTCGTCTTCCAAATCTTCGTCCGATTCGTCGGAGTCTATATCTTCTGAGGTTAGTTTTTTGTCACTTTCACCCAGTTGAATTAGGTGAATATGTTTGTATCCCAACCTAATTTCAAACTCATCTCCAGCCTTTAAGCCCATTGCTTTGGTATATGTGGCACCAATCACAATCTGACCATTTTGATGGACACTAACCCGGTATGTCGGTTCACGACCACGACCATCTTTAGGTGCTTCTGGACTTAGAGGAATCCCTCTAGCCGATAGCAAAGCGTCATAAAAATCAGTGAGATTGACACGAACCTGGTTATTCTTAGTAACAGTGTAATAGCCGCACTGTTTAGCTCTTTCTCGGCGTGGTAAAGTGGAAAGTTCTTTTACTTTAGCAAGTAGTGCTTTTCCGGTTAATGGCGCGGTTGCAGTTTCAGTCATTATGCTCAAATTTTCCTTACTCTCTCCAAACTGAAAAACGATGTAGTCTTATGCTGGCATTTGGCTTTTTAGCATTTGCATAGAGCTACTTAGGACTCTAGTGTAACGGGTCAATTCCTGCCGATAGGAGCCAAAAGCACTTCTATATATGGTTGTCCACAACCAATTGGTCATAGTTGCCATAGAAATTCATTTTGCTGATTTCACGGCAATTTTAACCATTATTCGCCATCAGAAATGAAATTATTTTCTCTTTTGGCGCTACTGTAGCGGTGTAACTTTCAGCAACCTTTACAAATTGGGTTAATTCTACTCCAAATAAGTCGTAGATCCCAAAAAATGCAGGTTTTCCACTTTTAGTGCTTGCCCCTCTGCTCAATGAGAAGGTAGGTTTTTTCTACTCATCCTCTCAAGCTTAGGAAAGCATAGTATTTCAATAGAGTCCTACGGGCTTATGCCCTTTTGTACTGCCAGTAGAGACGCGAATTTTCTTGTCTCTACATTACGATTTAACAAAGCAGTAGTAACCGCGCTGATACGGCTATTGATTCTGTTTTGTGTTTTCGTAATTTTATATTAAATACTAGCATGGACTAATAATAGCAAAATAGTTGTTTAATTTTGAATTAAAGTTGCTGGTAAATTTTTATTTAAATTCCAGGACTGAAAGCTTGGAAAAAGCACTGAGGATTTTCCTAACCCTTTATTGCAAGCGTGAGTATTGCTCTATGCCTTTTATAAAAATTTATCTATTTAGACGAGCAGTTTTGACCAATGTGTTAAATTCAAGATTTTCTTGATTGAGAGGAAGCAAAAATTTAAAAGTCTCGCGCATCCGGGATTCCCAGTACAATAACTTTTATTTTAAAGTGTAAGGATTTTTCCTGGGTTTATTATCGTAAGCTCAAAAGCAGTCAGAGAATTTTGTACGTCTGTCTATGGGAAGAATAAATCTCTTAACATCTGCCTATCGGATTGCCACTACTATATATTGAACATACCCTTTTACACTTCTATATAATCAAAAAATTCCGTCAAGTGGTAGCTTCTGCTGAATTTTCTAGTTAGTTGCTCTAACTCAAGTTGACATCAAGAGGTGTCGCTAACCTGACATGCATTTAATTGGGATACGATCGCTAGGTCACAGAAGAAAGTAAAACGCTCTTTCCTTTACATTCCTAAACAGGTAAATTCAATGCAAAGCTATAATTACATTTTTGGCGTTTTATCTGAGAATTTGACACAAATATTGGCTACAGCACTGCTATAAGTGAAGTTTGAATGGTTATCGTTAAACTAGAATCAGCCGCTCTTTCATGGTCAGCCTATTAACGCTAGGCTTTGAATGAAGGTCAAAGAAGTATAGCTCATTTTTCGCAACTACCTGCCTTGAATCATGATTTTTGAGGCTAGTGAAGCAATTTTAAAATTTTGGTAGTGGTCATGGAAGTTATTTTTAAGGTCATTCGACAGCAACAAAATTCCTCCCCAGTGGTGCAAACCTACCTTGTAGAGGCTCAAGCAGGTAATACAATTCTGGATTGCCTCAATCATATTAAGTGGGAACAAGATGGAACTTTGGCATTTCGCAAAAATTGCCGTAATACAATTTGTGGTAGCTGTGCTATGCGAATTAATGGGCGTTCGGCTTTAGCTTGTAAGGAAAATATTGGCAGTGAACTTGCCAGATTACAACAAATAGCATCATCCCAAAGTAAAGTAAATCCCATTCCCGAAATCACGATCGCACCTCTAGGCAATATGCCTGTGATTAAAGATTTGGTTGTAGATATGAGCAGCTTCTGGAATAATCTAGAAGCAGTTGCTCCTTATGTGAGTACGGCAGCACGACAAGTGCCAGAAAGAGAGTTTTTGCAAACACCACAAGAGCGATCGCGCCTCGATCAAACTGGTAACTGTATTATGTGTGGTGCTTGTTACTCAGAATGCAATGCCCGTGAAGTTGATCCAAACTTTGTTGGCCCCCATGCCCTTGCTAAAGCTTACCGGATGGTAGCAGACTCCCGCGATAGCGACACCGAAAATCGTTTAGCAAGCTATAACGAAGGTACTAAAGGCGTATGGGGTTGTACCCGTTGTTTATACTGCGATTCAGTTTGTCCAATGGAGGTTGCACCATTAGAACAAATCACCAAAATTAAACAAGAAATTCTCACCCACAAACAAGCCGATGATAGTCGCTCAATTCGTCACCGAAAAGTATTAGTGGATTTAGTTAAAGAAGGTGGTTGGATTGATGAACGTCAATTTGGTTTACAAGTTGTCGGTAATTACTTTAAAGATTTAAGAGGATTACTAAGTCTTGCACCCCTCGGTTTGCGGATGATTCTCCGGGGTAAATTTCCTCTATCATTTGAGCCTTCTGAAGGGACAGAACAAGTGCGATCGCTCATTGAATCTGTGCAACAAGTAGAAGGGAATAGGGAGTAGGGAATAGAAAGAAAGAAATAGGGAATTTTCTTTCATCACTCCCCACTCTTCAACGTGGTTCTTGAGGTATATTCAACGGCTGTCCATAACGGTCATATACTAAAATATCCCACTGCCCGTTGTTACTGGATTCAAAAGCAATTCTACTACCATCAGCGCTAATTGTAGGGTTGCGGACTTCAGATTGTAGATTATTAGTCAAATTGCGTGATTGGCGTGTTTCCCTGTCGTAGAGAAAAATAGCCGATCGCCCCTGACGGCTAGCAGCAAACACAACATAACGACCATCTTGGGAAACGCTAGGATGAGTTGCGATCGCATCAAAGGAGTTTAAACCCGGCAAATCAACCAAATCACGAGTCACTGTATCAAACATATAAACATCTTGGCTACCACGTCGGTCAGTAATAAAAACAATGTATCTCCCAGAAATTTGGGGGTTTAATTCCGACGCTAAACTATTGAGACTCCGCCCCCCCGGATCAAAGGGATAACTCAAAAGGCGAGGGTAGCCAAAACACCCAGTCAATAAACTTAAGGATAAAAATACAGGTATAAAAAAAACACGTTTCATATATTAGGCATGGGGGATGGGGCGGGCATTAATTATTCTCCCTCATCTCCCTGCTCCCTTACTCCCTGTCTTCTACGGAGGTGAACCTACGGTTGCACCATTAGGAATATCTAACTCAATATTTGGCCCTCGGTCTAGGACTTCAATATCCCACTGACCACGGCTGGCACTTTCAAAGACAACATAACGTCCATCGGGGCTGATATTTGGTTTTCTAACCCAGCCGCGATAGGTTGGTGTGACGATTTGCGACTGTTGTATAGCGCGATCATAAAGCGCCACTACCGGTCTACCTTGGTCACTGGTAAGATAAGCAATATAACGCCCGGTATAGCTCAAGCTAGGACTTTCCGCAATTGTCTCCGCTCGGTTTATTCCCGGTGTACTAATAAACAGTTGCCTCTCTAAATCGAAAACCAGTAGCTGCTGATTACCATTCCGATTAGATACAAATGCTAAAAAGCGCCCATTTCCACTCAAAGCAGGTTGCTCCTCAGTGTAGCGACTGTTGAGGGAAGTAGGCCCCATAGAAATATCGTTATAACCACAAGATGCAAGCAAACTGGTTAAACCAAAAACCAGGCTCCAATGAATTGGTCTTTGGAGCCAAAATGTAGGCGTAAATTTTTCCACCTCAACTGTTTTCCGTCGCCTTTAAACCTACTGTCACCCCAAGTGTTTTAAACATCGTCATCAAAATCGGTCGAATTATCTCGCCCCTCATTTGGTATTTCAACCGGGTTGTATGGCACATAATCAGTTGGGATCGCCTCATCATCTTCGCGCGGTCTTCGAGAAGTCGAGTCAGTGGGTGGACGCCGCCTTCTTGGTCTGGGAGCGACATCATCTTCCCGGCTTTCTGGACGCCCAGATCCGTTATTACGCCGAGAAGGTTTTCTAACTTCCTCTCCCGAACTTTCCCAATCATCAACTTGCCTAGATGAAGAACCCCAATTCTCTTCTTCAGAGCTTTCAGAAGGGCGATTCACAGGACGCCCAGAAGTCCGCCGCCGCGTTCTATCTGCTGGAGCCTGTCTTTCACTGCTGCTGTTGCGGCGTTCTGAACGACGGGGGGGTTGTTCCTCGTAGTAGTCATCACGAGTGGAAATCTCATCTCTGCTACCCCGAATCCGGGCACGCACGGGGCGTTCCTCCTCGTCTTCATAAGGCAATGGATCTAAGTCTGCATCCATTTCAGCCTGATACTTTCTGCGATTCTTGTAGGAATAGTTTCCGCTTACCTCTCGCTCATCATCCACAATCGGAGTGTTGCGCTTTGCTTGCTGGGTAGCTATACTCCGCAGACGAATACTTTCAACTGCAAAAAATACAGTTGTGCCAACTAATAACAGTTGACCAAATTGTAGAATCGGGTCTAAGCGCCATCCTTGAAACACGAGAATAAAGCCGCAGAGCAAACCGACTGCCGCAAAAAAGATATCTTGATCCCGTGACAATTCTGGACGCACAGTGCGAAGAAAATACAGTGCTGCCCCAGCCACAGCCAGGAAAATTCCTAGAATACTGGCTGAGTTTGCCCCAAAATTTACCTGAGCCAGAAAACTGGCTGAGTTCAGCCCAAAATTTATCATTGCTGTTTTCCCAATATCAAATCTATGTTAGCGAGTCACAATTAAAATCACTACTGTAATTAGTCACAATATATTGAAGCTTCAAAGCTTTTGGCAAAGAAGCTCTGAAGCTGTTCACCGAAAAATAAAATAAACCTATGTCTGTTAGCTACAACTGCCCTAGCGGCAAGCACTGCTGCTTTTAGTGCAATTATTATAAATAGCTGACAGACAATCGGTTATGAGAGTTGATTAACTCTCATAAGCATTATGAACGCTGGATTTTATCTTTTTGGCTAATGAAAATTAGACCAACTGTAGCGGGGATTACAACAATTGCAGTACCCCATAACAGACTCCAAAGAAAATTTGCTAAAGAAGGCGTCATACTTCTAAACCTTTTTTTACACACTTCATCCTAATTTTAATAGTGTATTACTTTCTTGAGAAGCCTCTAACTCTGAACTGCCAAACTTGTTAACTGCTGTAGGGAGTTTGCTTTTCTATTACACAAGGAAGTGGCAGCATTTGGTTAAAATGATGATGAGAGGGCTTTACAAAGCTTCAAATTTTGTGGACCTAGCGAAGCGCGGCTTGCCGTTGCCTAAATTTTTCTTTCTTTACAGATAGTACCTTAAACCCATGACTGGTGTTGACCTGACTGCTTGGATTCTTGGCCCTGTGTTAGGGCTGATGACATTTTTATTTATATTTCGGATCATTCTCACTTGGTATCCGCAAGTGGATCTGAATCGTTTGCCCTTTAATTTAATAGCTTGGCCCACTGAACCATTTTTAGTGCCATTGCGAAAAGTGGTGCAACCTATAGGCGGAGTGGATATTACACCTATTATTTGGGTTGGTATCTTCAGTCTGGTGCGAGAAATATTACTAGGTCAACAAGGATTGCTGACAATGATAGACCGTGTTAATTAGGCATGGGGCATGGGGCATGGGGCATTGGTTATACTCCATCTCCCTCATTTCCCTCATTTCCCCACTCCCCACCCCCCACTCCCCTAGCCGTTCATTTCCTGCACAAAACTTGTATAGACATTACCCTGCAAAAATTGTGGAGTTTCCATAATTCTTTGATGAAATCCAATTGTGGTAGGTAGTCCAGTGATGGCACATTCGCGGAGTGCGCGTTTCATGCGGTTAATAGCAGTGGGTCGATCTGGGGCCCAAACAATTAACTTGCCGATCAAAGAATCGTAGTAAGGCGGGATTTGGTAATCTGTGTAGACGTGGGAATCAATACGAACACCAGGGCCTCCAGGGGGCAGATAGCCACTTATCCGTCCAGGAGAGGGACGAAAGTCATGATCTGGGTCTTCAGCGTTGATCCGGCACTCGATCGCATGACCCCGCAAGACTACTTGCTCTTGGGTAAGCTTAAGTCTTTCGCCTTGGGCAATGCGAATTTGTTCGGCAACTAAATCCACTCCAGTAATCATCTCTGTTACAGGATGTTCTACTTGAATCCGGGTGTTCATTTCCATAAAGTAGAATTTACCGGATCTATCCAAGAGAAACTCGATAGTACCCGCCCCACTGTAATTAATGAATTGGGCAGCTTTGACAGCAGCTTGTCCCATTTTTTCACGCAGGTCTTTGTCGAGAGCCGGGCTTGGTGCTTCTTCTAGTAGCTTTTGATTCCGGCGCTGAATTGAGCAATCCCGTTCACCCAAGTGGATGACATTACCGTAGTTATCCGCCAAAATTTGAAATTCGATGTGGCGGGGACGTTCAATAAATTTTTCTATATAAACGCCAGAATTACCAAAAGCTGCTCCTGCTTCCCCTTGGGCTGCCAGGAAAAGTTTGACAAATTCATCTTCAGAACGCACCAGGCGCATACCCCGCCCACCGCCACCGGCTGTGGCTTTGATCATCACTGGATAGCCGATTTCTTTGGCGAATTTTAATCCTTCTTCCTCAGATTCTACTAACCCCTCACTACCTGGTACTGTCGGGACTCCAGCTTTTTGCATGGTTTCTTTGGCAGTGGATTTATCCCCCATCAGCTTTATAGCTTCTGGAGTTGGGCCAATAAAAGCAATATGATGGTCAGCACAGATTTCCGCAAACCGGGCATTTTCTGCCAAAAAACCATAACCTGGGTGAATAGCAGTCGCATTGCGGGTCAGTGCGGCAGCAATAATATTGGGAATATTCAAATAACTTTTACTGCTAGCAGGTTCGCCAATGCAAACCGCTTCATCAGCAAGTTGGACATGAAGAGCATTCCGGTCAACGGTGGAATGAACCGCGACTGTCGCAATTCCCATTTCTTCACAGGCGCGGAGAATGCGAAGGGCGATTTCTCCCCGATTGGCAATTAATATTTTGTCAAACTTCATTTTTTAGTTTCGATATCATTACCAGTAGATTGACATTTTCTCTGATCCAACTTGAAACGACGCGATCGCATCATTTCAAATTATCACAGTAGATTCGCCACCTTGATTACTAAGCAAACTCGCATATTGCAGGCTTGCTGCCTCTACGAGTCTTACTACACTAACAACATTGCTGCTGTAAGTCTTAGCTAGCTTACTAAACTAGGTTTCGGCGACGCCGATAGCGACGCGCAAAGCGAGTCCGCGAGCGTCATAGCCCGTCGTAGAGATTGCCTACAAAGGGTGGGTACGCGATGCCTGCGGCAGGCTGCGCCTACGCACCGCACTTCCTACAGTCGTTCTACCCTTTTTAATATCACTTGTGCAGATGCTAGATTTCTGTCAGTCTGATACAGCCTTGAGGAAATTTATATTTTTGAGAAATATAACTTTAGATATCACCTTACTATAATTATTTTCTTATGCTATAGTCTATGTTTAGACAACCCGTGCGGATGTGGCGGAATTGGTATACGCGCACGCTTGAGGTGCGTGTGGCTTTGCCTTGGGAGTTCGAGTCTCCCCATCCGCATATTTTGTTGATT
Organism: Nostoc sp. ChiVER01; assembly: GCF_034531155.1. NCBI lineage: Bacteria > Bacillati > Cyanobacteriota > Cyanophyceae > Nostocales > Nostocaceae > Nostoc > Nostoc sp. ChiVER01. The sequence continues at coordinate 141,860 of NZ_JAVRBS010000009.1, read as the reverse complement.
AGTAAAGGGTCAATAGTCGAGGGTCAATAGACCTTGGACTGTTGACCCTTAAATTTAGAGGGTCATTAGTCATCTTGCAAGATTAGACGCTTCGCGGCTTGCTCAGGCATCAGAAATTTTTAACAAAGGACAAATGACAAAGAACAAATGACTCTATGGTTTTTTATGCTTTTATAGAGATACGTGAAGTTTTGTAAAAAGCATTGAGTATTACTTTTACGGCGACAAACAACCTAACACTGCCAGCAGCTTGGCATCGCCTCACTCCGATTTGGCAAGGAGGGGAGGAAATAATTCAAAAAAGTTTACCTCATACTCAGCTAGCACCTGCTTGGCAGCTAATGCTTTTGGGTGACGGCTCTCCAACACGTCACCTAGAATTGCTTACAGGTGAGCCTATAGAAGTAGATGTCATTGATATGTCATTGATTGGCATGGACTTAGATGACGCTCCTGACTTGATCCAAGCTGTACCAGGGCCGCGATTACGGCGGCAAGTGTGGCTGCGGACTGCTTCTGGTCAGCGATTAGCCTATGCTACCTCGTGGTGGGAAGCTAGTCATGTAGATGAGTATTTGCAAAATCGTTCATTACCAATTTGGGCAAGTTTAGCTCGTCTTCGCACAGAACTGTATCGGGATGTTCGAGGAATTTACTATGGTGACTCATCGGCCCTAGAGTCTGGTTTTGATGTAGCTGGGCCTTTTTGGGGTCGCCATTACTTGTTTTGGCATCATGGACAGCCACTAACCTTAATTTATGAAGTTTTTTCGCCTTATTTGACTAAATATTTGGGAGCTATGCAATTAGATTCTAAATATCAGTAAAAAGGCATGATGTGGCAAAAATTTGAGGCGATCGCTGTAATAAAACTTACTTTTGCCTGCTAAATCAGTTTTATTGTTAACGCATCGGCTTGTTATGCCATTGCATCGGCTTGTAAAACTTAAAGCATCTTTTCTTTAAAGCAAGCAATCACACCCGCAACTTTAAAGCGGCCAAGTAATCCCACTGGTTGCAAACTATCCACAAAAGAACTAAAAAACTCAGCGCAGAGTTCCATCACCTTTTTAGTTTTAGGCAACTCACCCAAAATTTATAGTGTATTTGCCACCAAGCAGCAAACACACTATAAAGTTTGCCTTCTTGCTGCTGAACACCAGCATCAGATTCTATAAAAGTTTTAATTTGAGAACGTTCTGTAATTGTAGAAATAAAATCAAGATAATCATTCATCTATATAAAAATCTGCTGTAAATTTAAAACAAAACCAGGGAGAACATCTTCACCTGATAGACTCGTAGGAGATTGTAAAACTTCTGGTGCAAGATTTGGGCGATAAATGATTACTTGTTTATCTTTAGGATTAATTAACCAACCGAGTTTTAAGCCATTTGCTAAGTATTCCGCCATTTTGGCTTTAATCTCTTCCACATCATCAGTTTCAGAAACTAATTCCACTGCAAAATCAGGACACAAAGGGATAAATTTCTTTCTTTGTTCTGGGGTAAGAGCATTCCATTTTTCTATCTTTACCCAAGAAGCATCAGGCGAACGAGTTGCCCCATTTGGCAGTTTAAACCCAGTAGAAGAATCAAAAGCTTTTCCGAGGTTATTTTGATTGCTCCAAAACCATATTTGACCTAATAAATCAAAATTACGGTTTCCCGTTTCTCCCCCAGTGGGTGACATGATAATTAATTCCCCTTCAGCAGTTAACTCTAGTCGCAATTCTTTATTCACAGCGACAATTTGTGCAAATTCCTCATCAGTAAATTGCAGATTAGGAGGTAATTGTAAGGTTACAGTCATAATTAAGCACCATCAAAATTAAATATTGACCTCACTTCCATTCCTCTCTCCTAAAAGAAGAGAGGTTTTGAATTTCCCCCTTCCCTTATAGGGAAGGAGGTTAGGGGGTTAGGTCTTTCTTCCCACAAAAATCCTAGTTGCATCAAACCCATGTGCAGCTAATAGGGAAGATTTAGCCTCTACCTCTACTTTAGGAATTCCCTCCAACAAATGCGCTTAATTAGTGAAAAGTGACAATAATCTGTTAACAGTGACAGATAATTAATTAATGTACAAAATACTTTAAAAGTGGGTGACGAGGGATTTGAACCCGCAACCAATAGATTAAGAGTCTACTGCTCTACCGTTGAGCTAGTCACCCGCACGAATAACCATAATAGCAAACTTCTGACAAATTAGCTAGTACCGTGCCAAAAAACTAATTAAAGCGGGAATCTGATGCTGAAGGTGGTTTGACCGGCTCCACTCTCTACATAAATTGAGCCGCCTAAATGTCTGATCATTTTCTGCACTAATGCCAATTCTAGCCCAGTGCCGCTATGTTTCCAAGGATCATGTTTGGAAGGGTGATAGAAAGGCTCAAATATCCGTGACAGTTCGTTGCTGGTAAGCTCTAGTCCTGAATTGCTAATATTAAGCTCTACTGCGTCCTCTGCCAGGTGAGCAGAGACTGTGACAGACTCGCCTGCTGGGGTATATTTGCAGACATGGTTGAGTAGTTCGGTGATAATCCTCTCCATATCTGTGATATCTGTCTCTAAAAGCGGAAGTGCGGGATCAACACTCAGGTTTAACTGCTGTCGCTGGCAAGTGGTGAGGTCTCGAAAAGACTCGACAATGGGGTGAAGCCAGCTTTGTAAGTCAATGGCAATCAAAGTTGGGGGATCAGGTTCGGCTTCTAGATATGTGAGTGTGAGTAGGTCGTTAATTAACTTGTTTTCTCGCGCACACTCGTTATGCAGAATCTGTAAGAGTTGTGGAACTATTTCTATCTCTAATATTTCTGCTGGTGTCAGGACACTTTCAAGAGTTTGGACTGCAAGGCTGATGCTTGTTATTGGTGTCCGCAATTCTTGGGACAGGTTTCTGAGAAATTGGTTTTTGAGCCGATCGCAATTTTCTAATTCTTTGACCTGTGCCTGGGTTTGTTGGTAAAGTTGGGCTTGACGAATAGCGATCGCACATTCATTTGCAACCTGCTGCACTAACTCGATTTCAAATTCATCAAATGCCTCTTGTGTTGGTCTTGTCAACCAAATATTTCCTAAAATCCCTTGAGTATCGAAAACTGGACAAGCCATCTGAGACATAACCAACAATTTTGGTTGCCATCCAGGGACAATTTCTAAAAATTGCAAAGGTTGTTTTTGCAATAGTGACTGATAAACTTCAAGACGGTCTGCAATCTGTCTGGTCAATCCTTGACAGCGAGGTAGGTTAATGCTGTACTCGTAGGTAATAGTAACCAGAGTTTGACAGGTGCTATAAAGTTCGATTTGGCAACGGTCAAGGTTGAGTAACTCTGCTAATTCTTGAGTCACTGTCTGCAATACCTGACTTTCATCCAGACTGTCGCGGATTTGTTCTGTCATGCGTCGCACTAAGGCTTGAAAGTTTCGCACCTGCTGCAACTGATTTTTTTGTTTCTGTTTTTGCAACTCCAACTTTGCTTGGAGATCCTTGATTTGCTGACGAAGTTCTGCCTGTCTGGCAGCAATGCCGATTTGAGTTGCCAACTGAAGAGTCAAGTCTGTTTCTGTTTGCTGCCATTGACGCGATTGGTGGCAATGCTGGGCAATCAATAGCCCCCACATATCTTGCTCTTTGAAAATCGGCACGGTTAGATTGGCTCTCACCTGCAAAGATGCCAGAAAATCTATATGGCAAGGATGCAACCCATCTGCATAAATATCTTCAACAATTTGAATGCAATCTTGCCTGTAGTGTTCTGGATATTTGCCACTGAAGCAGGGATCGGTAATATTTTTTCCCAACAGGGGATCAGTCACAGTTGATTCAGCAATGATTACCCCACTGCCATCAGTCTCGAAGCGATAAATTAGGACGCGATCGCAATTCAAAAACTGCCGCAGTTGAATTGTTGTCTGATGCAGAATTGTCTCTAATTCGACAGATTGATGAATTCGTCCCGCGATCGCTTCTAGCAGTTGTTCCCGTTCAACCTGGAGTCCAACTGCCTGCTCTGCTTGCTTCACAGGAGTAATATTGCTACTAGTACCAATCAGTCGATAAATCCTAGAGTTAGCATCCCTTAGCGGCGTGAGAGTCGTACTCCACCAAGTCTGAACTCCCTGGAATTGCAAACATTGTTCGTAAGAAATAGTTTTGCCGAATAGCACACATTCAGCATAATGCTGACGCACCTTAGCAGCATCGTTGGGGGAGAGAATATCCTCTGGTTTTTTGCCCCGGAGATCATCTGAGCGAATGCCTATCCACTGTTCATGAGTGGGATTAAGTGCCACATAGCGAAAATCTCCGTCCTCCAGAACATCAACTACAAATATTGATGCTTGCACAGAATCGTACATGCTCAGTAAAAATTGCTCACTACTACTTTTCTCATCTACTTCTGTGCCGAAGAGAATCTGAGGTGGTGATAATTTTGTCAACTCCATAGTTGATTCCATTGGATTTATATTCATGCGAGAGTCCCTGTCTGGTATTACTGACTCTTCTAGGCGCTCTCTTGTCGTTACGCTTATATTAAATGCACTTCAGCGCCTATAGCAAAGTATTGTCAGCTATTGCTCATCGAGATTTGGATCTTTCTCTACTTCTTGTCAGAAATCTAGGAAAGCTAATAAAAGTCAGCTTAACAAATCCTGCTTTTTGAAGGCAAAAATACATTTGCAGGTTGGGCAAACTTATTGAAGTTGATTTTTAACAGTTTTTCCAGATTTTTGCATATACTTAAGTGCAAACTTCAGTATACATCAATTAAATTTATAATTCTTAATATAGGCAATAGGGAATGGGAGGATTTACAATCGCAATTTATGAGCATTTATTCCGGTGAGGATACCAACCAGCAGCCAAGTAATAGCTAATCCCATGACTTCGCCTAAAAATAACTGCATCAGGCGGTGTAAAATCATCCCGACAACAGAACCTATGGGGACAGCAACAGCCCAACTTGCCGAAGAGACAAATATCCATCGCCACGCGTTATGGTGGGGAATTGCTAATAATTGTGCCAATCCAATCCCCAAGCCGCCAAGCGCCCCATAAATCGCCCCAGACAGGATTCTTGCAGGGAAAATCTGAGTACTAGGTACTATCCAACCCACCGCACCAATACCGATCGCGGTGATGATACTCCAACCCAAAAGACTTGACAAAATCCACCTGATACAATAGATAGGTTCTTTGAGAAGACAACCTTGAGGAAGTGCGATCGCAAATCCGCCGATAGCCGCCTCTACTACCCCAATATCTGGTTTATCGCCGACTTCGATAAATAGTAAACTCAATAAAAAACCGCCAAAAGTAGCGAAAGTCCACAGCAATAGAAAGCTAAATCTAGTATTTTCCGGCGCGAATGGCATTAAAGTTTCTTTGGTTGTAATAGTCTGACAGTTTTAGCATTAAACAGATCAAAAAAAGCTTTGCGTCGCTGTTGGGGTGATTCCGGTACAATGTAACCCCAGAGACTCTCCCAGTAGAAAAAGGAGATACCATCAAAATTGCGATCGCGTACAACCTGAACTTGTTCTCTAATTTGTGCCATTTTCACAGGATTACGCACCGTTCCTGTTGATATACCAATACCTACAGGAATTAGACTTTGAGCCAATTTTATGGATGATTGTTCTAGTTGCGCGATAAAAGAATTTTTGTCATTTCGATATACCTGTAAAATTAACTCATTAACTAAACCTTTTTTTACCCAATTTTCCCAGTCTTGCAAATAGTATTTGTAGGCAAAAGCTTGATAGTTAGGAGACAGAGATATTCTAACTTTAGGTTTTACTGCCTTGACAGCTTGATAGATTTCTGCCATAAAATCAGTAATTTTATCTGCTCGCCACCGCATCCATTCTGAGTTAAAAGGATCAGTTGGGGGACTTTTGCCTTGATGCTCTTGCTGGTAGAGTTCAATAGTGAAGCGATCGTAGCCAAACTGTACCGGCATCCCAAAATGATCGTCAAGCTGAATACCATCCACATCGTAATCTTTGACTACTTCCAAAATTAGCCCTTGGATAAACTCTTGAACTTGCGGATGTAAGGGATTTAACCAAGCCACCTTACTTACCAAAACATTATCGATTTCTTCTGGTGGAGCATCTTGAGTAGACTTTACACCTTCTTGCCCAATTGTCAACCAGTCGGGATAACGCCTTGCTAATTGTGAATAATGCGGCGTCATAAACCCGTATTCAAACCAGGGGACGACTCTCAAATCTTTATTTTTGGCAAGTGTTACTATTTTGGCTAAAACATCCTGTCCCCCGTGCATGAAGTTGAGCAAAGGTTGAGTTTCCGAACCTGTAGTCATTTTAGCTACAGCACTTTTATAAAAAGTATGTCCTCGATTCCAAACTACAGGATAAATTGTATTAAAGTTAAGAGCCGATAATTGGTTTATAGCACGGTTAATACCCCAAGGAACAAATAGTATACCACTAGCAACATTAGTGAGCCAAACGCCGCGAATTTCTGTAGTTAAAGGACTTATGTTTTGGGAATAAACTGGCACTGAAGAGACTGAAAAGAGCGAAAAAACTGTCAAGGTGGCTACTAATCCCAAACACAGTAAGTAAGAAACATAACGGCGAGCAACCCGATTCATTTGTAAGCGTTACCTAGTGCGATCGGAATATATATAACTACAAAATAAAGTTGTAATCCTCCGGATGATGTAAAGGAATGATGATTCAGAATTCAGGAGTCAGAACTCAGAACTCAGAATAGTAGCAATAATGCAGAGCCAATCTTGGTTATAAATATACTTAACGTATACTAAAACCTGATAAATTATGACTCCAAACTCTTAATTTTTGTACAGACGCGATTAATCGCGTCTGTACTCCTAACTCCTAACTTCTTAAAATCTTTCCACACCTTCAAATTGCTTGAGTACCGATGCATTTGCTGCTTCACCACAAGTTCGTGGTGTAGGGAATATCTTCTCAGGATTTGCTAACCCTTTAGGATTAAAAACTTGCCGCACCCACTGCATAGTTTCTAAATCAACTTGGCTAAACATCTGTGGCATATAGCACTTTTTCTCTGCACCAATGCCATGTTCACCCGAAATACTACCACCAACTTGGACACAAAGTTTAAGAATTTTTCCACCCATTTCTTCTACTTGTTCTAATTCTCCATGCACAGAATTATCATAAAGAATTAGCGGATGAAGATTGCCATCGCCAGCATGAAATACATTAGCAACTCGATAACCGTATTGTTCACTTAATGTTTTAATTTCGTGCAAAACATAAGGCAACTGAGTCCGAGGAATTACACCATCTTGTACATAATAATCTGGGCTTAAATGCCCAGCCGCAGCAAAAGCGGCTTTGCGTCCTTTCCATAATTTCAATCTAGTTTCTGGGTCAGTAGCAGAAGTGACATTTCGTGCCCCATTCTTTTTACAAATTTCAATAACTCGCTGCTTATTTCCTGCAACTTCTACTTCTAAACCGTCAATTTCTATTAGCAAAATGGCAGTAGCATCGCGGGGATAACAATTAGTTGCTACAACATCTTCAACAGCATTGATGCTGAAGTTATCCATCATTTCCATACCACCAGGAATAATCCCGGCGCTGATGATATCAGAAACAGTTGCCCCAGCTGCTTCAATGCTAGTAAAATCTGCCAACAGCACACAAATTGATTCTGCACTTTTGAGAATTCGCAAAGTAATTTCTGTGGCAATTCCTAAAGTGCCTTCGGAACCAACAAAAACACCTGTTAAATCATAACCAGGCATTTCTGGGATTTGTCCGCCTAAATCAATAATTTCCCCTTCCGGCGTGACAATTTTTAATCCTAAAACGTGGTTAGTAGTAACACCGTATTTAAGACAGTGTACGCCACCAGAGTTTTCGGCAATATTGCCTCCAATAGAGCAGATAATTTGACTGGAAGGGTCAGGAGCGTAGTAAAAACCAGCACCACTAACAGCCTGCGTTACCCAACTATTAATCACCCCTGGTTGGACAACTGTCCGTTGATTTTCCAAATCAATGCTGAGGATTTGCCGCATTAACGAAGTGACAATTAAAACAGAATCTTCTAATGGTAAAGCGCCACCAGATAGACCAGTGCCAGAGCCGCGTGCTATGAAGGGGATAGAATATTGGTTGCATATTTTTACAATTTCTGCAACTTGTTCTGTAGTTCTGGGTAACACCACCACAGCCGGACGTTGGCGATAGCCAGTCAAACCATCGCATTCATAGGTAATGAGTTCTTCGCGGCGTTGCACCACACCATTTTTGCCAAGGACAGCCTCGAATGCTTTGAGAATAGGTTTCCAGTTGCGTTGTTTTTTATCTTGGGTAAGCATAGTTTTTTAAAGTTCAAGGTAGATGTTGCAGGCTGGTTAGTATAGCTGTAATTACTATTGTTGCAAGAATAGCAGCTAAGAGTGAGTAAATGCGATCGCGCTCATCTTCAGTTAGCATGAATTTCTGCAAGCCAATGATGTCCGGGGTGACACAGTGTTATTGCTTGCTTAAGCCAAACTTGACGCTCTTCATTAAGTAACCTGCATACACGATAAAAATCATCTTCGTCCTTAGACCTGGGATTCTTGGCTTTGTATAAGAGTACAATCTCTGGAGCAAGGAACGGTACACCGATATCAGAAAATAACCGAATCATTGATAATGGACGTGCAATATCAAGATTTCTACGAAACCTCCACTCGCTCTGTGAAGACTCATCCAGGAGAATCTCTAGTTCCGAGAATAAGTTATTTTTAGTATGAGCATGAATTTCATGTATCGGTAACTCTAGCCATTCATCTTCATTCCAAGGCTCCATTTTTCCATTAACAACCTTGGTAAATTCCCAGCCAAATAAATATTCTCGCAGGCTGTTCTGGTCTTTCCTAAATATTGCGATTTCTATATCTTTATGTACCCTAGTTACATCTCCTATAAAAAGGTCTATCGCCCATCCACCCGCTACAAACCAGGGTTGTCTGAAATCATTTAATAGTCTAGAAAGCTTTACAAGTTCTGAAAAAGATTCCATTGATGACTACTCCTCAGAATTTTTAAGTATAAAATATTGAATCAATGCACTCTGCAATCCCCAATCAATTAACCTAGAAATAACGCTCTTAAATACTGGATAAAATCATGGTTCAGCAAGTTCTAATCAATGATGATGATTACTATGTGCCAGATGCCAACCAGCTAGTCACTGAAGATGATACACCTGTGGACAATTTTGCATCTGCCAAACAACAACGTCTTTTAGTTAGCTCTCTTTACAGTTCCATACAACAGCAGACTTTTTTAGCTGAAGCTAATGTAGGTATCTATCATACAGACGGTCAACCAGCAATTGTACCTGATGTTTTTCTCAGCTTAGATGTCCAAGTTCCTGAAAATTGGTGGGAAAAACAAAATCGTTGTTATATGGTTTGGCGTTTTGGCAAACCTCCAGAAGTTGTCCTAGAAATTGTCTCTAATAAAGAAGGGGATGAACTTGGCAAAAAGCTGAAAATTTATGAACAAATGCGGGCTAGTTACTACATTGTATATGACCAGAATCAACAATTAGGAGAAAAACTACTACGCGTTTATGAACTTAGAGGAAGGCGCTACTTTGAAACTTCAGAAAATTGGTTAGAACAAGTTGGTTTAGGTGTAACTTTGTGGCAAGGAAAATTTGAAGGTAGACAAGATACTTGGTTACGCTGGTGCTACCAAGATGGTAATGTTTTATCGACTGGAGATGAACGCGCCGAACAGGAACAACAACGTGCCGAACAAGCAGAACAACGCACCCAATTGTTAGCAGATAGGCTACGGGCTATGGGCGTAGATCCTGACAATTTGTAGAACACTCACTGTAAGGGCGCAAAGTTATTTGCGTCTTTGCATGAGTTTAGAATTCTCACGAACTTATACAACTTATAAACTCATTTATCCGATACCAAACCTTCTCTAATAAATTAGGATCATCTGCATTAAACCATTCAATTTGTGGATAGGCTCGAAACCAAGTACGTTGTCGCTTGGCAAATTGTCGCGTATGCAAAATTATTAATTCTTTCGCCTCATCTAAGGAAATGTCCCCAGCCAAATACTGCTTAATTTCTTGATAGCCTAAAGTATTCAACAAAGATAAATCAGCGCCATATTTTTGACAAAGATACTCCACTTCAGCAACCAAACCATTTGCTATCATTTGCTCAGTGCGCTGTTGAATACGAGCAAGCAACTTTTCAATATCGCAATCTAAACCAATTTGCAAAATCGGATAATTTGGTGGATTCTCCCCTTGCTGTTCTGAAATTGGATGACCAGTGACATAATATACCTCTAAGGCTCTTAAAGTTCGCACTGAATCATTGCCATGAATCTTTTGTGCTGCAACTGGGTCAACTTGTTGTAACATGGCGTAGAGTTGTGGTTGACCGAGAGATTCAAGTTGCGATCGCAATTCCATCTGTGGTGCAACTCTCGGAATTTTCATCCCTTGGACAATGGAACGGATATATAAACCAGTACCACCAACTAAAAACAGTGGGGTAACACCAACAGAAGCAATTAAAGCTTGTGTTTGCTGCTGATAGTCTGCTACTGTCATGATATCTGCTGGATTGCAGATATCTATTAAATAGTGTGGCACCAATTTTTGTTCAGCTACAGTTGGTTTTGCCGTCCCAATATCAAACTCACGATAAACTTGACGAGAATCAGCACTGAGAATTACAGAACCGAACCGCATTGCCAAAGCCAAAGCTAAACCCGATTTACCCGTTGCCGTCGCCCCACAAATCACAATTAATTTAGTCATTAGTCATTAGTCATCAGTCATTTGTCAAGATTTAGAAATTCTTCCCCTACTTCCCCTGCTCCCCCTGCCCCCTGCCCCTCTGCCTCCCCTGCCCCTCTTCCACGGTAGTGCAACCCCAGTATAAACTTCTCTTGAAAATGCCCTACAGACGCCAGCAAGGCTTTTGTGTTAAAATTTTGGAGTGTTTTTACTTTTATTTGCCTTTAGGCGATTTCAACCCCACGCATCAGGAGAGTTTACATGACGAGCAGTTACAGTGCCGATCAGATTCAAGTTCTGGAAGGTCTGGAAGCCGTCCGCAAAAGACCAGGAATGTACATCGGTACCACTGGGCCGCGAGGACTCCACCATTTAGTTTACGAGGTGGTGGACAATTCAATCGATGAGGCTTTGGCGGGTCATTGCACTCATATAGAGGTGGATATCAACGCTGATGGTTCGGTGACTGTAACAGATGATGGTCGCGGTATTCCCGTCGATACTCACTCGCGCACCGGAAAATCGGCTTTGGAAACCGTGATGACGGTACTGCACGCTGGTGGTAAGTTTGGCGGTGGTGGCTACAAAGTTTCTGGAGGATTACACGGGGTTGGTATTTCTGTTGTTAATGCCCTATCTGAAGTCGTAGAAGTTACAGTTTGGCGAGATAAAAAAGTTCATCTCCAACGCTATGAACGTGGTGTCCCAGTTAGTGAGCTGCAAGTCAAGCCTTACAAAGAAGCTAGAACTGGAACTTCTGTCACTTTCAAGCCAGATACCCAAATCTTTACAACTAGCATTGAGTTTGATTACATCACTTTATCAGGTCGCCTACGGGAATTGGCGTATCTGAATGCAGGTGTCAAAATTACCTTTAGTGACCACCGTTTAGAACTACTAAAAAGCGATACATCCAAGGTAGAAACCTACGAGTACAAAGGTGGGATCAAAGAGTACGTTGCTTACATGAACCGCGAGAAGCAGCCACTGCATGAAGAAATTATCTATGTGCAAGGAGAACGGAACAATGTACAAGTGGAAGTTTCTTTGCAATGGTGTACTGATGCTTACACGGATAATATTCTAGGTTTCGCTAACAATATTCGTACAGTAGATGGTGGTACGCATTTAGAAGGGTTGAAAGCAGTTCTGACTCGGACATTAAATGCGATCGCTCGCAAGCGCAATAAAATTAAAGAGAATGAACCTAACCTCAGTGGCGAACACGTCCGCGAAGGTTTGACTGCGGTAATTTCGGTTAAAGTCCCTGATCCAGAATTTGAAGGACAAACCAAGACCAAACTCGGTAACACTGAAGTTCGAGGCATTGTTGATTCTTTAGTAGGAGAAGTCCTCACGGAGTACTTAGAATTTCATCCTGCGATCGCAGACTCAATTTTAGATAAAGCTATCCAAGCTTTCAAAGCCGCAGAAGCAGCGCGTCATGCGCGGGAATTAGTTCGGCGCAAATCCGTACTGGAATCTTCGCCATTACCTGGTAAATTAGCAGATTGCAGTTCTCGCGATCCCAACGAATCGGAAATATTCATCGTGGAAGGGGACTCAGCTGGTGGGAGTGCCAAACAAGGACGCGATCGCCGCACTCAAGCAATCTTGCCTCTACGTGGTAAAATTCTTAACATTGAAAAAACCGACGACGCTAAAATCTATAAAAATAACGAAGTTCAATCGTTAATTACAGCACTCGGTTTAGGTGTCAAAGGTGATGAATTCGATTCTACTCAACTGCGTTATCACCGCATAGTCATTATGACGGATGCTGACGTAGATGGAGCGCACATCCGGACTTTGTTGTTAACATTCTTTTATCGATATCAGCGATCGCTGATCGAACAAGGCTTTATTTATATTGCTTGTCCCCCCCTGTTTAAAGTAGAACGGGGACGTAATCATGAGTACTGCTATAGTGATCGCGAAAAAGATCAAGCGATCGCCAAATTTCCTGCTAACGCTAACTACACCATCCAACGCTTCAAAGGTTTGGGTGAAATGATGCCACAACAACTCTGGGACACCACAATGAACCCAGAAACCCGCAAAATGAAGCAAGTCGAAATTGAGGATGCTGCTGAAGCCGATCGCATCTTCACAATTTTAATGGGCGATCGCGTCGCTCCCAGACGGGAATTCATTGAAACCTATGGTTCTAAACTCAACTTCACCGATTTAGATATTTAATATCGATTCTTTAGCACGACTCCAATAATTTGTGACATTGGTAATGGGTAATACGTTTTCACCCATTACCTTTTTTATATCCAAAACTGCTATAAAAGCTACCTCTTTCGGAGGATGTCAAACTACAAAACATATAAATACTTTGTATTAATATTTTTCAGACTACAAACTATGTCGTTAGATGAGTGACTATATCCATAAATTCATTAGATATTGTCAATAATTCCTTATTTAACTGGATTTTAGACAAAGCTATGAAAGCGAGCAAAGGCATAGTAGAAATATTGTTCAATATTATTGGCATAAGTAGTTTGATTGCTCTGTCTGCCTGCGTTCAACCTGCCGAAACTCCTACAGCAACCGTCCCTTCTGTCACGCCAACTCCTACTGCCACTATTGCCACCCAAAATTTAGCAGAACTGGCAAAGTCAGCAGCTAGTCAGGGACAGTTTCAAACCCTCATCCGAGCAGTGCAAGCCGCAGGCTTAACTGAACAGCTTGCTAAACCAGGCCCTTACACAATATTTGCACCTACTGACGCCGCTTTCTCTGCTTTACCAAAAACTACTTTAGATCAACTCTTACAGCCAGCAAACAAACAACAATTAGTCAAGCTTCTAGCGTATCATGTTATACCTGGGGGAATTGCCTCCCAGCAATTGACATCTGGACAAGTTAAAACAATTGAAGGTAGTCCTGTTCAAATCACAGTTGATCGTGCCAGCAATTCAATCACAGTCAACAACGCTAAAGTGACTCAGCCAGACATCCCAGCTAGCAACGGCATTGTTCATATAGTTGACCAGGTACTTCTGCCACCTAATTTTCCCTCAAGTCTAAAAACCACCCCAACACCACGATAGGTCAGCCCCTTCCGGGAAGTCAAAAGTCACGCATTCAAAAGTTAAAAATTTCCCAACCCCATAAATAAATTTATTTGCTCTGTACCTTTTTATTTCTGGTCAGAGCAACATAACTACAAAAATTCTAAATTTTTCAGTTAGCAATCAACCATATAATTTGCTGATTGTCAATCTTTTACAAAAATTCAATCTTCTACTGTTAGCTAAACTACCAACTTTATAGAAGTTTAGTTAAGATGATACTCTTTGGACTGAATGGCTGATTTATTTTGTCCACCAGCTAGAAACACATTTGTTATGCTTTAAGAAAATAACTGAATCTCATCTATCAAACAGCAATTAATAAGTATTTTGAGGATTTCTCATAATAAGATGACAAAAAAATACTGAAATAAAAGTATTTAAGCTTACAACATACTTACGTAAATTAAGTTTGTAACCAAATCATCAGGCAATCTTCAGGATTCTCTTTGTTCGAGGTAATGCCTACTGGAAGCGCACATCATCTGGCAGTAAACTTGTTAATATCTTCATGTACTGCCTTAGCGATCGCGATTGTATCGGATGTATCTAATGAACTTTTGCCTTAAATAAGACTATATCGGCGAGTTCACAGGACAAATTCTTTTTGTATTGATTAAAATATCCTTGTATACAATAAGAAAAGTTTGTCAAGTTTCATAGGGCTGAAATCGCCACAGTGCGCTAACGTGTGAATAAGACCAAATTAGTTAAACCTAAATCGATCTTCTATCAGGTCGATTCTGCCACAGCCTCAACTCCTCAGTTAAGGTAATTAGTACGCAGAAGGTTAACTGCTTTAAGGCAAACACCATCACCCTTGTTGTATTTACCCAAGGTCAAGAACCGCTTTAGTCTAAGGAATGCGTAATTTGTGAAGGAAATGTAAAAATGGGTAGATTAAGGCGAATCGTCTGAGTTAACATAAAATTCACTCTTCCTAAGTAATAAATGTTGTGTAAAACACATGAAACTCGGCAAAAGCAAAGGTACTTACTTTGTAATGTAATAAGAGGGTCACTGCAATTCCGAAAAGTGGAAAAAAATTTAAGGGTATAACTCCTGTTTTTAATGTCTTTTTGGTAATAGTGGCTAATAATTGCTTTAGAAGTTCATGATTAATACACAAAAAGAGTGCAATTTCTGTGAAACAGGCTACAATCGGAAGAGTCTTTCTAGGAAAATCTGCCAACAATCTGAACTCATTAGTATAGAGTGGCAAATTTTTTGATAAAGACGAGTCTTTTTTTTGACCAGTTAGTTGAAAGCAGTGTGTGATAGCAACACACATAACATTTACTAAGATGAGCAAGTCACTTTTAGTAATCGCTTAAACTAGTTTTAAAACCTCCGACCGGAGGTGTAAAACGTCCGAAAATATCTTTGGCAAATCTGCCAAAAATCTTATTTTCGGTTAATGAATAGCTCGTTTAAAAGAGCAGTAAACACATCTTGTCTTGAGTAATTGATTCTGCAAGGAGCATGAGGAACGCGGCATGAACCAGGCTAACAACGTACTCGAAAGCATATATCAGCCTGACCTAGAAATAATAAATCAGCCTGAGCTCGAGTTAGAAGAACTCTTAATAGACGATGAAGAGGACTTGCTGATCATCGATGAAGGTGACGAGGAATTTTTAGAGCCTCAGTCTGATGAGGACGACGCAAAGTCTGGAAAAGCCGCTAAATCGCGTCGTCGGACACAAAGCAAGAAGAAGCACTATACCGAAGATTCAATTCGGCTCTACTTGCAAGAAATTGGTAGAATTCGGCTGTTGCGGGCAGACGAAGAAATTGAATTGGCGCGGAAAATCGCTGATTTGCTGGAATTAGAGAGAGTGCGAGAAAGACTCTGTGAACAGTTAGATCGCGATCCTAGAGATAGTGAATGGGCAGAAGCAGTACAATTACCTTTGCCAGCTTTTCGTTATCGCCTCCATGTTGGTCGTAGGGCGAAAGACAAGATGGTGCAATCTAACCTCCGTCTTGTAGTTTCAATTGCCAAGAAGTACATGAATCGTGGTTTGTCGTTCCAAGACTTAATTCAGGAAGGCAGTCTCGGTTTGATTCGTGCCGCTGAAAAGTTTGACCACGAAAAAGGTTATAAGTTTTCCACTTATGCTACATGGTGGATTCGTCAAGCAATTACCCGCGCGATCGCAGACCAATCCCGCACAATTCGTCTTCCAGTTCACCTTTACGAAACCATCTCTCGGATTAAGAAAACTACCAAGTTGCTATCTCAAGAAATGGGTCGCAAACCCACTGAAGAAGAAATTGCCACTCGTATGGAAATGACCATTGAGAAGTTGCGATTTATTGCTAAATCTGCCCAGCTACCCATTTCATTAGAAACACCCATTGGTAAAGAAGAAGATTCTCGATTGGGCGATTTTATTGAATCCGATGGTGAAACGCCAGAAGACCAAGTTTCCAAAAACCTTCTGCGCGAAGACCTTGAAAAAGTCCTCGATAGTCTAAGTCCTCGTGAACGCGATGTGCTCAGACTGCGTTACGGCTTGGATGATGGTCGGATGAAGACTCTTGAAGAAATCGGACAGATTTTCAACGTCACCCGCGAACGTATTCGTCAAATTGAAGCGAAAGCACTCCGCAAGTTACGCCACCCAAATCGTAACAGTGTTCTCAAAGAGTATATTCGGTAGTCAATTAGTCATTAGTCATTAGTCATTGGTCATTAGTAAATAAACAAAGGACAACTGACAACTGACAAAACAATAAAAAACCTGGTAGTGAATTAGCACTCCAGGTTTTTTTATTTATAGGTCATCTTTAGATATTAAAACTTATAGAATGCCCCAAAAATGTAAAAAGCCTTGACCAGAAAAAAGCTCAACCAAAACGGCTGCCAAAAAGCCGATCATTGCCAAGCGGCCGTTCCAAATTTCTGCTTGTGGAGTAAAGCCCCAACGCCAAGCGTTGCGATCTTCAATTACAGGAGTAGTTACTTTTGTTGTGGTTGCATTAGTCATCGTTCAAACTCCAAGCTTGATTTTTAAGGTTTATTTCCTTATGTAAACTAATATAACAAATATTTTAATAAAGGCAACATGTTTTATACTTTTGTTTCCATAGCTTGACATAAATAGAAATAACTATTTATACATATTCAAACATCTACCTTCAGTGAGATTTACTGAGGTAGAAGAAATGTTAGATCAATTCGCAATGACGCTCGTTCCTCTCTACGAGACGCTACGCGAACGCTAACGCAATTCGCAATGACCCTCCTACGTCGTTAACGCAATTAAAAAACTTAGATACAGCAATACTTTCAAGGTTTGCATCTGTATCAGATTTTTGGTGAAATGGTGTTATATAAATTTTTACTTCCATAAATAATATGGCTTATTGACATTAATATTCAAGTAAATAACTTACATTGCTTGATTTGATATAGAGTTTGTTATTTAAAATCAAAAACTATTTGATAATTTATAGAGATGTTTGTAGTCAAAAATACTTGGTTCAATACCAGACTATTTCCATTTTTTTTGAAGTCGAGACAAAACCAAGCTTCTCGTAGATACGTTTACCATCCTCAGTGGCGTGAAGCCAGAGGCGTTTTGCCTCAGTTGCTCTGACAAAGCTGATAATTTCCTTTAAGAGTGCTGTAGCAATTCCCTGTCCTCGCCACATCGGAATTGTATAAACGTTCATAATGTAGGCTTCTGAGCCTGAAAGATTACCGTTGTAGGGGGGGCGTTGAAAAAATACTAAGCCGCTAGTGGCAACAATTTGACTATCCACTTCAGCTAGCCAAGCTAAAAAGTCATTCTGCGGCATTTTTTCAGCAAAATACTTTCGAGTTGCTTCTGCTAGGTTTGCGGTGTCAGAGTTACCTTTTATATCGCCAGCCTCCCGCAGAAGTTCGAGACGCAGTTGGATTAGCGCCTCTAAATCCTGCAAGTTGGCTTGTCGCAAGTTGAACATCACCCTAATTTACGATCGCACTTCAGCAACAGTAATGATTTTTTCATCACGGTTGAGTTGAAGGATGCTTTCACCTTTCACATCCCTTCCTAAAATTGGCACTGTTTCCACAGGTATCCGCACCACCCGCTCTTTATTCGTCACTAAAGCTACCTCGCTAGATGCGATCGTCGCTATAACCATACCAGCTAAGTTGTCAGTTTTGCTGGCAAATTTCAGCGCTTGCGTGCCTAAATCGCCGCGATTAGCCGCTCTTAACTGGCTCGCAGGCATTCGCTTGGCATATCCTTCTTGAGTAATTAGCAGTAGCTGATCATCTTTCCCGACAGTGGCACAGCCAACCATTTGCTGATTTTTCAATAACCGAAATGCTTGTAAACCCATCGCTGCACGTCCCATGATTGGTAATTGTTCATCATTGACTGCAAAGCGCAACAGTCGCCCACCTGAACTAGCTAAAATCAGATGATCTCCTGGTTTGGTGAACTGGGTAAATGACAATTCATCATCATCTTTGAGCTTCAAAATTGTGATTCCGCGCCGAGTTAAGTTAGTAAATTCTCCCAGAGACAGCCGCTTAATCCGTCCCTCTTTTGTTAAAAGAATCATCTGCTTAGTTTCGAGATTTTCCGGCAGCAAAAAGCGGCTGACTACAGCTTCTTGAGCGCCTTGAGCAGTATTACTAAGCATGGTAATCAAAGGTTTTCCTCGTGGGGAACGGCCAGTGGTTGGGGGAATTTCTCCCACCTTCACAGGGTAAACTTTGCCGCTAGCGCTTAATACTAGCAAGTCTTTCTCTGTGTCAGTCAACACAGTTTGAATAATGAAGTCATTATCATGCAGGCCATTTTCACCTTTTGACTTTCTCCCAGATGGCTGGGTGCGGCGCACATAACCCCGTTGGGTAAATTCTAAAACCGCTTCCTCTGCTGGTTCAGAAGATTTAAGTTCCTCCTCCTCTGCCCCTCTGCTCCTTTGCCCCTCTGCCCCTCTGCCCCTCTGCTCCTCTACCTTAGACTTTTGCTCCTCTCCAATTTTTGTCCGTCGGGGATCGCTGTACTTGCGCTTGAGCGATCGCAAATCTTTTTTCAGTGCCTTGAGTAATTCTCGGCGATCGTTGAGTAATAGCTCCAACAATCTAATTTGTTCACTTATCTGCTCAAATTCCTGCTGCAAATTTTGCTGTTCTAAACTGGTGAGGCGACGCAACGGCATAGCCAAAATTGCATCTCCTTGTGCCTCACTCAAATCTAGTCGGCTACAAAGGTTTATTTTTGCCGTACTGCCATCGGGAGCTTGGCGTAAAATTTCAATTACCCGATCCAAATTAGATAGTGCTTTGAGTAAACCTTCCAGCAAATGCACACGACTTTGGGCTTTCTCCAACTCGTAATTGTAGCGACGGTTGAGCGTCTCTTCTCGGAAACTCAAAAACTCCTGCAAAAGTTGACGCAAACTTAACTGGCGGGGTTGTCCATTCACTATTGCTAGGAGAATTGCCCCAAAAGTCATTTGCAAAGCAGTTTGATGATACAAATGCTGGAGAACTTCTTGGGGATTAGTATCGCGTTTGAGTTCAATTACCACCCGCATCCCTTCGCGATCGCTTTCATCTCGAAGATCAGAAATTCCTTGCAAACGACCTTGATTTACTAAGTCCGCTACTTTCTCAATCCAGGCAGCCTTATTTACTTGATAAGGCAACTCTGTAATGATAATTGCCGTCCGTCGCTTGCTTCCCCTTGTGGCTGGAATTTCCTCTAAAGTCGCAACTCCCCGCAGCAAAATGCCACCTTTACCTGTGGTGTATGCTTCTCGAATTCCAGTCTCACCAATTATTTCCCCACCAGTAGGAAAGTCTGGCCCTGGAATTAACTCAAATAATTTTTCATCTGGCAAATCTGGGTTGTCGATTAAAGCAATTAACCCATCGACAACTTCTCCCAAATTATGGGGTGGAACATTCGTCGCCATTCCCACGGCAATACCAGAACAGCCATTGAGCAACAGAAACGGCAACTGAGCAGGTAATACTGTTGGTTCTTGCTGGGAATTATCGAAGTTACCGACAAATTCCACAGTTTCTTCGCCAATTTCTGTCAGCATTCCCTCATGACTAATGGGTGCGAGGCGCGTTTCTGTATAACGCATCGCTGCTGGCGGGTCATTATCGACACTGCCAAAGTTACCATGTCCTGCCAGCAAAGGATAGCGGCTAGAAAAATCCTGTACTAGCCTGACTAAAGCATCGTAAACTGATTGGTCGCCGTGAGGATGGTATTTACCCAACACATCACCCACTACACGGGCACATTTTCGATAGGGTCTATCTGGTACTAAACCAAGTTCGTGCATGGCATATAGGATGCGGCGATGCACTGGTTTTAAGCCATCACGCACGTCTGGTAGCGCTCGCCCGACAATCACGCTCATGGCATATTCTAGATAAGACCGTTGCATCTCGGTGTGCAGGGCTGTTGGAATTACCTGTCCCGTTGAGAGAAGGTTTAACTGTTTTGCCATGAGTTTTTTCCCTGAAATTTAACTACACTAAAGCCGTCGGAACTCAATATTGCAGCAACCACAGCATAACGGATGAAATGGGATTCCTAACAAAATATTGATAGTCAAACAATTTTGGATTTTAGATTGCCGATTTTGGATTGACACCGACTACAAGGGTACGAAGCTTGATAGCGCAGCGTAAAGCCTTTGGCATAGCTTCGCTTAGAGTGAGTCGTCGAGCGTCGGATTTTAAATTTTGGGATTTTGGATTTGTTCAGCCCACCATAAGGGCAGAGCTACGGGCATTCCTTGGGGCGGGGCATGAACCGAAATGATTTTTAATCTAAAATCTAAAATCTAAAATTGGCATGGTCATAGAAGAAAAAGCAGTAGTATCATCCTTGATGACAGGATGTACATTGACTATTAAAAAGGAAACACATAGCAGGTAGCTGTTTTTTTAATCGAATGATATGCTTGCTGCACACTTAATTTGTATAGACTCCATAGTCAGGATACTTGCCATGACTGCATTTTCTCATTTTAAATTTTGAATTGCCTAATCGCCTTACTGTACCTCTATTACTAAAAATCTCATGAAAACTGTTTTAATTGTCGAAGACGATCTAATTAATGCTCGTGTTTTTTCCAAAATTTTATCCAAGCGTGGCGGCTTGGGTGTAAAACACACTGAAAATGTGGAAGAAGTAATAAAAATTGCCCAATCAGGAGAAGCCGACCTGATTTTGATGGATGTTTCTCTGTCTAGAAGCGTTTACCAAGGTAAATCTGTTGATGGAATCAAAATTACACAAATGTTAAAATCTGATCCCAAAACAGCAAACTTACCCGTTATTTTGGTGACGGCACATGCTATGGAAGGCGATCGCGAAAACTTTCTCAAGCAAAGCGGCGCTGATGGTTACATTTCTAAGCCAGTTGTTGACCATCAACAGTTTGTTGACCAAATCATCGCACTTCTACCCACAGACGACCATTGAGAATTGACAACTAATTTCAGGACTACTCGTCCGCAAAGATTTTTGGGCAACTAGTTCCTGTATTTAGTCAGTTTAGTATAGATGTACTACGAAAAGGTACTATTAGGCAAGTGGTAATAAGACAGGGGAGTAGGGAGTAGGGAGTAGGGAATTGGGCATTGGGAAAGAGGATTTGGGGACAAGGAGAATTGGAGACAAGGGGAAAGACTTGTTGAAAGTTCTAAACTTTTGTCACCTTGTCACCTTGTCCCCTTGTCCCCTCCGCTCCCCCTGCTCCCTCATCCCCACTCTCCACTCCCACTCCTATTGAGTAGACTGTTGTTCAGGGGCTGATGATGAGTTTTCTCGTTGCTGTAGGGCTGCTTGAATACGCGGTAATTCTAAGAATTTTTTCGTATCAGCCAGTAGGCGATCGCCCCAGAGGTTTTCTTTGAGAAAATTCAAACTACCATAGCGCTGATCGATGCGGAGTGCGGCTTCCCCGTAGCTTAATGCTTGCTGGCGATCGCCTTTAGTATACAGTGCCACTGCTAAGGCTAATAAAGGTTCTGCGGCTTGCTTATCAAGGGTTATAGCAGATTGCCATCGTTTAATCGCTTCAGAGGTATTACCCTGTTCGTAGTTGATTAAGCCAATATTATTAATCGCAGGCCAGAATTTTTTATCGTAGGAGACGGCTTTATCGTACTGCGTGATCGCATCTGGCAATTTACCCAGCAGATAGTAAGCATTACCCAAATTAAATAAACCCTCTGGATCGTTGGGTTTTAACTTCAAACCATCTTGGTAATTGACAACAGCTGCTTGGTAATTTTTCTGCTGAAAATTAGCTGAACCCAAAGCAAACAAAATATCACCATTTTTGGGGTTGATAGATTGCGCTTTTTTCAGGCTAGCGATCGCCCCGTCATACTCTTTGGTTTGCAGTTGCAATCCACCTAAGAGCAACCACACTTTATCATTCTTCGGAGCCAGTTGACTAGCCAGACGCGCTCGTGGCAAAGCTAAATCAATCTGTTGAAACTGAGCCAGTTGAGCCGCCTCTTGAGCCAAGGTCAACCCCTGCTTCTCTAACTTTGTCCCATCTAGTTGCAATGTATGGGGTATTAATGCCTGCGCGTTAGCGGCTTTTGGCATACTCCATAAACTACAGACCATTAGAAAAGAAATCAAACGAACATGTTTAGGCACACTACCGCCTTTAAGCCACTAATCAAAGAATCTTTCAGCTAGCTTAAACGATCTGCGCTGTTGACGGTAGCAAAATCTTCCATCATTAGGATTAATTAGGGAGTGGGGAGTGGGGATGAGGGAGCAGGGGGAGCAGGGGAGGCAGGGGGAGAAAAATTAAGAACAATACTATTTGCCCAATTCCCAATGCCCCATTAAAAAAACTTATGACTTTGGTCATACATGAGTCTGGAATTACTAATGACTTTGGTCATACATTGGTTTGGACGTTTTAAGTAATAATTAATATGTATGAATTTATACGAAGAGGGAAATATTAAACACAACAAATGACTAAAGATTGCTGAATTCAAAACTCAGCAAAATATAACTTTAATACAAATAAGGAATCAATTCCATGTTGAAAGCAAACCGGGTATCGATAGTCTTAGCTGCTGCTGCCCTGATCGTTGTTCCTACTCTCTTAACTGCGCCTGCAAGTGCCCAGACGAAAGTCTACGTTGTTGGCGATCGCAATCAAGATTGGGATCGCGACGGCAGACGCAACTATAGAGAAGATAGAAGTAATTACCGAGATGGCAGATCCTATCCTATAGAAGTCAGAAACCTTAGAGATCGAGATAATTGGAACCGCGACGGCAGACCTTATCCTGTAGAAGTCAGAAACTCTAGAGAACGGGATAATTGGAACCGTAACAACCAATTCAATAACAGAGTAGTCAGACTTGGTAATGGTGACATCAGATATCCCAATGGGGAAATTATTCCTGCTAGATCCATAGCTAGACTGCGTAATCAAGGTTACTTCAGACTTCCCAACGGGGATATTCTTCTTCCTAATCAGGAAATTGTTCCTGCTGGAAGATTAGTTAGAGTGCATGATGATTACTTCAGACTCCCTAGTGGATTAGTACTGCAAATAAACCTTTAAAACACTTAAAAACTCAAAATCATTGTTGGTATAGGGCTACCAGGCTATATTAGCCGTGAATAACTAGCTCGGTAGCTGTTCTTTTGAGACGAAGTTATATGATTGATACACCAAATACCGTAGATTCATCAGTTTTCGTTCCAGAGATAAAGAAAAAAAAGGTGAAACGTAATTGGCTCTCTTGGCTAATTGCTCTTTGCCTTTTGGGTGGAATTGGCTATGCCGTTTATTACCAAGTAACGGTTGCTCCCCGCCAAGAAGCCAGACGGCGGGTGCTGACACAGCCTGTACAAAGGCAGAGTTTAACAATCACAGTTTCAGCCAATGGAACGGTGAAACCTGAGCGGTCAATCAACCTCAGCCCGAAAAATTCCGGCATCCTGAAAAGCCTGCTGGTGAAAGAAGGGGATATTGTCAAACAGGGACAGATTGTCGCTTACATGGATGATTCCAACTTGCGGGGGCAACTCACCTCTGCTCAAGGACAATTGGCACAAGCCGAGGCGAATCTGCAAAAGGCGATCGCAGGTAATCGTCCTCAAGATATTGGCCAATCACAGGGAGCATTAGACGAAGCCGAAGCGAATCTACAAAAGGTACAAGCAGGTAATCGCTCTCAAGATATTGCTGCTTCACAGGCACAGTTACAAAACACTCAAGCAGCTCTAAGAAAAGCAGAAGATAATCTTGTCCGCAATCAACAACTTTACAATGCAGGCGGTATTTCCCTTCAGACTCTCAACCAAAGCCGTGCCGATCGCGACAGCGCCCAAGCTACTGTAAATGCAGCACAACAAGCACTGGCTCTACAAAAAGCTGGGTCACGTCCAGAAGACATTGAGCAAGCCCAAGCTGTGGTGAAGCAAAGACAGCAAGCTTTAGCACTTCTAAAAGCCGGAACGCGCCAAGAAGATATTAACGCAGCCCGTGCCCAGGTAACATCTGCTCGTGGTTCGTTGCAAAACATCCAAGCCCAAATCAATGACACAATTATTCGCGCCCCTTTTGATGGTGTAGTGACAAAGAA
Organism: Nostoc sp. ChiVER01; assembly: GCF_034531155.1. Lineage (NCBI taxonomy): Bacteria > Bacillati > Cyanobacteriota > Cyanophyceae > Nostocales > Nostocaceae > Nostoc > Nostoc sp. ChiVER01. The sequence continues at coordinate 117,365 of NZ_JAVRBS010000009.1, read as the reverse complement.
GTATGCTGATCCCGGCGCTTTCGTGACACCGACAACAGCCAGTAGTGAAGTAGCTTCTTCTTCTTCTTCTTCAATCTTGTCTCTCGCTTCAACAAATGAAGTTGTCGCAAATTTAGCGGAAACAAATATTTCCAAAATTAGCCTTGGGCAAAAAGTCTCGATTAAGGCGGATGCCTATCCAGGAAAAATTTTTGAAGGTAAAGTCAGCCAAATTGCTGCCCAAGCAATAGTAGAGCAAAACGTCACCAGTTTTGAAGTGAGAGTATCACTTTCAGACCCTCAAAGGCTATTGCGATCTGGGATGAATGCGGAAGTAGATTTTCAAGTCGGTCAAGTTGAAAATGTTCTAGTAGTACCAACCGCCTCGGTGGTGCGGCAAGAAAATGCCACAGGTGTATTTGTAGCAGGAAAGAATAACAGACCTGTGTTTACTCCTATTGAGGCTGGTGTCAGCGCGAATAACTTTACTGAAGTTAAGTCTGGATTGACAGGAGATGAAAGGGTATTGCTGAGTTTCCCACCAGGATCGCGTCCGCAATCAACACCACGAGGAGGAGTTTTCCCTGGTCTAGGCGGTGGCGGTGGAGGTCGTTCAGGCGGTGGTGGCGGAGGTCGTTCAGGCGGCGGTTCTGCTGGTGGTTCCCCTTAAAGTAAGTTTTAAATCAATACACTTGGGTTAAGGCTTAACTCTTTGTCAAGGTCAACTTTTTTAACGAACCGCCAAGGACGCCAAGGACGCAAAGGAAGAGAAGGAAGAAATGCTTAACTGATTGTATTGAGTTTTAAATAAAACTTTATGTTTAAGATATTTAAGGGCTTTTACAAACCGAAGAATACTCGCACAGTACCGTTGCTGGAAATCTTGACAATGGCGGCAGAGACTCTGTGGAGTAACAAATTACGCACAGGTCTAACTATGTTGGGCGTAATTATTGGGATTTCTTCAGTCATTGCCATTACTTCTGTCGGTCAGGGAGTGCAAAAGGGGGTTGAACAACAGATACAAGCATTGGGTACAGATGTCATTCAAATTCTGGCGGGTGCGGCAAGAAGTGGGAATGTCCGTCAAGGAGTAGGTTCTAGCAGCACCTTGACTTGGGAAGATGCCAAGGCGATCGCTAAAGAAGCACCATCAGCACAGATGGTTTCTGCTTATCTCCAACGCAGCGCCCAAGTTGTATATGCAGGACAGAACACTTCAACTACGATTTATGGCACAGATTTGAACTACCCAGAAGTTAGAAATACTCACCCCCAGCAAGGGAGATATTTTACTCAAGAAGAATTAGATATTGCCGCACAGGTAGCTATTCTTGGCCCTACAGTTCAAAAAACCCTCTTTGCACAGGGTGTAAATCCGATCGGCGAGAGAATTCGGATTCAGGGAGAGGCTTATGAAGTAATTGGGGTGATGGAACCTAAAGGTTCTCAGGGGCCGATGGATCGAGATGACCAGGTTTTCATTCCTCTAACTACTATGTCAAAGAGACTGGTTGGAAACAATGCCCTAGTAGGCGTTTCTGTAAATGGAATTTTAGTTAAAGGCGCTAATCAGGAACAGTTAGAAGCCGCTCAGTTTCAAGTCACTAATCTTTTACGGCTGCGTCACAATATTTATCCGCCGCAAGCTGATGATTTTCGATTGACTAATCAAGCGGATATTGTTAGTACCTTCACTAGTATTGTGGGTTTATTTACAGTAATGGTGGTAGCGATCGCTGGAATTTCGTTAGTGGTTGGTGGAATCGGTATTGCTAACATTATGCTGGTTTCTGTGGTTGAACGGACGCGAGAAATCGGGATTCGTAAAGCTGTGGGAGCCACCAATTCTGCAATACTTAATCAATTTTTAACTGAAGCGATCATGATTTCCATTGTTGGTGGATGTATTGGCATGGTCACTGGTATTTTATTAGCCTTTATAGCTGCAAACACTTTCAAATTTCCTTTTGTAATTTCTTTATTGTCGATTATTGCTGGCTTTGGACTCTCATTGAGCGTTGGCTTAGTGGCTGGGGTAATTCCAGCACGGAATGCTGCCAAATTAGATCCAATCACCGCTTTAAGAAGCGACTAAATAATTCGTAATTCGTAATTACAGACGCGATTAATCGCGTCTCTACTCAATACTCTTGTACAGACGCGATTAATCGCGTCTCTCCTAACTCTTATGCCAACAATGATCTGGATGGAATCTATTACTAAAACTTACCACTTGGGAGAAGTTAGTGTGCCAATCCTCAAGGGAATTGAACTCTCTATTGAAGAAGGTGAATATGTCTCGATTATGGGTGCATCAGGTTCGGGGAAATCTACGCTCATGAATATTTTGGGATGTCTGGATCGTCCCACAACTGGAGACTATATTTTTGAAGGCAGAAACCTGACGACTTTTGATGATGATGAACTAGCCTATATTCGTAACCAAAGGATTGGTTTTGTTTTCCAACAATTTAATTTATTGGCGCGGGCAACAGCGCTAGAAAATGTTATGCTACCAATGGTTTACGCTAACTTGCCTAAGCCAAAACGCCGTCAAAGGGCATTAGATGCCTTGGAAAAAGTAGGACTAGGGGGACGTATATCTAATCGTCCGAGTCAACTATCTGGGGGACAGCAACAAAGGGTAGCGATCGCTCGTGCTTTGGTGAACCGACCTGCATTAGTATTGGCAGATGAGCCAACAGGAGCTTTAGATACAGAAACTTCTCATGAGGTGATGAGTTTACTGACCGAACTTAATGACCAAGGGATCACGATTGTGATTGTCACTCATGAACCAGATATCGCTGCTCAAACCAAAAGGATTATTCGAGTTCAGGATGGCTTGATTGTAGGCTAATTTGTTAGTATCAGTTTTTTGAGGGGAAGTTTAAAATTCTCTTAGATCAATTAGGATGAAAAGTTGTGATTGTATCCTCGAAAACTAATTAATAACTACAATCTATTTATGAATTTCAGTTTATTCTTCGTGCATTTTACCTGGATTACCGTAGCATTCGCTATTCTTTTTCCAAATGCAGCAAGTGCAGCAACTCCCCCAAAGCCCCAGAATACCTCAACCCCTATAAAGGTTCCCAATTACCTCAACCCCAGTCCCAATCCTCTGCAATTTCCTACTAAACCAGAGGAAGTCAGGATTAAGCAAACTGTGCCAATCAGTTTGGCACAAACTTTGGAACTCGCACGACGCAACAATCGAGATTTACAGCTAGCCCTATTACAGCTAGAACGCAGTCGTTCGGCGCTACGCGAGTCTCAAGCTGCCTTGTTTCCTACTCTGGATATTAACAGTAGTGTGACTAATAATGGTAATGGTTTTACTAATAATTCATCTCAAGGCCGCACCTCTTTTAATGGTTCAGCCCAATTAAATTATGACGTTTATACCTCCGGTAATCGACAAGCGACAATCCGAGCTGCCGAAGAACAATTACGTGTAGATCAATTGAATGTTGAAAATCAGTCTTTGACAATTAGTTTGAATACCACCACTCAATACTACAATTTGCAACAAGCAGATGAACAAGTAAGAATTAATCGAGCTGCTGTGGAAAATGCCCAGGCTAATTTGCGGGATACTATAGCCAGAGAACAGGCTGGAGTGGGTACGCGCTTTGATGTGTTGCAAGCTCAGGTGAATTTAGCAAATTCTCAACAAGACCTAGTTAATGCTATCTCGCAGCAACAAATTGCCCGTCGTCAACTTGCCACGTTGTTGAGTTTGTCAGAGTCAGTTGATATTACTGCCGCAGATCCTGTACAAATAGCTGGTCTTTGGCCGCAGACGGTAGAACAAAGTATTGTCCAAGCGTTTCAAAATCGTCCGGAATTGCAACAGCAATTAGCACAACGTAATCTTTCCGAGCAACAGCGACGACAGGCACTTTCACAGCTAGGGCCGCAAATTAGTTTGGCAGCCAACTACAACCTGTTAGATCGGTATAATGATGGCGCTAGCATTACTGATGGCTATTCATTAGGACTTAACGGAAATCTCACTTTGTTTGATGCTGGAGCTGCAAGAGCCAGAGCGGCTCAGTCGAGAGCTAATATTGAGATCGCAGAGTCTCAATTTGGTAGCCAGCGCGATCTAATTCGCTTTGATGTAGAACAGTACTATTCTCAATTGCAATCCAATTTAAATAATGTGCAGACTTCTAGTGTGGCTTTAAATCAAGCTAGGGAAGCTCTGACTTTAGCAAGGCTGAGGTTTCAAGCTGGTGTGGGCACTCAAACAGAGGTGATTTCTGCTGAAAATGACCTAACAAGAGCAGAAGGTAATCGAGTCGCAGCTATTTTGGATTACAATCGCGCTCTAGCTAATTTGCAAAGATCGGTTACTTATAGAGGATCGCGCTAAGGTCAAGGTATTTTGGATTTTAGATTTGCAATTTTGGTGAAGCAGCGCGGTCTTCTCCCAAGGGGAGACGCCAAGAGCGATAGCGCAGCGTTAGCGAGTCCGCGAGCGTCTGGGGGTTTCCCCCATGAGCGACTGCTGTTAGCGCAGCGTTAGCGAGTCTTCTCCCCTTGGGAGAAGGGATTAACCCCCACAACGAGACTTAGTTTCAGAAGCTTAGATTTGCTTTCTTCATAGCGCAGTTGCTCTACAAGGGACGGGGCATGAACCAAAAAATTATTTTAATCCAAAATCTAAAATTACGTGAGTTCGACGGATAGAAAAGCCCAAAAAGCTAGCTAGATATGAATTTGCTTAATTGGTGGCAAGTTCGACAAACAAGCTGGTACACCAAACATTTGCCTTCCTTCTCTGATGCACTGGCTTTGGTGCGGCGATTTTTTGCTCGCAGCACTTTTTCCATGTCCCATGAATCCTTTGAAATGGTAAAAGTACCTCACCCTTTGTTTGAACGTTTGCGGGATCTTGCTGTTTATGCTGCGTAGTTGGATAAAGTCGAGCTAAAAGTCACGATTATATTAATTATATTAATGTATTGCCGGTTGCTTCAATAGTGACAATACCAGCAGTTGTAACAGGTTTCGTGGACATCTAGAAAGGTGGCGATCGCTCCAAGTTGAATTACTTTACCATTGACATCGCTAATCTGACCACCTGTTCCAAGTTGCAACGAACACTTAATCAGTGGATTGACTTAGCCGGAGCTACAGCAGGAAACCTTTTACGTTCTCTGCGCGATAAAGCCAATCAATGGTGGTATTTTCTTGACTACCCTGAAGTTCCTCCTGATAATAATGAAGCTGAACGTTCGCTGCGTTTGGCCGTAACAAAACGCAAAGTTAATGGTGGTTTCCGGTCAATGGAACGGTTTCAACACACTGCCAATTTGTTGACGGTGGCGCAAACCTGTCGTCGTCAAGGTAGGTCTGTGATTGATTTTTTTGTACAAGCATTACTGGCTGACTCTAATAATTGTCTGTCTCGCCCTTCTTTGCTTCCGCAAGATTAGACCTGAATCCTTACGGTTATATTTTAGCAAAACCTAGTTATATCAAGTATTTTAGGGTTTTTTAGTATTAATTTATCAACGGAAGTCTAGGAGAGCCATTAAAATAATGACGTAACCATTCTAAATCAATAAAATGCGATTATCACCTCATAATAAAAAGCGTAAACATATACTCAAATTTATAACTGGTTTTGAAATTTGTTTGTTGAAGTTTTGCCTTAGTAACTAATACAGTTTTTAATTCATCAAATGATTTTAAAATTGAATCTCTATACTACAGGCTCATCGCTACCACCAGACAAACAAGGATGACGCAATTAGTTAAAAATAGAGTACTAAAGTCTTACCCATTTCAATATCTTTGGGTTTTTGTTATAGCAGTAGGTTAAGCCCTCTTTAGTAGTTATGGATTGTCCTTTGCTTGCCTTACTTCTAATAGTACCAATTGAATAATTAGCTAACATCTGCATTTCCTGGTGAGAAAGTCCTTCGATTGTGTCTATTTCTACTGCTCTTTCTGGTTGGATTTGGGATTTTTCGTTGGAAAAATCATCTATTTTGATTTCAGCTTTTTGGGTAGGAGTGATGACAATTTCTTTTGCTTTTTGAAGCCGATAATTCTGCACAGTTAAAAGTTGCCAACTGGAATCTTGTGAAAGCTCTAAAACCCATTGATGATAATCAAACAGGCTTTCCCGATGTCCAACACTAATAAAAGTTGTTTGAGTTGATTGTAACTGTTGATATAAACTTCCTTCATTATTCAAATCTAAGGCACTGGTTGCTTCATCTAATATAGTGAAGCTAGGATGAGTAACTAACAGTCGTGCGAATGCAAGGCGTTGTTGTTCTCCCAACGATAATATATTCTCCCAAGGAACTTCTGTATCAAAGCCATTGACTCGACTTAGCAAATTTTGTAAGTTGACTTGTTGCAAAATTTCTTTGAGTTCTCGATCGCTCATTTGACGATTTGTATTAGGATAGAGTAACTGTTCGCGTAAAGTTCCCAAAATTATGTAAGGGCGTTGGGGCAAAAATAAGACTTCTTCTAGGGGAGGTCGCATCAAACGACCAGTCCCCGCATTCCACAAACCAGCGATCGCTCTCAACAAAGAACTTTTACCTCGACCACTTGGCCCAACAATCAATAAACCTTCTCCACGTTGAACAGAAAGTGACAAATCTTCGACGATCACCTGCTCATAGTTTGGTGTTTGTAAGGTGACATTCTCAAAAGCAAAATAGTTTTCTTCTATTGTTTTAACAGTACTCAGATTCTCAGGTTGTTTAGTGACTTCTTCCAATGCATCTGAGAACTCAGCTAAACGCTCAACGTAACTCGAAAAATTTCCAGAAGTGCCAAATTCAGCTATTAATTCTCCCAGAGCAGTAGCAAACAGATAGCTAGCTAAAGTAGCTTGTCCAACTTGTCCAAAATCAATTTCATTACTAATATATAAAGGTGCGAGTAATAATAACGTAAAAAATTCGATAGCAGACTGATACCCTCTGTTAAAAATTTCGTTATTTCTCTCCCAATTAATTTTGCGTATCGCACTTTTTAGGATATTACTAAATCTTCGTTGAATTATATTTGATTCTTGATTTTCTCCTCGAAAAAAAGCTATTGATTCGGCATGATTCCGAACATGAGTTAGTGCATAATTATAGTCTGCTTTAGATTCAAGTTCCTCTTGATTAATTTTAATTAATTCTTGATTTAAGTACACAGCAATCAAATTACCTATAATCGTATAAATCAGCAAAGCAATAGCGACCTTTGGGAAAATTGACCAGAGAATCGTTAAAAAAGTTGCCATTTGCAGTACTTTTTCTAGGAAAGTAGCTGAAAAACTGAGGGCATTACTAGGAAGAGGTTCAATTTCTTGAGATAAACGTTGATCTGGGTTATCAATATCAGCTTTAAAATTAATTTTATAATAAGCACGATTGGTCAAATATTTATCTAAAATCTGATTATTGAGCCATTGGTACCAATCAAGAGCGATTTTTTTTCTAAGAAATTTAGAAAATCCAACTAAGAGGGTTACGGAGACAAGCCCAACAGCATAAAGCCACACTATGTTAATGAACTTAGAATAATCTTTTTCTTGAATAATTATATCGATCAAATAACGATTAACGAAACTATTAAAAGCAGTTATACCTACAAGTGCGATTATTAATAATATCAGCAGAATAAGCATTGCCCATGCACGAATCACATCTGAAAATGCTCTTTCTCCTGGCTTTGTTGGATACCAGTAAGGCCCTGCGATCGCTCCGACATTTTTCCAGAATTGGATAAAATCTGAAACAGGATTTGTTCCGGGTTGAGTTTGAAGAACTTGGGTTGGCATATTTTAAAAATAAACTGAAATCTTTTATAATCAGATTTAATACTTTTTAGTGCTGAATAACAAGTAATAAGTACCGAGTGAGAAATTACATATAGCACTCGATACTCAAAATCATGTTTGCACTTAGATATTTACTTGTGCTGGCTCGACTTCATCCATTTTTAGGTTTAGGCGATCGCATTATCTACGAAATGCAGGCTCGATAAGAGCTTTGTTGAATAGAGGCTGTAGTGGTGTGTGATCGCGGCTCACCAAGAATTCTGGTCTGGGTTGCCCCTTGAAGCTTGGTATATTGTTGATGCTGTTATAAGTGATAATTAGGAGCCTGCGATCGTAAGGAGAAATGTTGGGTGCTGATCCGTGTACTAAATTACAGTGAAAGAAAAGGACAGAGCCTAAAGGGCCTTTAGGTGCAACGATACCTTTTTCAGTAGCTAGTTTGGCGATCGTTTCTTTACCGAGGGAGTACTTGAGAGCAGCACTGACATTAGATTTCCAGTCATTTTTTTGGTGATTAACTTCAGATGACTCTGTTTGTCCCAAGTGAACAAGGCTCTTTTTGTGAGAACCTGGAATGAAATACATAGGCCCGTTAAACTCATTACATTCATCCAAGAAAACAGCAACATTCAATGCTTTAGGGGATGGCATACCATCTTCTCTATCCCAAAACACAAAGTCTTGATGCCACGGCCATATATCTCCTCCAAAAGCTGCTTTAAAGTTGATTTTAAATTGGTAGACATATACATCGCTATTGAGAATTTCACAGGTAGATGTTAGGAGGCTAGGGTGTCGAGTCAAAGAATCGAAAATTTCCGTGGTGGCGTGGCATCCATGAAGAGCGCGCACTGTTTTGTTATCCCTTTCTAAAATCCGTCCTGGTATATCTCTTACTATCAAATCTTCAACAGCAGCGTGCATTGCCTCAACTTCTTTTGTTGAGAAAGCTCTGGGATAAAGAGTAGCCCGTTTTCTTTGTAATATTCTATTTGGTCTTTCGTTAATTTCATGGTTTTGTCGATCTGATTGGTATAGAACATAACTATTGTTTTGATGCTTAAAACAAACTAATTACTAATAGGAACTTGTGTTGATTAACATTGAGTCAGGCGATCGCTATTTCACAGTAGAATGCTCCTTATGAGCAGAATCTGGCGATCAAAAGAAGGTTTATACCCCATCACCCATAGTTTCCTGTGCTTCTTCGATACAAGCTTTCAACTGTTTGGCTAATGTCTGAACATAGGGTTGAGTCATCATCGTGACATGGTTGCCAGGGACAAAATGGATATCCATCGGCTCGGGAGAAAACTTGCTCCAGCCCCAGGTCGAATCCTGCAAAATCTCAGAAAGTACTTCACTATTAGACTCCTCGACTGCGGGAGTTTCGCTGGCCCGCAACAAAGTAATTCGGATTGGATAAACCTGTTGTGGCACATAATTAACTAGAGAGTTAGCTTTGAGTAATTGCACCATATTATTAAGCTGTGTAATTTCATCATCGGGAGGCAAGATATCAGCATTTTTTAATCGTTCTAGAACGTATTTCAGTTGATCTTCCCAAACCAAACATTGAAGAATTTCGTCTGAAATATCTAGTTTCTTTGCGTAAATAATTTCGATTGCACCTGCCAATTGAGCTAGCCATTTAGCATTATCCCAATCAAAACCTTCTGGCTTTTCCTGATAAAAAGGTGCTGAAGTATCAAGAATGGCAACTAAAGCAACCTTATGTCCTTTGCGAAGTAACTGCTGCGCCATTTCAAAGGCTAATTTACCGCCAAAAGAATGCCCAGCCAAAAAATAAGGCCCCTGCGGTTGAACAACCTCTAGTTCTTGAATGTACTGGGCTGCCATATCCTCAACTTTGGTAAGGGCTACCGATCCTCCAGAAAGACCATTTGCTTGGAAACTGTAAAATGGTTGATCTGAACCTAGACAACGAGCTAAGTCATACAAGTAGAAAGGAGTACCAGCAGCTCCTGGAAGGCAAAACAAAGGTGGCTTGGAACCGTTCGACTGAATTGCTACTAAGGGAGACCAAATTGAGGAATCCGAATCCGCTTGCACAACAGTTGCCAACTGTTCGATAGTTGAATTTTGGTAAAGGCTGGCTATAGGAATATCTTTACCAAACTGCTGTTTAATTTGAGCCATTAAGTAAGGAGTTAAAAGGGAATGACCACCGAGGTCAAAGAAATTATCTTGTACTCCTACCTTGTCCACTTTCAAAATTATTGACCAGATTTGTGCTAATTGCAGTTCTAATTGGTTACGTGGTGCAACAAATTTATCTGAGTCGCTGCTATGTAAATCAAATACTTTCAATGCGCGGCGGTCTACTTTGCCGCTAGGAGTTAGGGGCAACGACTCCAACATCACAAAAGCATTGGGTACCATATACTCTGGTAGCTTTGCTTTGAGGAAATGGCGCAGTTCGCTAATTGTCGGTGTACAGTGCTGATGCGGCACTATGTAGGCGACTAGGCGCTGATCGCCGTCTTTGTAGGTGATGACACAACATGCCTCCACATCGCCATGTTGGCTCAGTACTGCTTCGATTTCTCCCAATTCGATCCGGAAGCCTCGCACTTTAACCTGATTGTCGATGCGTCCTAAGTATTCAATGTTTCCATCCGGTAAATAGCGTGCTAAATCTCCAGTTTTATACAGCCGGGAGTACGTGTCAGTGCTAAAGGGATTGGGGATAAATCTCTCAAGTGTTAATTCAGGTCGGTTCAGGTAGCCTCGCGCTAAAGAGACACCACCAATGTATAATCCTCCTGCTACACCGATAGGTACAGGCTGTAGATATTTATCTAAGATGTATATCTGTGTATTAGCAATTGGTCGTCCAATTGGAGGAAGTAGCGGCCAAGCGTCCACTGAATTAGTCAGAGTAAAAGTGGTGACTACATGGCTTTCTGATGGCCCATAATGATTGTGCAAAGTACAATCATCAGTTAGTTTGCTTAACCAATGAGAAATGGCGGGAGTAATTTGCAACTGTTCACCAGCAGTAATGATTTCCCGCAAATTACTAGTAAATAAATCACCGCCAACAGCGACTTCAGCTAGTTGTTGTAAGCCAACAAAGGGAATAAACAATCTTTCAACCGCTTTGTTTTCCATCAAAGCTAACAAAGCCACTGGATCTCGGCGCAATTCCTCCGTGATCAAGAGCAATGTACCTCCAGAATACCAAGTAGAAAACATTTCCTGAAAGGAGACATCAAAGCTGATAGGAGAAAATTGCAGAGTTTTTGCTCCACGAGAAATTTTCATATTTTCCAGTTGCCACAGGATCAAATTGCAAAGAGCAAGCTGACTCATGGCTACACCTTTAGGTTTACCTGTAGAACCAGAGGTGTAAATTACATAACCTAAGTTAGTTGCTTGCACATCAGAGATGAAATTGTCCTGGCTAAACTGGGAAATTAATTGCCAGTTAGTATCCAAACAGACAAGTTTTGCTTGATGCTCAGGTAGTATCTCAACGAGTTGCTGCTGAGTCAACAATATCGAAACAGCCGCATCTTCTAACATGAAACTCAGGCGTTCTTGAGGATAGTTTGTGTCAAGTGGCACGTAAGCCCCACCCGCCTTAAGAATCCCCAATAGTCCTATGACCATTTCTAGCGATCGCTCCACATAAATGCCCACCAACACATCAGCTTTCACACCCAAAAAGCGTAAGTAGTGCGCCAACTGATTTGCTTTGGCATTCAACTGGTAGTAAGTCAGTTGTTGATTTTCAAAGACAGCTGCGATCGCATCTGGAGTACGCTCTACTTGCCCTTCAAACAGCTGATGGATACATTTATTTTGAAGATAATCAACTTGAGTGTCGTTCCATTCCACTAATAATTGCTGTTCCTCAGTTGCTGTCAGCAGAGGCAATTGCAAAATTCGCTGCTGTGGATTAGCAATAATTCCCTCAAGCAATGTTTGAAAATGCTCTAACATTCGAGCGATCGCTGCATCATCAAATCGGCTAGTATCGTAGCTAATCTTTACCAAAAATTGCTTACCAGGAGCAGCAACTACAGTCAGAGGATAATTGGTTTGTTCAATGCTGTGAATATTGTCTAGGTCGAAACTGTGATTGTGTTCTTGCACTGCCGCATCAACTGGATAATTCTCGAAGACAACAATGCTCTCAAATAAAGGCGTTCCTCTGGGGACTTCACTCCAGCCCTGAATCTCTACTAATGAACTATATGAGTATTGCTCAGACTCAACTTGCAGTGCCTGTAAATCCTTCAACAAAGCCAGCACTTGGGTATCATCTGCAACTTGAACTCGCACTGGCAAAGTGTTGATAAATATTCCCACCATCGATTCGATGCCGATAAGAGATGGCGGACGACCGGACACAGTAGCACCAAAAACTACATCTGTTTCTTGGTTGTAGCGACACAGAAGTATTGCCCAAGTTGCCTGCACTAGATTATTTATTGTCAGTTGATGTTGTCGTGCAAAACTTTGTAGGGCTGCTGTTGCTTGCACTGTCAGTTGGATTTGTTGTTCACTATAACTAGAATTTAGCTGTTGTCGTTTTGACGAGGGTTTATCAACTATCAAAGAAGTGGGTGAGGTAAAACCTTGGAGTTTTTCTTTCCAGAATTGTTCAGCTAGGGCTAAGTCTTGTTTCTGTAGCCAAGCAATATAGTTGCGGTAGCTTTGGGTTGGTTGAACTGTCTTAGTTTCACCCTGAAAAATTGCTTGATAAAAATACAATAGGTCTTTGAAAACCAAAGGCATTGACCAGCCATCAAGCAATAAGTGATGAGAACTCCAAACGAATTGATAAGTATCTGCACTCAATTGAATGAGGGCCAGGTGCATCAGTGGTGCAAGAGAGAGTTGGAAACCCTGTTGTCGCTGTGAATGCAAGAAAAGCTCTAATTGCTCTTGCTGATCTTGTGCAGATAGCCGTTGCCAATCATGTCTGTTGAGGTTAATATCCACCTGCCGATAAACTACTTGAAGTGGCTGGGTTAATTGCTCCCAAACAAAAGCAGTCCGCAAGATTGAATGCCGTGCTACCACTTGCTGCCAAGCTTGCTCAAAAGCTGCTACGTTCAACTCACCTTTTAAAGTAAAACTTAACTGCTCAAAATATACTCCTGTGTCTGGAGCATACAAACTTTCAAACAGCATCCCTTGCTGCATGGGAGAAAGTGGGTAAATATCTTCAATATTTTTGGAGTTAGTTTTGCCTAAACTTGTCAACAGTTGGTCTAGTTCTAGCTGGTTTAGGTTGACTAGCGGGAAATCTGAAGGTGTATAACCTCCACTCTCAGGTGATGAACAATGAGCAATCAACCCTTGCAATATTTTGACAAAATCTTGCGCCAGAGTTGCGATCGTGGCGTGCTGGTGGATATTTGTGCTGTAAATCCACTCGATTTGCAACCGTTCTCCAGCAATAATGCTGTTAATGTCTAATAAATGAGCGCGGTTGTTCTGCAAACTTTGGCTTTGTCCAGCAGACTCACTAGCTGGCTGCATCCAAGAAGATGTATTGAGAAGTTGATCGAATTGACCCAAATAATTAAAACTGATTTCTGTTTGCCCAAATGCTTGGACTTGAGCAGCAATTTCTGCATCCTGACTCAGATAGCGCAATAAGCCGTAGCCAATTCCTTTGTTGGGAATAGCGCGCAGTTCTTCTTTGACAGATTTTAGGGCATCTGCTGGATTTTCTGTTGCTTGGAGTTCCACAAATACAGGGAAAATGGTTGTAAACCAACCGATAGTCCGTGATAAATCAACACCATCAACAATATCTTCCCGCCCATGACCTTCTAAGTTGAACAGCACAGAGCTTGAGTTAGTCCATTTTGCCAAAACCAGCACCAAGGCAGTCAGTAGCACATCATTAATCTGAGTGTTGTAAGCCTTTGGCACATCTTGCAGTAAGGCACGAGTTTCGATCTCATTTAATGACACTGATACTGTACTGGCAGACGCAACGGTGTTTGCCCCTTGTGTATGGTCAACTGGGATGGAAGGAACTGCGGCGCGAGATTCATTCAGCCAATAAGCCACTTCAGATTTGAGGGCAATTGATTGTGCATAAGCTGTTAATTTTTCAGACCAATCCTTGAAAGAAGTTGTTTTGGCAGTCAGGGCAATGGCTTTACCTTGAGCAAGTTGCTGGTAAGCTGTTTGTAAATCCTCTAATAAAATCCGCCAAGAAACACCATCAACTACCAAGTGATGGATAACTATTAGTAATCGTGCCCTTTTGTCAATACCCAGATGAAAAAAGGCGACTTGCACTAGATTTTCTGACAGATTCAAACTCGCCTGAAAGGAAGCCGCTTTAGTTTCAATGGCAGTTTGTTGCTCACTTTCTGGGAGTTCCGATAAGTCTATTTGAGAGAAAGAAATGTTATCATTTACAGCAGAGTGAATTTGTTGCCAAGTGGACTCATATTGTGTAAAACGTAAGCGCAGAGCATCGTGATGTGCTAACAATTGCTGCAATACTTGCTTTAATAACTCTGGTTCGAGGTCAGATGGGACTGAGAGCAGAAATGATTGATTAAAGTGGTGCGGCTCTGGGAAATTTTGCTCAAAGAAATAGTGTTGAATTGGTGTTAGAGGTAATGTCCCTGTGACTAATCCTTGTTCTACTGCGATCGCATTTACTATGTTAGCAACTGTCGCTAATTCTGCAATTGTTTGATGTGCAAATAATTGCTTGAGAGCCAGATGCAATCCTATTTGCTTGGCTCTGCTAATAATTTGAATACTGAGAATAGAATCTCCGCCAAGTTCAAAGAAGTTATCGTAAATGCCCACTTGCTCTAGTCTCAGAACTTCTGCCCAAATCTGCGCTAGCATTCCTTCAATGGGGGTGCGTGGCCCTACAAAACTGACTTCTAGTTCCCCACGAAAGTCTGGTGCAGGCAATGCGCGGCGGTCTACCTTGCCATTGGGCAAAAGAGGTAGGGACTCTAGCATCACAAAAGCATGAGGCATCATGTAAGCAGGCAATTGCCCAGAGATGAAGGAGCGCAACTGGTTAACTGTAGGTATCTGCCCTTGATGCGGTACTACGTAGGCAACTATGCGTTTATTACCTGGAGTATCTTCGCAAACAATGACACAAGATGCTTTGACATCACCGTGTTGGCTCAGTACTGTTTCGATTTCTCCCAACTCAATACGGAAGCCGCGAATTTTCACTTGGTTGTCAATTCGTCCTAAATATTCGATATTCCCGTCGCTTAAGTAGCGTACCAAGTCCCCAGTTTTGTAGAGGCGGGAATTTGGATTAGTGCTAAACGGATTGGGAATAAACTTTTCGCTTGTTAATTGTGGAAGGTTGAGATATCCTTTTGCCAACCCCACACCACCAATGTACAATTCTCCTGGCACACCAATTGGAACAGGCTGTAAATATGTGTCTAGAATATATATATTCCTGTTAGGCAGAGGACGACCAATAGGAATTTTTTTCAGATTAATATCTTGACTCAACTGGGGAAGAATTTCAAACAGTGTTGCGGTGATAGTCGTTTCTGTGGGGCCATAAGCGTTGACCAGACGAACACAAGACATTGGACTTTGTTGCCATTGGGTAACATATTCGGGCAAAATTATATCTCCACCAACAACCACAAGTCTGAGTTTGCTGTTGGTATCTAACACTTGTGTTTTGACCCACTCTTGAGCCAGTTGTTGCCAATAGGCTGTTGGGAGATTAACGACACTAAGTCCAAAATCCAAAATTATTTTTTGAAAGTTTGTCGGAGTCCATACATCTGAGCCTCGGAGTATTAAACAAGCACCAACTATTAATGTAGGAAATATTTGTTCTAATGAGGCATCGAAGTTGATTGAGGCAAACTGGAGTACACGATCACTCTGTACAAGTGCATAAGCTTGTTGAATAATACAGCAGTGGTTGGCGATCGCGCCATGTGAGATAAGAACCCCTTTGGGTCTGCCTGTAGAACCAGAGGTATAAATTACATAAGCCAAGTTAGTTGTTTGTACTTTTGTGATACCTACGGTAAGCTGCACGATCGCATTATCCTGACTTGACAGTGAAATAGATTGCCAGTCAGTATCTAAACATACAACCTGCGCTTGATGCTGAGGTAACTTTTCAAGGAGTTGCTGTTGTGTTAGCAAAACTGGAACTTGAGCATCTTCTAGCATAAAGCTCAAGCGTTCTTGGGGATAGTCTGGGTCAAGTGGCACATAAGCCCCACCTGCTTTGAGAATACCCAGTAGTCCCACGACCATTAAGAGCGATCGCTCTACACAAATACCTACCAATGTATCTGGTTTTACACCTAAAGACTGCAAGTAATGCGCCAACTGGTTAGCGCGACAGTTCAATTGCTGGTAAGTCAGTTGTTGATTGTCAAAGATAATTGCTACAGCATCCGGGGTACGCTTAACCTGCTCCTCAAACAACTCATGGATACACTTATCAAACGGATAATCTACTTGAGTCGAGTTCCATTCAACTAATAACTGATGCTGTTCAACTTGTGTAAGCATTGGCAATTGGGAAATTCGCTCTTTGGGATTAGCCACAATTCCTTCCAGCAAAGTCACAAAATGCCCAGTCATCCGCTCAATTGTGCTGCTATCAAATAAGTCTGTACTGTACTCCCATACACCCACTAATCCAGTACCAGAGTTGTACATTGATAAACTCAAATCAAACTTAGTAGTTTTGCTTTCTGCTGTTAAAAAACTGATAGTTAAACCAGCAAGCTCTAGTTTAGACATGGGTGCATTCTGGAGTGCAAACATCACTTGGAACAGTGGTGTATGGCTGAGATTCCGTTCTGGCTGCAATGCCTCAACTAGCATTTCAAAAGGCAATTCCTGATGAGTATACGCTCCTAGAGTTATTTGGCGAACGCGACCAAGTAATTCGCTAAAACTGGGGTCGCCTGCTAAGTTAGTACGCATCACTAAGGTGTTGACAAAAAAGCCAATTAACCCTTCTATCTCACTGCGATCGCGGTTGGCGATCGGTGTCCCTACCAAAATGTCTGATTGCCCTGTGTAACGGTAAAGTAAAATATCAAAGGCTGTTAATAGAGTCATAAAGAGAGTACAACCTCCCTCTTGGCTCAGTTTTGTCAGTCTATTAGTCAACTCAACTGAGAGTGGAAATTCTTGAGTTGCACCAGCGAAAGTCTGCACGGCAGGTCTGGGACGGTCTGTGGGTAGTGACAATAAAGTTGGTGCATCTTTTAATTGTTGTTGCCAATAATTTAGTTGAGTTTGTAGTGCATCCCCTTGCAACCAGTCTCTTTGCCATAAGGCAAAATCTGCGTATTGAATGGGTAGTGGTGCTAAAGGTGACGGCTCACCTTCAGAATAAGCCTTGTACAGTGCTGCTAGTTCTTGGACAAACACACCCATTGACCAGCCGTCAGAGACAACATGGTGCATACACACTAACAAGACATATTCTGTCTCATTCAACAATACTAATGTTGCTCTAATTAGTTCTTGGTTTGCCAAGTCAAAAGGTTGAATAGCTTCTTGTTGTACCAATTGCTGTGTAGTAATTTCTTGTTCATTTGTGGATAAATGCTTCAAGTTAACAATTGATACGATCCCCTGTTCCTTGTTCCCTGTTCTCTGTTCCCTAATGATTTGTAGTGGTTGTCCATCAACAGTGATAAAGTTTGTGCGTAAAGCTTCATGGCGATCAATAATTTCTTGCAAGCTTTGTTCTAAAGCAGCTTGATTGAGATTGCCCACTAGACGCAAAGCTAAGGGGATGTTGTATGAAGCACTATTCGGCTCTAACTGGTCTAAAAACCACAAGCGCTGTTGAGCATAAGATAGGGGTAATAATTCTTCAGTAATCATCTCTTGCTCCTTGGTAGAATGCGTGGAACAGTTAGGTCTAAGTTTTGTTGCTGTAACTTCCCGATAGATTGCGCTAGTTCAGCTATTGTTGCGACATTGAAAAATTCGCTTAAAGAAAGTTGCACTTTGAAGCGATCGCGGATGCGTGAAACCAGTTGGGTTGCAAGTAGCGAGTGTCCGCCAAGTTCAAAGAAGTTATCATGAATTCCTACTTGCTCTAATCCCAGCACTTGTGACCAAATTTGTGCCAGTGTTTCTTCTATTGGTGTGCGCGGGGCAACATATTTATCTGAAATTTCGCTTTGTAAATCCGGTATGGGCAAAGCACGGCGATCTACCTTGCCGTTAGGAGTTAGCGGCAATGACTCCAAGATGACAACAGCATTTGGCACCATGTAATCTGGTAATTTTGTTTTCAAGAATTGCCGCAGTTCGCTGCCTAAAGTGGGTGTACAGTCCTGATGCGCTACCACATAGGCTACTAAGCGTTTATCACCAGGGATATCTTCACGAAGGATGACGCAAGATGCTTGCACATCACCATGTTGGTTCAGGACTGTTTCGATTTCTGACAATTCGATGCGGAAACCGCGCATTTTTACTTGGTTGTCAATACGTCCTAAGTATTCAATATTGCCATCAGGTAAATAGCGTGCTAAGTCCCCAGTTTTATATAATCTACTCCCTCCTGAATCCTCAAACGGATTGGGGATAAATTTCTCTTGTGTTAATTCGGGACGGTTGAAATAACCCCGCGCTAACCCTGCACCACCAATAAACAATTCTCCTGGTACACCAATAGATACCAGTTGCAGATTTTTATCTAAAATATAAACCTGGGTATTAGCAATGGGACGACCAATAGGAACAGAGACATCTGGACTGAGTGAGGTTGGGATTTGATAACAGCAAGTAAAAGTTGTATTTTCTGTTGGGCCATAGCCGTTAATCAATTGACAATTCCCTACAGTTTGGAGAAATTTCTGGACATGAGGAACAGATAAAATATCACCACCTGCTAACAGTTGACGTAAGGATTTTAAAACATCAATATTTTCATCTACCATTAAATGAAATAGACCCGCCGTTAGCCAAAGGGTAGTAACTTGGTATTGCTCAATAACTTGTCCTAATTCATTTATTGATGGGTTATTAGAGGGGAATACTATTAGTCTTCCACCGTTAACTAAGCAACCCCAAATTTCAAAAGTTGCAGCGTCGAAGGAGATGGGAGCAAATTGTAGAAATACTTCTTGAGCAGAAATGCTCACATAATTGGTTTGTTTGACTAATCGAACTACACCTCTATGGATAATGCTAACGCCTTTGGGTTGACCTGTAGAACCGCTTGTGTACATTACATAAGCTAAGTTATCAGCTTTGATGCTAGTAGTTGGGTTGTGTTGTGCTTGTTGGCTGATGATATCCCAGTTTGAGTCTAAGCAAATTACACCAGCTTGGCGATCGCGTAGCGTCTCCTCTGGAGAATCGGCAAAGCCGCGCCGGAGGCGATCGCCTAGTTTGTTAACTAGTTTTTCTTGAGTCAATACGACTGATAGCTGAGTGTCTTCGAGCATGAAGCTTAAACGCTCTTGGGGATATTCTGGGTCGAGAGGTACATAAGCCCCACCCGCCTTGAGAATTCCCAACATTCCCACTATCATTTCTAATGATCGCTCCACACACAACCCAACCAGTACTTCTGGTTTGATCCCAAGGGTTTGTAGATAATGGGCAAGTTGATTTGCTCTGGCGTTTAACTCGGTATATGTAAGGTGTTGATCCCCAAATATCACCGCCGTTGCATTGGGTGTTTGTTCTACTTGCGCTTCAAACAACTGGTGAATGCATTTATCTTTGGGATATTCTAATGCTGTCTGGTTCCACTCCACTAGAAGTTGATGATGCTCTTCTAAAGAAACAAGAGAGTGCAACTCATAACGTCCTTGTGGCTGGTTCGCCATTGCAGCAAGAACTCTAAGGTAATAATCGCTAATCCTGTTAATTTGTTCGGAACATAATTCACAGGGATCGTATTTCAAATTCAGTGCTACCTCAGAGGAGTTGGGACTGACGCTGAATTGAGCAAGAAAAGTAAAGTTTGTTTGTTCAAAAAACTTTCCACCTAGCAGCTGTAAATTATCGAGTCCCAGTACTTGTTCGTAGACATGGAAATGCGTGAAATTAAACGCCGTCTCAAACAGAGGAGATTCGCTACCCAAACTTCTCTGTATTTCTGCCAAAGGATAGCGGCGGTGTGGCAACATTTCTCGTTCTGCTGCAAACACTTTTTGCACCAGGTCTGTCCAAGTACCTCCAGCAAATTGCAAGCGGAATGGCAATGTATTGAGGAATAGTCCCAGGACTCGTTCACCATCACTTTGCTCAGGTCGTCCGTTAGCTGCTACACCCGTTACTACATCTGACTCACCAGTGAGGAAATTTAATACTCGCAGATGAGCAGCCAACAGCACACTCTTGAGTGTAACTTCTGCCGACTGAGCCAGTTGTTTTAAGCCTGCAAAAATTTCGGGGGATAAAGTTACCTCTTGCACACCAACTTCTCGAACATTAGTATTTGTTTGCACAAAAGACCAGCGAGGTAATTTGGTAAAAGTGCTGTCGTTTAACCTTTCACTCCAGTATCGCGCAGTTGACGATGATGCGATCGCTTGTTGCTCTAAAGCCACAAAATCCCGGAACGCAATACTGAATTTTGGCGATACATAATCGACTCCTTTGCCTAAAAGCGACAAGTAACGCTTAAGCAACTCACTCATCATTGAGGCAACACTCCATCCATCAAGAATGGCGTGGTGAAAGCTCAAAGCCAGATTAAATGTATCCTCTGTGCGACGATGAACAAAGAAACGCACTAAGGGAGGATGAGTCCAATCAAAATGCCGTTTCTTTTCAGCTGCAAACCAAGCAGCTAATGCATCTTCTTGCTCAGAATGATTCAAATCACACCAATCCTCCACCTGCAACGTAACCTCAACCTGCTGATGAACCAGTTGCAATGGAATACTAAAGTTACTAAGCTCAAATGAAGTCCGCAGTACAGCGTGATGATTGACTAAATCTTGAATAGCGACCTCTAAAAGTTGAACATCAAAAGGGGTTTTGAGGTAGAAGCTGAAAATATCGTGATAGACTGCACTATCTTGGCTGTACTCACTGTGATAAATCATTCCCATTTGCAGCATAGCAAGGGGATAGGCATCCTCTAGACCATCAGGTAACTGCTGTTTGTCTGCTTGAGAAATTAGGCTGAATGGTTGAGTTAGTTCTAATTTTGCAATGTTATTCTCTTGTGTTTCCAGTTCTTGGACTAGCTCGTGAATTGTTTGATGTTGGAATAGCTGTGCAAGAGAGAAACTCAAACCATGTTCTTTAGCTTGAGACAGCACTTGAATGCTACGGATAGAATCTCCACCTAAAGCAAAGAAGTTATCATGAATACCCACCTGCTCAATACCGAGAACATTAGCCCAGATAGTGGCTAATATTTTTTCTTCTCTTGTGCTAGGCGTAACAAAAACATCTTCTAGTTCTGGTCTTGCAGTGTCAGGTACAGGTAAAGCGCGACGGTCTATCTTACCATTTGCTGTCAGTGGGAGAGCTTCTAACTGTACAAAAGCACTTGGAACCATGTAGCTTGGCAGTTGGTTGCTGAGGAAGCGACGCAGTTCTTGGATTGTCAGAGATTGTCCCACCTGCGGCACTACGTAAGCCACTAAACGTTTGTTACCCAGTTCATCCTCTCGCACTACCACCACACTTTCCCAAACATCTGGGTGAGCAGCTAATAATGCTTCCACCTCACCCAACTCAATGCGGAAACCCCGAATCTTGACTTGATTATCGATGCGTCCCAAATATTCTAAATCGCCATTGGGCAAATACCGTGCCAAGTCCCCGGTTTTATATAGTCGCGCTTTGTCGTAGTTGCTAAAAGGATGAGAAATAAAGCGTTCTGCTGTCAGTTCTGGACGATTCAGATAGCCACGCGCCACCCCAGCACCACCAACGTACATCTCACCAGGAACGCCAATTGGTACTGGCTGTTTATATTCATCCAGCACATAAACCTTGAGGTCAGGTATCGGACGACCTATAATACTGGCTGTGTGATTTAAATCTTCCTTGCTCAATGGACGATAAGTGACGTGTACAGTAGTTTCTGTAATCCCATACATATTCACTAATTGGGGTGAGGTGTCGCCATGTCGCTCAAACCAAGGCTGTAAGCTCTTGATTTCTAAGGCTTCTCCACCGAAAATTACCAAGCGTAAGTTTAAATTACTAGTGGTTAAACCTGACTGTTCAGCTTGAATTAATTGGCGGAAGGCGGAAGGTGTTTGATTGAGAATTGTGACTTGCTCTTGACACAATAACTGATAGAAGGATTCGGGCGATCGCGTCACTAAATACGGAACTACTACCAGTCGTCCACCATACAGCAATGCGCCCCAAATTTCCCACACGGAAAAGTCGAATGCATAAGAGTGGAACATTGTCCACACATTATCTTGACTAAAGTGATACCAAGAATCCGTGGCTGCAAACAGACGCACTACATTTGAGTGGTTGACTAAAGTACCTTTAGGTTGACCTGTTGAGCCTGATGTATAAATGACATAAGCTAAGTTATCAGTTGTAGAGCCACTAACTGGATTGTCTTCACTTTCCGTTGATATGTCTTCCCAGTCTCGATCTAAGCAGAATACACGGGCGGTATGTTCCGGTAAGCTAGTGAGCAATTTCTCTTGAGTCAACAGTATCTGCACCTGTGAATCATTGAGCATATATGCCAAACGGTCAGTAGGATAGTCTGGGTCAAGTGGCACATAAGCCCCGCCTGCTTTGAGAATTCCCAAGAGTCCCACAAGCATTTCTAAAGAGCGTTCTACACACAACCCAACCAGCGTATCTGCTTCCACACCCAATGAGCGCAAGTAATGAGCCAACTGGTTAGCGCGACAATTCAACTGGTGATAGGTAAGTTGTTGATTTTCAAATACAACTGCTACTGCATTTGGGGTACGCCCAACCTGTTCTTCAAACAACTCATAGATACACTTATCCTGAGAATAATCCGCCTGAGTATCGTTCCACTCTACTAATAACTGTTGTTGCTCAGGTTGTGTCAGCAGTGATAATTGAGAAATTCGCTTCTCTGGGTTAGAAACGATACTTTCCAGCAAGGTTCTAAAATGCCCACTCATCCGCTCAATTGTGCGCTCATCAAATAAGTCAGTACTATACTCCCATACACCCACCATTCCAGTCGGAGTGTTCTGCATTAATAAAGACAAATCAAACTTAGCTGTTGCGCTTTCTGCAATCAATGGGGTGACACTTAACCCAGTTAACTCGACTTGAGACATAGGCGCATTCTGGAGTGCAAACATCACTTGGAACAGTGGTGTATAGCTAAGGTCTCTTTGTGGCTCCAATGCCTCAACTAGCATTTCAAAAGGCAAATTCTGATGAGCATAAGCGTCCATTGCCATTTCTCGTACACGAGTGAGCAATTCGCTAAAGCTAGGATTATCTGCCAGGTTACTACGCATGACTAAAGTGTTGACAAAAAAGCCAATTAACCCTTCTGTTTCACTGCGATCGCGGTTTGCAATTGGTGTCCCTACTAAAATGTCTCCTACACCTGTGTAGCGATAGAGTAAGGTATCATAAGCTGCCAAGAGCGTCATGAACAAAGTTACTCCTTGCTCCTGGCTTAGTTTTGTCAGCCGATTAGTTAACTCAACTGACAGTGCAAACTCTTGATATGCGCCAGCGAAAGTCTGCACCGCAGGTCTAGGTCGGTCTGTAGGTAGGGGCAATAAAGCTGGTGCGTTTGCTAGTTGCTGTTGCCAGTAACTTAGTTGGCTTTGCAGGACATCTCCTTGTAACCAGTTTCTTTGCCATAGGGCAAAATCTGCATACTGAATCGGCAGTGGTATTAAAGGTGACGGCTGACCTTGAGAATAAGCATTGTATAGTGCTGCTAATTCTTCGATAAACACACCTATTGACCAAGCATCAGACACCACATGGTGCATACACACTAACAAAATGTGTTCTGTCTCGGACAGCACTACTAATGTCGCCCTGAGTAATGCAACACTTGCCAGTTCAAAAGGCTGAATGGCTTGTTGTTGTATTAATTGCTGTGTGGCTATTTCTTGTTCGTCTGGTGGCAGATATTGCCACTCAAGAATTGAGAGCGTCCAATTCGTTTGTGTTTGAATGATTTGAGAAGGTTTTCCATTAACAGTGACGAAATTCGTGCGTAACGCTTCATGGCGATGAATAATTTCTTGTAAGCTTTGTTCTAAGGCTGCCTGATTAAAAGTTCCGACTAGACGCAAAGCTAAGGGGATATTGTATAAGGCACTGTTCGGCTCTAATTGGTCTAAAAACCACAAACGCTGTTGAGCATAAGACAGTGGTAATTGAGCATTCGTCTCTCTTGGTAAGATAGGTGGTGCAGAGAGTTCTATTTTTTGTTGCTGTAACTGCTCAATGATGAGTGCTAATTCGGCAACTGTCGCTCTTGCAAATAATTCACGCAATGGTAATTCTACCTTGAAAATGTTACGAATGCGTGAAACTAGTTGCGTTGCTAGTAGCGAGTGTCCCCCAAGTTCAAAGAAGTTATCATAAACTCCTACTTGCTCCACTTTCAGCACTTGCGCCCAAATTTGTGCCAGTAGTTCTTCAATCGGAGTGCGTGGGGCTACAAATTTGTCTGAATTACTGCTGTGTATATCAGGTGCAGGTAAAGCACCTCGGTCTACTTTACCGCTAGGAGTCAGTGGCAAGAAATCCAAGATCACAAAAGCATTGGGTACCATGTACTCTGGCAGCTTTGCTTTCAGGAATTGCCGTAGTTGGTTGATTGTCGGTGTACAGTTCCGATCTGTTACCACGTAGGCGACTAAGCGTTTATCACCCCTGTTATCTTCACGAACGATAACACAACATCCCTCTAGATCTTCATACTGGCTCAGTACGGCTTCGACTTCTCCCAACTCAATTCGGAAGCCTCGCACCTTAACTTGATTATCAATACGTCCTAAGTATTCAATGTTTGCATCCGGTAAATAGCGTGCCAAATCCCCCGTTTTATATAATCTATCCCTTTGTACCTCCTCAAAAGGGTTAGGGATAAATCTCTGTTGTGTTAACTGTGGTTGGTTGAGGTAGCCCCGCGCCAAAGCAACACCACCAATGTATAATTCTCCTGGCACACCCACAGGTACAGGCTGTAGATATTTATCCAGGATGTAAATTTGTGTGTTGGCAATGGGACGACCAATGGCAGGCAGTAGGGGCCAAGTCTCCACTGAATCAGTCAGCGTAAAAGTAGTGACTACATGGCTTTCTGATGGCCCATAATGATTGTGCAGAGTACAATCATCAGTGAGTTTGCTCAACCAGTGAGAAATGGCGGGAGTAATTTGCAACTGTTCCCCAGCAGTAATGATTTCCCGCAAATGACTTGTAAACAATTTATTGCCAACAGCTACTTCAGCTAGTTGCTGTAAGCCAACAAAGGGAATAAACAGTCTCTCAATCGCTTTGTCTGACATCAAAGCTAACAAAGCCATTGGCTCTCGCCGCAATTCCTCCGTAATCAAGACTAATGCACCTCCAGAATGCCAAGTAGAGAACATTTCCTGGAAAGAAACATCAAAGCTGAGAGGAGAAAATTGCAAAGTCCTTGCGCCGCGAGCAACTTTCAGATTTTCCACTTGCCAGAAGATTAAATTGACAAGAGCAAGCTGACTCATCGCTACACCTTTAGGTTTACCTGTAGAACCAGAGGTGTAAATCACATAACCCAGATTATCAGCTTGTACGCCAGAGATGAAATTGTCTTGACTGAACTGGGAAACTTGTATCCAGTCAGTGTCCAAACAGATAACTTTCCCTTGATGCTGAGGTAGTCTTTCAAGAAGTGAATTTTGGGTTAGCAGTACTTGAACTTGAGCATCTTCAAGCATGAAACTTAGGCGTTCATTGGGATAGTTGGGATCGAGTGGCAGGTATGCTCCACCTGCCTTGAGAATTCCTAACAGTCCCACGATCATTTCTAAGGAACGTTCCACACACAACCCCACCAATATATCGGCTTTCACTCCCAAAGACTTGAGGTAGTGCGCCAACTGATTTGCGCGACAGTTTAATTGGTAATAAGTCAGTTGTTGATTGCCAAACTCCACTGCCACTGCATCTGGGGTACGCTGAACTTGCTCCTCAAACAATTGATGCAGACATTTATTGAGGGGATAATCCACTCCTGTATTGTTCCACTCGACAAGTAATTGCTGTTGCTCAACTTGTGTCAGCAGTGGCAATTGAGAAATTTTTTCTTGAGGATTAGTAATAATGCTTTCGAGCAAGGTCACAAAATGACCCGCCATCCGCTCTATGGTGGGCGCATCAAACAAGTCTGTGTTGTATTGCCACACAGTTGCCAGTCCAGAGGTAGTATTTTTAATGAATAAAGTCAAATCAAACTTGGCAATTGTTCTTTCTATCGCTAACGGACTGACAGTTAAGCCAGTAAGCTCTACTTCAGATATGGGAGCATTTTCGAGGACAAACATCACCTGAAACAATGGTGTATGACTGAGGTCTCGTTGTGGCTGCAATGCTTTTACCAATTCCTCAAAGGGCAGGTCTGGATGAGCGTAAGCTTGCACTGTCAGTTGACGTACTCGACTTAACAATTGCCCAAAAGTGGGGTTGCCTGACAAATCGGTACGTAATACTAAAGTGTTGACAAGAAAGCCAATTAACCCTTCGAGTTCTAAGCGATCGCGTTTAGCAATGGGTGTGCCTACTAAAATGTCATCGGAGCCTGTATACCGATAAAGCAAGGTAACATAAGCTGCGAACAGCGTCATGAACAGAGTAGCTCCCTCTTGCCTGGTGAAATTAGCAACTGCTTGACTCAGTTGATTTGAAAGTTCGACACTGTAGAGTGCGCCTCGGAAAGTTTGAATGGCTGGTCTTGGTCTGTCTGTGGGTAACTCTAGTAAGGTAGGAGCGTTTTTGAGTAGTTTTTTCCAATAGTCAAGCTGTGTTTCGAGTATTTCTGCTTGTAACCACTGCCGTTGCCAAATAGCAAAGTCGGCATACTGAATTGGTAACTCAGGTAACTCTGGAGATAGGTTATTGCTAAGGGCTGAGTAAATGGTTGCTAATTCCCGCATTATCACACCCATTGACCAACCATCAAAAACAATGTGGTGTATTGTGATTAGCAAGACGTGTTCTACCTCTGTGAGTTTAAGCACAGAAGCTCGAATTAAAGGAGAATTAGCAAGAGCAAAGGGTCGAGTTGTTTCTGCTGTGGCTAATTGCTGACAAGCGATCGCTTTTTCACTTTCAGGTAAATCTGTTAAATCTATGATTGGCAGACTTAAGATTAAGCTGTCAGCAATTACTTGGACTGGCTGCTCGTTGATGGTGTCGAAGTTAGTACGTAATGCTTCGTGGCGAGAGATAATTTTGTTGAGGCTTTGCTCTAGTGCTACGACGTTCAACTGACCGTGCAATTTTAGAGCTGCTTGTTCGTTGTAGAAGGGGTTATCTGGTTCCAACTGGTTCAATAACCAGATTTGTTCTTGGCCAAAAGACAGAGGTAAGTTCTGAGGGCGATCGGCTTTGATCGGGGGTAAATCAGTATCAGTGGCGATATCATTTTTCTGGTGCAGCCACAAAATAAGTTCTGCTTTATTCTTAACTAATGAGTCACGAGTTTCTGCTGTCAATACTCCCTTTGGAGCATTAGCACGCAACTGTTCACCTTCAACCCACAATTTTACACCTTGTTGAGAAAGTTCAGCTACAAATTGCTTGATATTCATATAATTATTACCTTCATACTGTCAACTAATTCGTAACTCGTAATTCATAGTTAATAACTATTTCATGTCGATCATATTGCTATTTCTTCTCTATCAATTGCACCTAAGTTAATATCTGGTTCTAGTTGTTTTTCTAGCTTTAGTGCTATTTCAGCTATTGTGGGATATTCAAACAAACTTGCTAGAGATAATTTGATATAAAAAATATTTCGTAGCCGGGACAAAACCTGAACAGCTATTAGAGAATCTCCTCCCAATTCAAAAAAGTTGTCATTGATTCCTACTTGCTTGATTCCCAATAATTCTTGCCAGACATCGGCAATTTTTTGCTCAAGTTCATTGCGGGGAGCTATATATGAATTTGGCAAATCGGGTCTTGAGTGAAGTACAGATAAGTTTTCTAGCTGAAAATTATCCGGCTTTGTTTGTAATGAAAGCTGTAATTTTTGATCAGTCTCTTTTTGTCCAAACTTTGTGCTAAATGCGACTGGTACAGAAGCTTGAGCCATAATAATCTTATGCTCAAACGCTTCAGTTTCTGGAAAAGCAGCAACTTGAACAAAATCTTGAGCGCGTAATGCTTCAAACCACTCATTTTTGATAATAAAAGGCTGACCTGGGCTGCGTCTATTATCATCTAAAAGTTTCAACAGCAGACCCCAAGTGATATCAAAGTCTATTTTCGGCTGAGTAATTTCCCACACTAATAGGAAACCGCCAGGAGCTAATAAAGAGCGTACATGGTGGAGTGTTTGATCTATGTTCCGAGTTGCGTGCAACACATTAGAGGCGATGATGATATCAAAGCTACACTTTTCAAATCCTTGCTCAGTTGGAGACTTGTCTATATCTAGTAATCGATATTCAACAAATGGATAGTCCTTAAACTTCTGTTGCGCTTTAGTCAGAAAGCCGCTACCAATATCAGTAAAAGTATAGTTGGTTTGTTTTGAAGCCAATACAGGTAGTAATGCTTGCGTAGACATACCAGTACCCGCGCCGATTTCCAAAACTCTCAGGTGAACCGATGATGGCAATGACTTGACCACTTTTTCCAGGCTTGAGCGCAAGATAGAGTTGTAGTAATTTAATAATGCCAATTCTGAATTTGAACCGTTGTTTTCTTCTTGATAAATCAGTTCATTGAAAAACTCTAAAGGTTCTTGTTTACCAACAACAACATTAGCTAAATTTTCACCACAACGCTGTACTAAATCTACTGTTAGAGATTTAGCAGCCATTCTTACTCTGACTTCTTTTAAAAGTTCATGAATCAAATCTTGCGAACATGGCACTAGTCCAGTAAATAACCCCTCCTGTTGCTGTAGTTGTCCTTGCTCTACTAATATTTGCAACCATCTACACACCAATTGTTGATAACGGGGAGTTATATGGCATTGCGCCAACAAATTCTCTAAAGAATACTTTTCCTCGGTATTCTTAAAAGCCCCTAATTGTTTGAATGCAGAGTTGATATAGGCTGTACATAAATGATCCAACCAGTGTCTATTCTCTCGATATGTTAACTCGTTGAGTTCTCCATCTCTAACACTTGCTTGATTCTGGCCTGCTTCTATGAGCGATGTCCACAATTGTGATGTTGTGGGTAAGGTTTGCAACTGCCCCCAAGCTGTTTTTTGTGGAGGGTCAATCCAATAACGTTGGCGCTCAAAGGGATAAGTTGGTAAGGGAAGACGATAATATTCCTCCTGACTATAGAATCCAAACCAATCTATATTGACTCCAGCTAGCCAGAGTTGACCTAGTGTATTGAATAAAACACGAGTATCGGATTGCTTTTCTTGAGGATGACGTAACGAAGTCAACACCGTTTGTGCGGCTGCTTTGTCAGGATGCTTTTTAGCTAATGTAGTGAGTGTGTGTCCTGGCCCCACTTCTAGTAAGACTTGCTCAGGTGTTGCCAATAATTTCTCTACACCTTGGGCAAAAAGCACTGTGGAACGCAGATGTTGAGCGTAGTAGTCAGGATTTGTGGCTTGGGTGACTGTAATCCATGTACCAGTCAGGTTAGAGATATAAGGAATTTTTGGGTGATTTAAAGTAACTCTTTTAACTTGCTCTGCAAATGTCTCTAAAATTGGTTCCATCATTTGGGAGTGGAAGGCATGAGAAGTATGCAGACGGCGACATTCAATCCCTTGAGTAGCTAGCTGATTTTGTAGTGCCTCTATTGCTGCTATAGAACCGGAAACCACGCACTGCAAAGGTTGATTAATCGCTGCAACAGAAAGTTCTGATCCTAATAGGGATTTTACTTTGTCTACGGGCAAGGGAACAGAAAGCATTGCCCCACTAGGAAGTTGCTGCATTATCTGTCCGCGTGCTGCTACTAGAGATAAAGCATCTTCTAGGGAAAAAACTCCTGCTAGAGTTGCTGCTACATACTCGCCAATACTATGACCGATCGCAGCTTGTGGCTCCACTCCCCATGACTGCCATAATTTAGCTAGGGCGTATTCAATTACAAAAATAGCAGGTTGAGCAACAGCTGTTTGTTGAAGTTGCTGCGATGCCTCATCAATTTTTTCATCACTGGGGTAAAGAATATGACGTAAATCTTGCCCTAGTAGGGGTTTAAGGATTTCTGAGCAATAATCAACTTGTTCTTTAAATACTGTCTCGGTTTGGTAAATTTCCCGTGCCATGTTGACATATTGAGAACCTTGACCGGGAAACATAAAGACAACAGACCGTTCTGTAATCTCTGTATAGTTGGTAAATACTTGTTTTGACTCTAAACCTGTAACAGCATCTTCTAAGTCTTGACAAATTAACATCCGTCGATGATTAAAATCCCGGCGACCGCTATTGAGTGTATAAGCTACATCGCCTAAGTTGAGTTCTGGATGCTCTTTTAAATGCGTGATTAAATTATTTGTCGCCTTCTCCAGTGCAGTTGCAGTCTTAGCAGAAAGTACCAAAAGTTGATAATTTCTCCCCTGCTCCCCTGCTCCCCTGCTCCCCTGCTCTAACAAAGGAGTTTCTTCCAAAATCACATGAGCATTCGTCCCCCCCATACCAAAAGAACTTACCCCAGCACGGCGAGGGGTGTTATTTGTTTTCCATTCAGTCAGGGTTGTATTGACGTAAAAAGGACTGTTAGCAAAATCAATTTTGGGATTAGGTGTCTGGTAGTGCAAACTAGGAGGCAGCATTTGATGTTCCAGTGCTAATGCAGTCTTAATCAAACCTGTGACACCTGCTGCTGTATCCAAATGTCCAAAGTTGGTTTTTACCGAACCAATAGCGCAGAAGCCTTTTTTATCAGTACTTTGAGTAAAAGCTTGAGTTAACGCTGCGATTTCAATCGGATCTCCTAAAGGTGTAGCGGTGCCATGAGCTTCGATGTAAGAAATTGTTTCGGCATCTACACCAGCTATAGCTTGAGCCTCGCTAATGACTGCTGCTTGACCACTGACACTAGGAGCAGTGTAGCCGACTTTCATTGCACCATCATTATTGATCGCCGAGCCTTTAATAATTGCATGGATGTGGTCGCGATCGCTTATTGCATCCTTTAATCTTTTCAATACCACAATACCAGCACCGCTACCGACAATAGTTCCTTGTGCTTGAGCATCAAAAACACGGCAGTGTCCATCAGGAGAAAGAATCATTTCCTCTTGATACAAATAACCTCTGTTTTGGGGAATGCTGATAGAAACTCCACCAGCTAAAGCCATATCACATTCACCATTTAATAGACTTTGACAAGCTAAATGAACAGCGACTAAAGAAGTAGAACAGGCAGTTTGCACATTCACTGCTGGCCCTGTCAAGTTGAGTTTATAAGCAACTCGTGACGGCAAAAAATCTTTATCGTTGGAAATTCCCAATTGCAGAAGGCTAAATGTCTCTAATAATTGATGATGAGGATAAAGATTATTAAGCAAATAACTATTTATCCCTACACCACCATAAATCCCAATTAAACCGTTGTAAGTTTGTGGATCATAACCAGCTTTTTCTACAGCTTCCCAAGCTAATTCTAGAAATATGCGTTGTTGTGGATCTATTAACTCAGCTTCTTTCGCACTATAAGTAAATAAATTTGCATCAAACAATTCAATATCTGATAAAGCAGCACTAGCTTTCACATAATTAGAATTACTCAGTAAATCTAGAGAAATACCAGAATTTATTAATTCTTCATCTGTCAGCCAGGAGATAGACTCTACACCATCACGTAGATTTTGCCAAAAAGATTCAATATCTTTTGCTCCTGGGAACCGTCCAGCAGTAGCAATTATCGCTATCTCAGAATTGTTTAAATCATTATTGTTATTAACTGAATTTACTTTCATTTTTTACCTTTTTTTCTGAGAACGATGCTGTTGTCTAAGTTGTAATTGTTGGTTTCTTAAAAATTTACTATCACTATGAGCTTGAGTACGAGAACTCTTTTCTATAGAAGTATCTTCGTGATTTAATTTAGTATTCAAGTGTTGGCTTAAAGTATGTATAGTTGGATAATTAAACATATCAACTATTGACAGTTGTAAACCAAATTCTTCTTGCAATTGCTGATTAATTCGTACTAGTAGTAACGAATGTCCTCCTAGTTCGAAGAAATTATTGTAAACTCCCACCTTTTCTACTTCCAGTGCTTTTTGCCAAATACCAGCAATGATTTTTTCTACTTCTGTATTTGGCATTACATAATCTGATAGTTCCTGATGTAAATCTGGGTCAGGTAGAGCGCGACGGTCTACTTTGCCGTTAGGTGTCAGGGGTAAGGACTCCAGCATCACAAAAGCGGCTGGCACCATATACCCAGGCAGTTTATTAGAAAGGAACTGTCGTAGTTCGCTAGTTGTGGGTGTACTTCGACTCCGCTCAGTACAAGTCGCCTGTGGATGCGGTAATATGTAAGCGACTAAGCGTTTATTGCCTGGAGTTTCTTCACGGGCGATGACACAACATATCTGCACATCACCATGTTGGCTCAGTACTGCTTCAACCTCACCTAACTCAATGCGGAAACCACGTATTTTTACTTGGTTATCAATTCGCCCCAAGTATTCGATATTGCCATTTGGTAAGTAACGCGCTAAATCTCCAGTTTTATATAATTTACTCCCTCCTACTTCCTCAAAAGGATTGGAGATGAATTTCTCTTGTGTCAATTCTGGACGGTTGAGGTAGCCTCTGGCTAACCCCACACCACCGATGTGTAACTCTCCAGGCACACCAATCGGTACTGGTTGCAAATTTTTGTCTAAAATATAGACTTGTGTATTGGCGATCGCTTTACCAATAGAAATTTTCTCGTCGCCATCAGTGCATTTTGCAATCGTGGCACAGACAGTAGCTTCCGTCGGGCCGTAAGCGTTAAAAAAGTTTCTGCCAGCAGACCACTGCCTGATTAATTCAGCAGAACAAGCTTCTCCTGCCACAATCATAGTCTGCAATGCCGGAAGTTCCTCTGCTGGCATAACTGCTAAGGCCGATGGTGGGAGCGTGATATGGGTAATGTCATGATTGCGTAACTGCTCAACTAACGGTTTCCCTGGCAGTAAAGCGTCTTTTGTTCCCAGGTAAAGTGTTGCCCCTGACCCCCAAGCCATCACAACTTCCCAGATAGAAGCATCAAAACTCAGGGAAGCAAACTGGAGAACACGACTGAAGTTTTGCAAGCCAAAAGTCTTAATTTGAGCTTGAGCTAAGTTGCACAGTCCGGTATGCTCAACCATCACGCCCTTGGGTCTACCTGTAGATCCTGACGTGTAAATTACATTAGCTATATGAAAAGCTCTGACTTCACTGACGGGATTATCTTGATTGTTTTGGGTAATTTGTGACCATACCTCATCTAAACAGACAAGGTTTGCTTGATGCTGTGACAGTTTGTCAACAAGTCGCTGTTGAGTCAGCAGTACTGAAACTTGAGCATCTTCTAACATGAAGCTCAAACGTTCTTGGGGATAGTCAGGATCAAGTGGCACATAAGCCCCACCCGCCTTAAGAATTCCCAAAAGTCCGATCACCATGTCTAGTGAGCGTTCTAGACATAACCCGACCAGTACATCTGGTTTTACCCCCAAAGAACGCAAGTAATGCGCCAATTGATTAGCTTTGGTATTCAACTGCTGGTAAGTCAGTTGTTGATTTACTCTTTGAGAAGCCGCGCTTTGCGCGTCTACAAACACAACTGCGATCGCATCTGGGGTAAGCTGAACTTGCTCCTCAAATAACTGATGGATGCACTTATCTTGGGGATAATCCGCTTGAGTATTGTTCCATTCAACTAATAACTGCTGTTGCTCAGGTTGTGTCAACAGGGGCAATTGAGAAATTCGCTTTTCGGGATTAGCAACAATACCTTCAAGCAATCTCAAAAAATGACCCGTCATTCGCTCAATGGTAGATACATCAAACAAGTCAGTGTTATATACCCACCACCCCACTAATCCAGTAGCGGTGTTCTCCATTGCTAAAGTCAAATCAAACTTTGCCGTTGTGCTTGCTGTCATCAATGGAGTGACATTTAACCCAGCCATCTCTATTTGAGGTATGGGCGTATTCTCAAGGACAAACATCACTTGGAACAGTGGTGTGTGACCCAGATCCCGTTCTGGTTGTAATGCTTCCACCAGCATTTCAAATGGCAAGTCCTGATGAGAGTATGCATCCATTGCCATTTCTCGAACGCGACCAAGTAATTCGCTAAAGCTAGGATCGCCTGATAAGTTGGTACGCATTACTAAGGTATTGACAAAAAAGCCAATTAACCCTTCGATTTCACTACGATTACGGTTAGCAATAGGAGACCCCACCAAAATATCTTCTTGTCCTGTGTAGCGGTAAAGTAGGGTATCAAAGGCTGCCAACAGCGTCATGAATAGCGTTACTCCTTGTTGCTGGCTCAGTTTTGCCAGTCTAGCAGTTAGCTCCATTGAAAGTGTAAACTCTTGATGTGCGCCATTAAAGGTTTGCACAGCTGGTCTAGGTCGGTCGGCTGGTAGCGACAAGAAAGCTGGTGCGTTTGCTAGTTGTTGTTGCCAGTACGAGAGTTGAGTTTGCAGTACATCCCCTTGCAACCAGTTTCGCTGCCAGATGGCGAAATCTGCGTACTGAATTGGCAATGGGGCTAAGGGTAAGGGCTGACCTTGAGAGTAAGCATTGTACAGTGCTGCTAGCTCTTTGACAAACACACCTATTGACCAGCCATCAGAGACAATGTGATGCATACACACCAACAAAACGTGTTCTGTCTCGGACAGCACTACTAATGTTGCCCTAATTAATGCTTGGTT
Organism: Nostoc sp. ChiVER01; assembly: GCF_034531155.1. NCBI lineage: Bacteria > Bacillati > Cyanobacteriota > Cyanophyceae > Nostocales > Nostocaceae > Nostoc > Nostoc sp. ChiVER01. The sequence continues at coordinate 82,548 of NZ_JAVRBS010000009.1, read as the reverse complement.
CGCCAAGTCAAATGGTTGAATAGCTTGTTTTTGCACTAATTGCTGTCTTGCAATTTCTTGTTCGCTCGCTTCTGCTGAGGCAGAGGCTGCGCCAACGACTTCGCTCAGTGCAAGTGTTGGCAAATGTTGCAATTCAACAACTGAGACTGTCCAATTCGTTTGTATTTGAATGATTTGAGAAGGTTTTCCATCAACTATGACGAAGTTGGTGCGTAACGCTTCGTGGCGATGAATAATTTCTCGCAAGCTTTGTTCTAAAGCTACTTGATTGAAAGTTCCTACTAGATGTAAAGCTATGGGTATGTTGTAGAAGCTACTGTTCGGTTGTAACTGATCTAAAAACCACAAACGCTGTTGAGCATAAGACAGTGGTAATTCTGCATCCCTTGCCCTTGGTAAGATGGATGGAGAAATTAGTTCTATTTTTTGTTGCTGCAACTGCCCAATAAGATGAGCTAATTCGGCAACTGTCGCGGCGGCAAACAGACTACGCAATGGTAGTTCTACTTTCAAGCTGGTGCGAATGCGTGAAAGCAGTTGGGTTGCTAGCAGCGAGTGTCCCCCAAGTTCAAAGAAGTTATCATGTATGCCTACCTGGTCTACTTTCAGCACTTGCGCCCAAATTTGTGCCAGCATTTCTTCAATTGGGGTGCGCGGGGCAACAAATTTTTCTAGCAGTGTTCTGTCTAATTCTGGTGCAGGTAAAGCGCGACGGTCTACTTTGCCGTTAGATGTCAAGGGTAAGGATTCCAGCAGTACAAAGGCTGATGGCACCATGTATTCGGGTAGCTTCTTTTGCAGGAAGCGGCGAACCTCACTGAGTAATAAACTCGAACTGCTCCAGATCGGTTTTAAAGAATCACAGACTAACCTGCTGCTATTAGCCTCGTCTGGGAGGTACTGGTTTATGGATGGTCGTCTGGCATAGATATTGTAGAGTACAGTATCTTCTAGTAAAGTATCCTGCTCAATAGTTAAATCGTATCCATGTTCTTTTAGTAGCGCTGCAATCTCCTCCAACCTTCCATTGATGTTATGAACCTCTACAACTATCTGCTGGATCTTTTGCCAATCTTCTTGCTGGATACCAGAAAGCACATCCTGCTCACTTTTCTCCACGTCGATTTTCAGCAAATCGATCCTCTCAACACCATGCTCACCAATCACATCAGAAATTTTTCTTAAGTGGCAAGTGAATTGCTGACTCTGCAATCGTTCTGCTAGCAGTTCATCAATTGCCTGACTAGATATTTCTGTCTCATTTGCTATAGTCTGTTGTTTGAGCAAAAAGGATTTGATCACCTCTCGCTCTTGATCGGCATCAGCAAAGCGTCCAGAGATTACGGAAACCTGAGGATAATATGTAAAGGTGTCACTCTTGATCTCGCTGGAAAGACCAAGATTAAACAGTTTCACATTTAAACCATAGCCCTCAGTATTTATGCGTAACAGATCGAAAACAGGCGGAATTGGCTCAAATGCGTAAATAGTAACATCTTTACATATTTGACCCATGAAGAGTGCGAACAGGCCGATATTGGCACCTACATCAAATATGCAATCCCCTTCATTGATAATGATGCCATGTTTTAAATAAGCTTGTTCCTCCCAAAGTTCTTTGTAGACGAATTCTGTCTCGTTTTTATTCAGATGGGCAATCACCATGCCATTTGGCAACTCATAGAGTAACCCTTCATTAAGTAGACCTCTGTTTTTAAAACGAAGTAGTTGTAAAATTGGAAAGGCATATTCTTGGTCGGGAACGATATAGGCTACCAGACGCTTATTGTCAGGATCGTCCTCTCGGGCGATTACTACGGTTTCCCCCACAGCCAGGTATTGTGTTAGCGCCGCCTCGATTTCTCCAAGTTCGATACGGAAGCCGCGAATCTTTACTTGTTGATCGATGCGCCCTAGATACTCTAACTCGCCATTGGGCAGATAACGAGCTAAGTCGCCTGTTTTATATAGTCGTGCTTTTGAGTTGTCGCTAAAGGGATTAGAAATAAACCTCTGTGCTGTCAGTTCAGGACGGTTAAGATAGCCACGCGCAACCCCTGCACCACCAACGTACATTTCACCCTTGACGCCAATTGGTACTGGCTTTTGATATTCATCTAGCACATACACCTGTAAGTCTCGAATCGGACGACCAATTACACTTGCTGTGCCATTTAAATCGGCTTTGCTCAATGGACGATAAGTTACATGTACAGTAGTTTCCGTAATACCGTACATATTCACTAACTGGGGTGATTTGTCGCCATGACGCTCAAACCAAGGCTGTAAACTCTTGGGTTCTAGGGCTTCTCCACCGAAGATAACCAAGCGTAAGTTCAAATCCCCAGTAGTTGCTGTTGACTGTTCGGCTTGAATCAACTGACGGAAGGCTGAGGGTGTCTGATTTAGAATGGTGACTTTCTCTTGACATAACAATTGATAGAAAGACTCAGGCGATCGCGTCACCATGTAGGGCACTACTACCAGTCGTCCACCATAAAGCAAAGCACCCCAAATTTCCCATACGGAAAAGTCGAATGCATAAGAGTGGAACAGTGTCCAGACATCTTGAGAGTTGAAGTTATACCAAGAGTTTGTCGCTGCAAACAGACGAACTACATTTGAATGGTTGACTAAAACGCCTTTGGGCTTACCTGTAGAACCAGAAGTGTAGATGACGTATGCTAGGTTATCGGATGTAGTGGTGTAAGAAGGGTTTGACTCGGACTGTTGAGAAATTTTTTCCCAGTCGGTGTCTAAGCAGATGACACGCGCCTGATGTTTGGGAAGAGATTTTACTAATTGCTGTTGGGTTAACAGCCCCGAAAGTTGAGCATCTTCTAAGATAAATTGCAAACGCTCAGTCGGATAATCGGGGTCAAGTGGCACATAAGCCCCACCCGCTTTGAGAATGCCTAATATTCCCACGATTGTTTCTAGCGATCGCTCAACACACAACCCCACCAGCACATCTTGCCCCACACCCAAGGTTTGTAGATAATGTGCTAGCTGATTTGCTTTAGCGTTCAACTCTCGATAAGTAATCTGTTGATTTTCATACACTACCGCCACTGCATCTGGGGTGCGCTCCACCTGCTCCTCAAATAGCTGATGGATGCATTTATCCTGGGGATAATCCGCTTGAGTATCGTTCCATTCAATTAATAATTTATGCTGCTCAACTTGTGTCAACAGAGGCAATTGAGAAATCCGTTCCTCTGGATTAGCAATAATACCTTCAAGCAACGTCACAAAATGACCAGTCATTCGCTCAATGGTACTAGAATCAAACAAATCAGTGTTATATTCCCAAAGCCCCACCAGTCCAGCAGCAGTGTTCTCCATTGATAAGGTCAAATCAAACCTGGAAGTTGTACCTTCTACTACCAGTGGACTAACGGTTAACCCAGTCAACTCCAATTGAGACATGGGAGCATTTTGGAGGACAAACGCCACCTGAAACAGTGGTGTATGGCTAAGATCCCGTTCTGGCTGTAATGCTTCTACTAACATTTCAAAAGGCAAATCCTGATGAGAGTAAGCATCCATTGCCATTTCCCGAACGCGACCCAGTAACTCACAAAAACTAGGATTGCCTGATAAGTTGGTACGCATCACTAAGGTATTGACAAAAAAGCCAATTAACCCTTCAATTTCACTGCGATCGCGATTTGCGATCGGTGAACCAACCAAAATGTCTGCCACGCCTGTGTAGCGGTAAAACAGAGTATCATAAGCTGCCAACAGCGTCATAAACAAGGTAACTCCTTGCTCTTGACTTAACTGTATTAACCCACTAGTTAGCTGCTTGGAAAGTGCAAACTGTTGATATGCCCCTGCAAAACTTTGCACAGCAGGTCTCAGTCGGTCTGTGGGAAGCGACAATAAACCTGGTGCATCTGCCAGTTGTTGTTGCCAATAAATCAATTGCTTTTGTAGTACATCCCCTTGCAACCACTGTCTTTGCCAAATTGCAAAATCTGCGTACTGAATCGTAAGTGGTGCTAATGATGACGGCTGACCTACTGAATAAGCATTGTACAGTGCTGCTAACTCCTGAACAAATACACCCATTGACCAGCCATCAGAGACAACATGATGCATATAGACTAACAAGACGTGTTCTGTCTTATTAAGCACTACTAATGTCGCCCTAATTAATGCTTCAGTTGCTAGGTCAAAAGGTTGAATAAGTTGTTTTTGCGCTAATTGCTGTGTAGCAATTTTTTGTTCAGTTGTAGATAAATGCTGATAATCAACAACTGAGAACGTCCAATTTGTTTGTGTTTGAATGATTTGAGAAGGTTTTCCATCAACTGTGATGAAGTTGGTGCGTAAAGCTTCATGGCGATGAATAATTTCTCGCAAGCTTTGTTCTAAGGCTGCAACCTTGAGAGTTCCTTGAAGATGCAAAGCTGTAGGTATGTTGTAAATGGCGCTGTTCGGCTCGAACTGGTCTAAAAACCACAAACGCTGTTGACCATAAGACAGTGGTAATTCTGCGTCCCTTGCTCTTGGTAAGATCGGTAGGGAGGTTTTTTCTAAATTTTGTTGCTGCAACTGTCCTATCTCTTGTGCCAATTCGGCTAGTGTTGCTGCGGCAAACAGACTACGCAATGGTAGTTCTACTTTGAAAATGTTGCGAATGCGTGAAAGCAGTTGAGTTGCTAGTAGCGAATGCCCCCCAAGTTCAAAGAAGTTATCGTAAATGCTTACTTGCTCTACTCTCAGCACTTGCGCCCAAATTTGTGCCAGCATTTCTTCAATTGGGGTGCGTGGGGCAACAAATTTTTCTAGCAGTGTGCTGTCTAACTCCGGTTTTGGCAATGCGCGGCGGTCTATTTTGCCATTGGGAGTTAGTGGCAGGGACTCCAACATCACAAAAGTGTTTGGCACCATATAGCTGGGGAGTTGATTGGCGAGGAACTGACGTAGTTCTGCGACTGTAGAAGATTGTTTCACCTTCGGCACTACGTAAGCTATTAAACGTTTGTCGTCAAGTTCATCCTCTCGTATCACCACCACGCTTTCCCAAACAGCTGGGTGTTGCGCTAGTAATGCCTCAATTTCTCCCAACTCAATGCGGAAGCCGCGAATCTTCACTTGTTGGTCAATTCGTCCTAAATACTCTAACTCGCCATTGGGCAAATACCGCGCCAAGTCTCCTGTTTTATATAATTTTGAATTGTCAAAAGGACTAGATATAAACCTCTGTGCTGTAAGTTCCGGACGATTGAGATAGCCACGCGCCACCCCTGCACCACCAACGTATATTTCACCAGGAACACCAATCGGCACTGGCTGTTTATATTCATCCAGCACATACACCTGTAAGTCGGGAATCGGACGACCAATTACACTTGCTGTGCCATTTAAATCGGTTTTACTCAATGGACGATAAGTTACATGTACAGTTGTTTCTGTAATCCCGTACATATTTACTAACTGTGGCAATTGGTCGCCGTGGCGTTCAAACCAAGGCTGTAAACTTTTCAGTTCTAAGGCTTCTCCACCGAAGATAACCAAGCGTAAGTTCAAATTGTCGGTAGTTGCCGTTGACTGTTCGGCTTGAATCAACTGACGAAAAGCTGAGGGTGTTTGATTGAGAATTGTGACTTTCTCTTGAGTTAATAACTTAAAGAAGGATTCGGGCGATCGCGTCACTAAATAAGGCACTACTACCAGTCGTCCACCATACAGTAAAGCACCCCAAATTTCCCATACGGAAAAGTCGAATGCATAAGAGTGGAACAGTGTCCAGACATCTTGAGAGTTGAAGTTATACCAAGAGTTTGTCGCTGCAAACAGACGAACTACATTTGAATGGTTGACTAAAACGCCTTTGGGCTTACCTGTAGAACCAGAAGTGTAGATGACGTATGCTAGGTTATCGGGTGTGGCGGTGTAAGAAGGGTTTGACTCGCACTCTTGAGAAATTTTTTCCCAGTCGCTGTCTAAGCAGACAAGATGCGCCTGATGTTGAGGAATTGACTCTACTAAGTGCTGTTGTGTTAACAATACTTTAACTTGAGCATCTTCGAGCATAAAACGCAAACGCTCAGTTGGATACTCAGGGTCGAGTGGCACATAAGCTCCACCCGCTTTGAGAATACCTAATATTCCCACGATTATTTCTAGCGATGCCTCCGGCAACGTCTCCGACGAACGCTCCACACACAACCCAACCAGCACATCTGCTCCCACGTCCAAAGACTGCAAGTAATGCGCCAACTGGTTAGCGCGACAGTTCAACTGGTGGTAAGTCAGTTGTTGATTTTCAAATACAACTGCTACTGCATCCGGGGTTCGCTCAACCTGTTCTTCAAATAACTGGTGGATACACTTATCCTGGCGATACTCCACTTGTGTGTTGTTCCACTCAAGCAATAACTGGTGTTGCTCAACTTCTGTAAGCATTGGCAATTGCGAAATCTTTTGTTGTGGATTAGCCACAATTGCTTCCAGCAAGGTCACAAAATGCCCCAGCATCCGCTCGATAGTGCTGACATCAAAAAGGTCAGTATTGTACTTAAAAATCCCAGATAAAGAAGAACTTGCTTCTGCGATCGTCAGATTTAGATCAAACTGACCCTCCATCTGAGGCATTTCAAAAGGTTTGAGTTTAATTCCTTCTTTATCTACTTCACCTCCTAACCACAGTTGTTGCGTATGCTCAAACTGCCCCAAGTTCTGGAAAAGGAAGTTGAATACAGCCCCAAAGATAGGAGAACGGCTCGGATCGCGCTGTGGCTGCAATCTTTCTACTAGTAGAGCAAAGGGAAAATCTTGATGCGCTAATGCTTCTGATACTGTTTGGCAAACTTGAGTCAGAAACTCTTGAAAACTAGGATTTCCTGAAAGATTTGCCCGCATAACGACGGGATCGACAAAATAGCCAACTAGTGGCACAAATTCCGGTTGAGTTCTACCTGATGTGGGCGCACCAACCAGAATATCCTCTTGCCCCGTGTAACGATACAAGAGAACCTGAAATGCAGCTAGCAGAACCATGTATTGGGTCACGCCTTCTGCTTGAGCTAGCTTTTTCAGTTGTTCTGTGAGCTTTTGGGATATCTTGAAATTATAAGAAGCGCCGTTGTAGGTTTGTATGGCTGGTCTTGGTCTATCTGTTGGCAAGTTAAGTACAGGCAACTCCCCTGCGAGTTTTTGCTGCCAGTAGTTCCACAGTTTTTCTCCTTGAGTACTGGTTAATAATTCTCTTTGCCAACGAACGTAATCTATATAGGAGTGCTTTAGAGGAGTTAGAGATGGCTGAACACCTAACTCTAGTGCAAGATAGACCGTTATTAACTCTTCTATTAGTAATAATACAGACCAAGCATCAACAGCAATATGGTGTATGGTCACTAACAAGATATGTTCCTGGTGTGAGCAACTGAATAAACGCACCCGCATTATCGAATCATTTTCGATATTGAAGGGTTGTTGGTATTCCTGAAAAACTCTTTGCTCAAGCTCCTGCTCTCTCCAAGTAGAGGCATTTATCTGCTGAAAATCTGTGAACTGAGTTTGATGGATCTGTTGAACAACATTATTATCTTGCTTAAAAAACTTGCTACGTAATTGTGGATGACGTTCAAAAATAATTTGTAGACTTTTTTGTAAAGTCGTAACATTTATAAGTGAACAGATACGACAGGTAAAAGCTACATTATAGGCTGCGCTTTTAGGTGCTAATTGCCATAGAAACCACAGGGATTGTTGACCGTAGGAAAGAGGATAAATATTTAAAATATCTGGGCGATCGCGCAGTAACTGTAAAATTTCAGTTTTGTGTTGTTTGAGTTGAGCAATGACATCAGGAGTTAATAAACTTTCCGAACCATCTATTAGCAATTTTTCTCCATCATGCTCCAATTCAATTCCTTTAAAAGAAATGTCTTGTAAAAATTTTAATAAATTCATAATTCTATTTTAATTCTATTATTATTACTTGCAATATTTATTAGTTGAAATGGTTCATTACTTTCCTCTTGAACTTCTTTATCTAATTCATAATCAGAATCTAAGCCAAGTTCTTCCAATAGATAATCAGTTAGCAAATCTACAGTAGGATACTTAAAAACCAAATTTAGCGGTAAAGAGCATTTTAAACTCTTTTGTAGGTGATTTTTCAAATCTAAAGAAGTTAGCGAATCCATCCCTAACTCAAAAAAGTTTTTCTGTAGATCAATGGATTCTGACAAATGCCAACCGAGGACTTTAGCAACTAGTGAAAAAATATGATCTTGCAAAAGTTTTCGGCGCTTGGTAATATTTGTTGTCTTTATTTGCTCAACCATCTCAGATTGCATAACCACAGTTTTTACTGAAGTTTGCAAAAAGTTAGCGAACAACGGCGAAACTGAATTGGATTTTTCCAAAAACTGCACCCAATTCATAGGCATAACTGCAACTTGAGTAGAGGATTGACATAATAATTGCTCCAAAGCAACTAATCCCTGTTCTGGGTTAAACGTTCCAATACCCCGTGTTTTTGTTTGCTCATCAAGTTGACGCTCTGCGAAGGCTCCTACTTGTGACCAAGCTCCCCAGTTAATGCTCAAACCTGCTAGTCCTTGAGCCTGGCGATGATGGGCTAAAGCATCAAGAAAAGCATTGGCTGCCGCATGGTTAGATTGACCTGCATTACCAAGTAAAGAAGCTATAGAAGAAAACATCACAAAAAAGTCTAAAGGCTGGTTCTGAGTTAAAGTATGCAGATGCCAAGCTCCTTCTACTTTTGGAGCCAAAACTTTTGCAAAGCGTTGCCAGTTTTGTTGTTGTAGAATGCCATCATCCAAAACACCAACAGAATGAATGATTCCGCGCAGTGGTGGTAGAGTTTGCTCAATTTCTGAGAGTACTTTTGTGATTTGTTCGACATCAGACACATCGGCCTGAATAACATTTACTTGAGCGCTAGCCTGTTCTAACTCTTGAAGTTGCTTATGAACAGCAGCACTTGCACTACTACGCCCAACTAAGACCAAATGCCTTGCTCCCCGTTGCACCATCCAACGAGCTACCAATAAACCCAAACCACCCATACCGCCAGTTATCAGGTAGGTACTATCTTCACGGAACTTTAGAGGTTTTGGTGCTGCTGTTTCTAGATAATCTTTATGCTTCTGATAGCGAGCTAACCTAGCGACATAACGCAGTTGGTCTGTAAAGGCAACCTGGTCTTCTTTAGTCGGAAACCAAATTTCCTCAAATAAGGCTTGCACAACTTTTGCATCTGCCTTTGGAGCTAAATCTACCCGCACACAGTTGAGTTCTGGATGTTCGGTAGCGATCGCCCTTGCCATTCCCCACAAGCTTGATTGCACTAATCCCTCTAGGTTAGCAAAGCTGATCGCCACTGCTCCCTGAGTTACTAACCAGAGGCGAGGATAAGCAGATAAATTAGTCCCTGTCAATGCCTGGACTAAATGCAAGGTGCTACCACATCCTAGTAAAGATGCCGCAGTTAAATCGGTTGCGGTGAGTTCTGCTGCTTTAACTGTATCTAAACTCCAGCAATGAACTACACCATACAAATTCAAGGGTTTGCTATTGATTGCCTGCAATAGCTTTTGATAATGTTGTGGGTTGCTTGGGTTAATTTTGAATTTTTGCTGGTCTAATTGTTCATATTCCTCACCAACAAATACCAAGGTACAAAGTTGTGAGTGAGTATCTAGCTTGTCAGCTAATTGTTGCGCTATACCTTGCCGATCTGCAAATAACAGCCAATGTTTTTGCTCAACTTGTACCAACTCGTTTGGTGATGGTGGTACTTGTGCCAGCATTAGCATTGCTGGAGATAAAACGCTTTGAGTTTGTTGAGTAGATGATATATTAACTGTGCTTGTAAACCCAGTCTCTTGCAACACTTCTTGCCATTGGGCAGCACTAATTAAGGGATAGTCTGGACGTAAGTGTAAATCGTTAAATCGCCACCATCCTGGAGTTAACCCAAAGATTAAGTCCAGCCAACGCTGACGCTGAGTTGTTTCCAATAAAATTAATATGCCCTGTGGTGCTAATAATTGCTTGGTGTGTTTGAGGGTTTGTTGTAAATCTTGGGTAGCGTGCAAGACATTGGCAGCCACAATTACATCATATTGCTGCTTTTCAAATCCTTGGCTAAAGGGATCTTTTTCAATGTTTAATACTTGATATTTTACAAATGGGAAATCCTGGAATTTCTCTTGGGCTTTTTGGGTAAAAGAGATCCCAATATCGCTGAAGTGGTATTCGGTTTGCTCACAGGATAAATGTGGTAGTAAATAAGAGGTTGTTCCACCAGTTCCCGCGCCGATTTCCAATATTCTTAATCCCCGTCCAGTTGGTAAATGCTCGACAAGTGAAATTATGGCTTGTTGAGCTAAGATATTCATCACTTTTGTCAGTGGCGAATTCTCATATAACTGGGCTGTAGTTGAGTCGTTTTCGGGGAAAAGCAATTGCAATGGATCGCATTCGCCCCTTAGTACTTGGGCTAATGATAGGCCGCAACGTCCTAGAAGAGTGAATTCAGCATTTGCTATTGGATATTGAGTTAACAGGGCATTTAATTCAGCTTGCAAAGCGATGTCTTCTGGCTCGCGGATAACTTGCCATTCCAAAGCTTTTGCCTCTAATATCCCTACTTCTGCTAACATCTCTAGTAGTCGCTTGAATAGCCGTTGATGTTGGCTGACTACTCCTAACTGGTTAGCGATCGCATCTGTAGTGAAGCGCTGCCCTAATTGCGGTTTCCATCCCATTGCTGTCAGGGCTTGCAGCACATAGTTAATGCTGAGTGCTTCTAACTGGCTGACTGCTGCCTGATAAACTTTTAGCTGTGGTTCAGCCATCAATTGAGAATATTGTGGCTGAAGTTTAGGGCTAATTTCTGCAAGTGCTGGCAGGTAATTTGGAGACAGTTGCTCATTGCTAAAGCGCACTTGAGGTTGCCACTCTACTTCATACAGCCAATTTTCTACAGAATTTTCTTTCAAGTCTAGCTGGAGACTTTGCAATAAAGTGTTGGGAGTTGCTTTTTTAGCCTCAAAACCTTTGATGTCTGCAATCAACTGCCCGTTAACGTCAAATAGCCTGATATTTACTACAAGGTTGTCCGAATCGGAGTTCTCAGACTGCGTAGGCGTAGCCCCTTGGAGACATCGTACTGCATGACACCATAACTGCTGACTTTGGGGACGTTGGTAAAATTGGAAACTTTCAATTGCGAAGGGTACAAAAGTGTCTTCACTAGGGAAGAAAAAGCTGGTCAGTTGCAAGCAGGAATCCAGAAGACCTGGATATAATTGATACTTCTCTAAATCATCTACTAGATCAAGCCATTTGAGCTTGGCTAGGGCTTCTCCTTCTCCACACCAGACACAATCAAGCCACTGAAAGCTTGCACCAAATTGAATCTGCCGATTTTGCCAACTTTGGGAAATTTCCACAGCAGCTATTTGTTGAGTACAGCGCGTCTGTATCTGTTGGAGAAAGACAGTTTCTGGTGCAATGTTAACGCCTTGTGAAATTTTCCCTGTGGCATGGACTAGCCACTGACTTATCTGAGTACTACTATTTGCAACTGGATCAAAGCTGATAAGTTTGAAAGATGCGCTACTCTCTTCAAAAGACAGTACCAGCTGTACTGTGCGTGCTTTATCTTCTGGGATAACCAATGCTTGAGGGAAAACTATATTTTCTAACAGACATGACTCACTGGCAAAAGTCAAATCTGCTACACCCAATAGCAAGGAGAGATAACAGGCTCCAGGCACAACAATTTGGTTATAAACTTGATGATCTACTAAAAACGGTAGGGTTTGGCTACTGAATTCAGACTCAAACAAGATTTCTTTGCTTAAGGGCAACTGGAGCTTTTTGTCTAATAATGGGTGCAGTTTTGTCGAGTTTTGTTGCCGTTGAGGTTTAGGGGGTGTATTCTCAATCCAATAGCGCTGTCGTTGAAACGGATAAGTGGGTAATGTAACTTTCTTGCGGAAATAGTCACGGTCAAACCCTGACCAATCTACTGCCATTCCCCCTACATATAATTCACCCAAACTAGAAAGCAACTGTTGCCATTCTGGCACTCCCGGACGCAGAGAAGGCAACCACCAACCCACACCCTCAGGCAAGCACTCACGACCCATACCCAACAAAATTGGCTTAGGCCCAACCTCTAAAAAGACTTCATACCCAAGTTGATGTAATCTCTGCATACTATCGGCAAACCGCACTGTTTGTCGGATGTGATTCACCCAGTATTGTGCATTGGTGATATTCTCATCAGCAATTTGTCCGGTGATATTAGAGACTAATGGTATCTGGGGTTGATTGTAGGTTATTTGACTAGCTACTTGCTCAAACTCCTTCAACATGGGTGTCATGAATGGAGAATGGAAAGCATGGGATACTTGTAACCGCTTCGTTTTTACCCCCTGTGTTGACAGTTGCTGACAAATAGCAGCAATGTCTTCACTGGCTCCCGAAATCACTACACTTTCAGGCCCGTTGATGGCTGCTAATGCCACTGTGTCATGAAATGGCGCTATAACTTTTTGAACTGTTTCCTCGGAAGCCATTAGTGAAACCATCTCGCCTCCAGAAGGCAATTGCTGCATCAACTGTCCCCGATAGGCAATGAGTTTAAGTCCATCTTCTAGGCTAAAAACGCCTGCGACAGTTGCCGCAACATATTCGCCTACACTATGACCCATCACCACATTTGGTTCAATGCCCCAAGATTTCCACAGTTGATACAGGGCATATTCAAAAGCAAACAATGCTGGTTGGGTATAGGCAGTTTCATCCAACAAAGATGATTGCTCAAGAGTCTGGGTAGGATAAAGTACTTCTAACAAAGAATCCTTCAGATAAGGGCGGAGAATTTCATCGCACTGCTCGATAGTTTGGCGAAAGATGGGTTGGCTATCGTAGAGTTGGCGACCCATATTGATGTACTGAGAGCCTTGACCAGTGAATAAAAAGGCTATCTTTGCTGGCTTTTTGCCAGGTTTATCGCTAATTAAGCCGGTGATGTCTTTCCCAGATGCGAAAGCACTGAGTCGATCGACCAACTGCTCTCTAGAGTCGGCCACAATAGCAAGGCGGTAGTCAAAATGCGTTAGCGAAGCGGCTCCTCCGGAGCTTCGCCCAGTGTTGGCGGTGTAACAAATATCTGCTAACGATATCTTTAAATCAGATTTTAAATAAATTTGATATCTTTTTGCTAGTTCTTCTAAAGCCTTATCAGTTTTCGCCGAAAGTGCTATCAAGTGGCTTGGACGCTCAATGTTCGTCACCACTATTTCTTCTGGCACTAACGACTCTTCTAGGATTATATGGGCATTAACACCCCCAAAGCCAAAGGAACTTACCCCTGCTCGTCTAGGAATAATTTTCCCTTCTTTTGTCTTTAAATGTTGCCAATCTTTCGTTTCTTTAACTATATAAAAGGGACTACCATCTAACTTGATTCGAGGATTTAATTGCTGAAAGTTGTTAATTGTTGGCAATTTTTTATATTTCATTGCTAATAATACTTTTATGATCCCAGCAATACCTGCTGCTGATTCTAAATGTCCAATATTTGTTTTTACTGAACCTAATCCACAATAGCTTTCTGCGGTTTGTTCAATACCATAGTGCTGATATAGTTGTGTATATGCTCGTTTTAAAGCATTAATTTCAATTGGATCGCCTAACGGCGTACCTGTTCCATGAGCTTCTATATAAGATATTGTATCAGGTGTAATATTTGCTTTTATACATGCAGACCTCACAACTTGTGATTGAGAATAAGCATTGGGAGAAGTTAAAGTACGCGCATGACCACCATGATTTATGGCGCTACCTTTAACTATTCCATAAATATAATTTTTATCCTCAACTGCTTTTTTCAAAGGTTTTAATAAAATGACACCTGCCCCTTCACCTCGCACATAACCGTCTGCTTGAGCATCAAAGGTTTTGCATTTCCCTTCAGGTGATAACATACCCAACTTACTAAAAGAGATATAACTAGTCGGTGTACACAATACACTGACACCACCAACTAACGCCATCTCACATTCATTTTGATTGAGTGTATTCACTGCTTGGTGTATGGCTACAAGTGAGCTAGAACAAGCAGTATCTATCGGAATACTAGGGCCATGAAAGTTGAAAAAGTAGGAAATTCGATTGGGAATAATAGAAGTATATGTACCTGTAGAATTATATCCTTCAATGACTTCGCCCTTATCTTGTAATTCTTTATAATCGAAATTACAAACACCAATAAAAACACCAACGTTATTTCCTGATAATTCTAATGGTGAATATCCAGCATCTTCTAAGCATGACCAACTCAGTTCTAGCATGATCCTTTGTTGAGGATCTATTCGCCGAGCTTCTCGCTCTGATATCTGAAAAAATTTTGCGTCAAATTTATCTACATCTTCGATAAATCCTCCCCATTTACTAGTACTTGTATTGGGAAGTTCGATATTTGAAGAATAAAAGTTATCAATATTCCATCGTTCTTGAGGTATCTCCGTTACACTATTAACTCCCTTCTCTAAATTATACCAAAATTCATTATAATTATTCGCTCCTGGAAATCTACACCCTATACCAATAATGGCGATCGCCTCTGACTGAATATTAATATTTTCTGCTTCATCATTCATAATTAAACTCACTAAAAACTCACTCTAATGATTTAACTGTATTAGCTTCTAAATCTTCCTAAATATCCTATTTATTTTAATCAATATTACCTTACTAAACCTTTGATATACATAAATTTGCATATCTAACAAGGTTTTAGCTCTTCTATAATAAGTAAATTTTTAATTTATTTGATAAGAAATTTTACTGATTTGGTCTTGCTACATTTGCATAAATAGCCTTAATAATGACTTTAATCACATATCCCATTAAAGTATCTCCTACAACCGTTATTAGACTAACATCTCTATACCTCCTACGATGCTAAACGGAGTTGTCAATGCTGTAAGTGTGGCTGCGATCACAGTATAACTAACTCCTGCTATGACTGATGACTTTACTTTTTTTTGAGAAAGACTATTTTCTAATTTATCCTTGAAACTAATTTGCTTTCTTTAAATTAACATACTTCTAATTTCAATTAGAGCATGATCTCACTTTTCTAGATAAAATGCAACAGCCTGGAAAATAATTAATTTAAGAAATTTAAGAAATTTAAGAAACAAATTACCAAAAAAAATAGTTTGCTGTAAGTTATATCCAATAAGGATTTTGCTGGATTCAAATTTTGTTCTAATTCATAGTTTAATATTGATGATTTTGATATTAATTCTTAAATACTTTTTCTTAGCTGCCTGCTTAAGTTTCCTAAATTTCTTAACTTTCCTAACTGCTTTAACGTCATAACTGTCTTAACTGACCTTGAAAATATATTTAATTAATGATATACATTTAAGTTGAAAAACAAGTTAATTTTTTTAAGGAAACTCATGCCTACAAACACAGTAAAAACAGTGGATGTTGTAGCGTTACCATTCTTTACACGTTTCTTGTCAGAGCAAGCTACTGAAGGAACAGAGGTTCCTTGGACTTACAAGTTTCCTTCAGATTTGGAAGATAAATAATTTACTCTTTTACATCTGAAAGTACCTTTCTGATCGGAAAGATACCTTGTAATTGGCTGAATCATCATTTAATAGAGTAGCAGTTATCAAAGAACTGAAAACTACTCATAGAGACGCGATGGCGCAGAGCGCCCGCCGTAGGCGATCGCTTTCATATTGCCTTATCCATAAGATGGAGATGATTGCTTTTTATAGATCCCTAAATCATCTAAAATTTTTGGTTTCTAAAAGGCAATTTGTTTGCTATTTTTGAATAGCTACCTCCTAAAATTCTCAAAAAAATATTTTATGCACCTGTCTCGTGATGTTGTTTTATTAATCACCCACAGTGGTGATTTCTTTACAATAGATAGAGTGGCAGAAGCCTTATCAAAAAAAGGGGTGCAACCATTTCGTCTAGATACTGATAAGTTTCCTCTAGAAGTGCAATTAACAGCACATTTTGATAAGTCTAAAAGCTACCACACTATAGAATGTAACAACCGCTCTATCAACACAGAGCAGGTGCAAGCTGTATGGATGCGCCGTATTTGGGAACCACAACTGAGTCAAGAATTAGCGCCAAAGTTCCGAGAAGCTTGCGTTAGAGAATCACTTGCAACTTTAGATGCTTTTTGGGACAGCCTCAACGGAGCTACGTGGGTAGATAATTTAGAGCGGATAGATTATGCAAGTAACAAGCTGCGTCAACTGCGGATTGCGTCTGAAGTAGGCTTTGTTATTCCCCAGACTCTTGTCACCAACAAAGCCCAAGCAGCACGAGAGTTTTTTGGGCAAGTCAACGGCAAAATGGTGAGCAAGCTCTTAACTGCTCTTTCCCGCAGTATGGAAGCTAACTCCTCGTTTTTTCTGTACACCAGCATCGTCAAAGAAGAAGATTTAGTTGATGCTGAGTCACTGCGTTATTGCCCAATGGTTTTTCAAGAGCAAATTCCAAAGCAACAGGAATTACGGATGGTGTATGTGAATGGTAATGTATTTGTGGGGGCGCTAAATGCAGATATGTATGCAGCAGCCAAAGTTGATTGGCGTAAACCTGGTGTTGAAGTTGGCGCATGGCAACATCACCAGCTTCCTGATGAAGTAATTCGTCGTCTCAAAGCCTTTATGGAGAAATTTGGGCTGTTGTTTGGAGCCTTAGATTTCATCGTCACACCATCAGGGGAATACGTCTTTTTGGAAATCAACCCTGTGGGGGAGTGGGGAATGCTGGAAAAGGATTTAAACTTACCGATTGCAAGTGCGATCGCAGACGCCCTACTTCAAACAAAGAATGAATAATCAAAAACTTAATATTTGATATTAGCCCGCGGCAAGCCACCCAAAAGGTGTCTACATACTTCACTGTTCATACTTTTTATGACCGTATTAATAGTTACGTTTAGTAAAGACAACGAAAGTATTCCTCTAGTCATCAAAGAAATTGAGGCTAGAGGAGAAAAAGCATTTCGGTTTGACACAGACAGATATCCCACCGAAGTCAAGCTAGATATTTACTGCGGCGATAGTGAACGAGTAATTATTACTGATGGCGAACAAAAGCTAGATTTGAGTGAAGTCTCCTCAGTTTGGTATCAGCGGATGCGCTACGGAGAAAAAATTCCCGACTCAATGGACAAGCAATACAGAGATGCATCAATTAACGAATGTCGCGCCACAGTCAGGGGTATGATTGCCAGCCTTCAAGGATTTCACTTTGATAAAATGTCCAATGTGGATCGAGCTAATAATAAGCAACTACAATTGCAAGTTGCACGCAAAATAGGTCTTGTAACTCCACGTACTCTGACTTCAAACAATCCAGAAGCAGTCAAGCAATTTGCTCAAGAGTGTAACCAAGGTATAGTTACCAAAATGCTTTCTTCTTTTGCTATTTACGATCAGCAGGGGCGAGAAAACGTTGTGTTTACCACTCCAGTTACAAATAATGATCTGGAGAATATGGAAGGACTGCGTTTTTGTCCGATGACCTTTCAAGAAAATGTGCCCAAGGCGCTAGAATTGCGGACAACTATTGTCGGACACCGCGTATTCACTGCCGCAGTAGATTCCCAAAGCTTAGAAGGATCTACTTATGACTGGCGCAAAGAGGGGAGAGCCTTAGTTAAAAATTGGCAACCCTACGACTTGCCAGAAGATATTGAGAAAAAACTGCTCAAACTGATAGCTTATTTTGGCTTAAATTATGGAGCAATTGATATTATTGTCACGCCCGATGGTCGCCATGTATTCCTTGAAGTTAACCCAGTCGGGGAATTTTTTTGGCTGGAGATATATTCACCACACTACCCCATTTCGCAAGCGATCGCAGAAGTATTACTGACTAATAAAAATTAGGATATTAATCCTTATATATTTTTGTTTTTTTCTATTGCAAAAGGTGTTAATGAGATTCCATTATTAAATTTATTAATCTTAAGTTCTTTATTGAAAATTGTGAGTTATTGATATTTGGAGATTAAATCCTTGTGTTCAACCTAGTAAATACACAAACAGTTTTAACATTTGATGGGGTAAATGATTATATAGATTTCGGTAGAAACGATATTGGCGGCGTTTTTGCTCAAGGAAGTTCAGCTTTTACGGTTTCCGGATGGATAAATCCACATGAACTAACAAATAAAGCCACTAGTTACGGGACGCGCAATGTATTTTTTGCCCGTTCTTCAGAGAGATTCAGTGACAATTTTGAATTCGGCATCAGTGAAACGGGAAGCCTAGATGTCTACATTGATGAAAGTGTTAGCAAGGGTATTAAAACCTTTGGGCAAGGAGAATTAACTATAGGACAATGGCACTTTTTTGCTATTATTTTTAATAGTGGTCAGCTAACCGTATATCTTGACGAGCGCGAATACAACGATTCTCTCAGAGGTTCATCTTTAAACAAAGCCACAAGTTCTATAACTCTGGGAGCAACGTTACACAAACAAGTCTACTTCAAAGGACAATTAGCAAACATTAGCGTTTGGAATTATCCCTGTACTAAAGCAGAAATACAGATTCATCGTTGTGGGTTAATAGCTGGAGATGAATCAGGATTAGTAGCTTACTGGAAATTAGACGAAGGGCAAGGTACAACTGTCAAAAATCAAACTGGAAAGTCCTACCAAGGAAATTTTCGTGGTAATCCTATTTGGACTTTAGCAGAAATTCCATTTGCAATACAATCATCAAATCCAGTTCCATTCGCAGCAGAATCATCCAATCAAGAAGATATTCAACTTGAAGAAATCCAAACTGAGACAGCAGTTATTCCTGAAGAAAATATCTCACCACTAACTACAAGTTTATTAGCAACAACGGTATCGTTAGTAAGCGACGACGAAAACCAACCAAAGGAAATTCAACAGACAGAAATAAACAGCCAACAATCCGAGATTATTCCAACTGCGATCGCCCTCGAACCACATGCCGAGGAAACCAAAACAGACCAAACTGAAGATCCCATCAATATCCAACAAGCACAAATATTAACTCAGGAGGAATCGCCAGAAACCATGAATACAACAGCCCGTCCCAAATATAAAATACTTTCCATTGATGGAGGCGGTATTCGGGGCATTATTCCGGCATTACTCCTAGCAGAAATTGAAAGGCGGACACAAAAACCTATATTTAGTTTGTTTGATTTAATTACTGGTACTTCCAGTGGCGGAATTTTAGCACTTGGACTAACTAAACCCCGATTAAGTTCCGATGTATCTGATAACTTGCCTGTAGCCCAATACACTGCTGAGGATCTTTTACAGCTATTTCTGGAGTATGGGGTAGAAATATTTTATGAGCCATTGTTTGAAAGAATACTTGGCCCATTAGAGGATATATTTCTCCAGCCAAAATATCCTTCCGAAAGCAAAGAAGAAATTTTCAGAAAATATTTTGATAACGCCCTTATAGAAAATAATCTCAAAGAAGTTTTTGTAACGAGTTATGATATCGAGCAGCGAATTCCGATATTTTTTACAAACCAACTAGAAAAGCAGCAAATAGAATCTAAGAATTTTCAGAAGTTATGTGGCGGTTTTACGCTCCTAGATGCAGCATTAGCAACTAGTGCCACTCCGACTTATTTTGCCCCCCATCGGCTTGTAAACCCCCATAATAGCGGCATCGCCTATACTTTAATCGATGGTGGAGTATTTGCTAATAATCCAGCCCATTTAGCTATTTTAGAAGCACAAATTAGTAGTAAACGAAAAGCCCAAAAAGTTCTCAAAACAGAAGATATTTTAGTAGTTTCTTTAGGTACGGGTTCGCTGACGAGTGTCTACCCTTATAAAGAAGTCAAAAATTGGGGACTCTTACAATGGGGAAGACCACTTTTAAATATTATGTTTGACGGTAGTAGTGAAGTGGTAGCTGGAGAATTAGAACAGTTGTTTGAACCTACTGATAAAGAAGCTCAAAGTTTTTATTATCGCTTTCAAACGTTGTTAGATAGTGAATTAGAAGAAATAGATAATACCAAACTCCAAAATACTCGTCAGTTACAAGCTATAGCCCATCGATTAATATCTAACCAAAGTCAACAAATCGATGAATTGTGTAGTCTTTTGTTGAGCTAAATCAGATTTCTGACATCTTGCACCAGTTAGTTGGTGCAAGATGTCAAACTTTGAATTTCTTCACAAAAGAAATTAATCATGACTCTCTTATACCAATTCACTTAAATTATAAAACAGATATAAACCCTCAAAGGTAAGTATCTCTAAGTTTTTTAATTGCGTTAGTGGAGCGGGGCGTTAGCCCATTGCGAATTGGTATTAGTCATGTTTTCACTTTATAAGGATTGTAGGTAAGTACAATGGATGAACTCGTCAAAAAAATTTCTGGTTTAGGCCTTCCTGGCATACTTTTCGTGATCGCAACGGGTGCATCAGGAGGTAATGTCGCTGCTGTTGTCGCTATGCTTTCAACGCTGGGCGGGCCTTTAGGTCTCTTAGGAGGTTTAGGCTTGCTTGGGTTAGTAGCCGTTCTAGGGGAATATATAGCGGGATTTGGAATTGAAAACATTCTCAAGCTCGTCTATACAGAACGTAGCAAAACTGAATCTGTCAGATTTCTTCTCAAAGAAATTCAAGAATTGCCTATTTCAGATGAGTTAAAACTCAAACTGAAACATCATATCAGCCCAGTAGTCGTTACTGAGCCTGACCAAGGCCCTTTTCCAAGAACAGTCGAAATTGTTGATGACGAACCATTAACCTAGTACCGCAAGGCAAAGGTCACGCATTCAAAAGTCAAAAAGCTTATAATACAAGCTTTTAAACTTATCTAAAAGGAAAAATGGCCTTTGAGTCTAACTTAATTCTCAAAGGTCATTTCAAAATTCCTAGTGTAATTAGTAACGGCTACATTTTTAGAATATGCAAACTCCATCTGTACGCGAGCAAAATACAACAAATCCTTTTTCAGCCTTAATTCAATTTTGGCAGGATGTGAAAGTAGTTGCCGGGCCTTATTGGTATCCAACAAAAGCAGAAGGAAGAGTATTTTCAGATGTGATTCGCTCATGGGTAATGCTCATTATCTTAGTGTTATTAATAGTCGTAATTGTCGCTGCAAATGCTGCAAATAGTTACTGGAATCGCTATGTAATTGACATCGTTATTGAACAGAGAGACCTTGATAAATATAATAGTACTTTATGGCTGTCCAGCTTCATTATTGTCGGGATGGTCTTACTAGTCACTCTTTTGAGATATGTTAGAAAAAAAATAATTATTGACTGGTATAAATGGCTAAATCTTCATGTTTTAGAAAAATATTTAAGCAATCAAGCTTATTATAAAATAAATTTTAAATCTGATATAGATAATCCAGATCAACGCTTATCCCAAGAGATAGAACCCATTACTAGCATTGGTTTGAGATTCTCATCTTCTTTACTAGAAAAATCTTTAGAGATGGGAAGCGCTTTGATAATTCTCTGGATAGTTTCTTCACAAATCGCAATTTATTTAGTTATTTATACAATTATAGGTAATTTCATAGCTGTTTACTTAAATCAAATAATAAATAAAGTTAACCAAGAAGAACTTGCATTTAAAGCAGATTTTGCCTATTGCTTAACTCATGTTCGTAATCACGCTGAATCAATCGCTTTTTTTCAGGGAGAATCTGAAGAATTAAATATAATTCAGCGTCGATTTAATAATGTTTTAAAAACTGCTGAACGCAGACTGAATTTAGAGAGGGGACAAGACGCTTTTGGCAGAGCATATCAGTCTGCCATTAGCCTATTTTCGATGTTTATTCTTACACCTTTATTTCTTCAAGATCAAATTGATTATGGACAAATTAACCAAGCTAGTTTTGCTTGCTTTATGTTTTCTAATGCTTTAGGAGAACTAATAGCTGAGTTTGGGATTTCAGGACGATTTTCTGGCTATGTAAAGCGTTTAGCAGAGTTTTCAGATGCTCTACAAGCTGCTAGTAAACAACCAGAGAACGTCAGTACTATTCAAATTCTAGAAGAAGAACGTTTAGCTTTTGAGAATGTCACTTTACAAACGCCAAATTATGAACAGGTGATTGTTGAAAATTTGTCATTTGCTGTTGGATCAGGCGAAGGGTTATTGATTGTTGGCCCTAGTGGTAGGGGTAAAAGTTCTTTGTTGAGAGCGATCGCTGGTTTGTGGAATGCGGGAACTGGTCGTTTAGTGCGTCCTCCCTTAAAAGAAGTATTATTCTTACCCCAACGACCTTATATTATTTTAGGGACTTTGCGCCAGCAGTTGCTCTATCCTCATACGAATAGGAAAATGAGCGATCGCGAACTTGAACATATTTTGCAACAAGTTAACCTGCAACACTTACTTACCCGTGTAGACGGTTTTGATACAGAAGTTCCTTGGGAAAATATATTGTCTTTAGGAGAACAACAACGCCTCGCTTTTGCACGGCTATTAATTACACATCCTAGTTTCACTATCTTAGATGAAGCAACGAGTGCTTTAGATTTAAACAACGAAGGTAATCTATATCAACAGTTACAATCAACGAAAACAACTTTTATCAGTGTTGGTCATAGAGAAAGCTTATTTAATTATCATCAATGGGTGTTAGAACTTTCACAAGAATCTAATTGGCAACTTGTTTCTGTACAAGATTATCAATTGCAAAAAGGGATTGTTATTAAACCAGTTGAAAAAGAGCAAATTACGATAGATATTTACCCGGAAAATGAACTCAAAATGAAACCAGAATCAACAGCGAACGCCACAATTATAGGACTTTCTCATAAAGAGCTTCAGACATTAACTGACTATTCTCTTACTACGCTCAGAAGCAAGGCTAGTCAACAAAAGTCTGTGACTACTAAGGATGGTGTAACCTACCGCTATAACAAAAACCCGGAAATATTGAAATGGGTAAGAGTTTAGCAACTATTTGTATATTTCAAAATAAGTGATGCTAACTATCAAGCAAAAACAATTAGTTACTTATGAATTTATTACGATTTATGAAACACATTATAGATTTCCTACTTTAAAAAATCCCAAACTAAAAAAAGTTCAAAGAAAAATTAGAACCTGCCAAAGTTTAATTAAAGAAGGTACTAAATATTATTCTTATTTTTGGGGAATAATCAAATGGAAAAAACAAATTAGTCAAGGAGAAATTTTAGCAGAGGTTAAATTATTAATTTCAGATTATACTCAACTTCTGGATTTTTTAGAAAATTATAAAAATAATTATCAAACTTTTTTATTAAATTTTATAGATAACTGGAGAAAATTATTCAACCAAAAATATGATGAAATTAGAAAAGTAAATGAAGAAAGAAGTAAGCTCGAGATAAAAAATAATAACAATTCTCAAATTATTGACAAGTTAAAATGGGAAGAAGAAGAAAATTTAAAATCTATTTTGCTGTTAAGCAATACTAATTTTTTAATTTTAGAAAAAGTAAAGCTACTCAGTAGAGGAATTAAAAATTTAGCGGAAGACACCAAAAATCAAAAGCAAGCTATTCAGAAAATACTTAAAGATATAGAGGTATATCAAGAAATTTATGAATACCAAGTCCAAGCTACAAAAATTCGTCAAGAAATCGCAAAAATAGCTGAAACAGCAATTAATCTAGAAAAGTCTCTACAAGATTACTTTACTCCGTTTCAATCTTTAATAGATGATGTAGTAAAAGTAGATGCAGATTTTTACGCAATTGTAGGAGAAATTCAAAATTTAGCAAGTAGTACTTTAAATTCTCAAGTTAATTTATTAACGATACAAGATACTAGTACTATGTCTCATGATATCCTCAATTTATTAGTGGCAAGTTATGATAAAAAAGATAGACTGCAAGATGCTTTTTTTCAGTCACAATTATTAGATTTACAGTTTCATAACTTTGATTTAGATAAAGATGAAATAACTTTAAATCAAGCGATTTATCTAATATCTAATTATATGTCAACTCAACTAGTTGATCAAAAGAAAGTGTTAGGGATAGAAGAAACAGATATTGTTTCTCCTTCTCCTCAACTTTTTATCGATAAAATAGAATTGGCGGAACAAACTAATAATGATGTTGATATTGAGCTTCCCACAGAATTTAAAAATAATTGGAATATTGATTACAGAAAATTGCAAAACCTTCTTATGCAGTACAAGTGGCAAGAAGCTGATATTGAAACAGCTAAATTAATGCTACAAGTCATGGGCAAGAATGATTGGAATGAAGTTTATAAACAGGATATTATTAACTTTTCATGTGAAGCTTTTCATAAAATCGATCAACTTTGGCAACAATACAGTCATGGTTACTTTGGCTTTAGTATTCAGCAAAGTATTTGGAACGAAATAGGCGGTCAAATAGATTATGAAACAGAAAAAAAACTTGGCGATCGCCTGGGTTGGCGAAAAGAGGGAAACTGGTTAAATTACGACCAACTAACTTTTAAATTATCTCCGACGACACCGATGGGACATCTACCAGTTACATGGTTACATTATGACCAAAATATATTAGACATACCTTCATATTCATCTACAGATCCGTTGTCAATGGCAGCTTGGCGAGTTGGATCTTGGCTAGTATGGCAGATGCACTTATTTTTTACTCGTGCCAAAACTTGTCATGAAACTTTACCATGAGTAAATTGCACATTATTTAATAATAAGGGAGAAAGCCAATGAATAATATGAACCTATCTGATACAGAAATAGAAATGTTACTTTTTGGAAAATGGCGTTTTAATACAAATTGGGAAAAAATTTCTATTGAATTTAAAAATAATATGACTTATGAGCAAACTAGAATTCAAACGTTTCTTTTATCTAAACCCAGCGAATTTATTACGGGTAATAAATTTACTGGCGTATGGCACGTAAATGATAGAAGATTATGTTTAATTGTTAAAACTGTTCCTAAATCATTTTTCAATTTGCAATTACTAATATTATCTAAAGTCGATTTAGCAGATATGATAGCTAGCATCTACTCTATATTTATAACAGAGAATTATGAAGTTATTAAAATTGATAAATCAAAATTTTTAATAAGCAACAATAATCAGAGAATTACTGGTATAAAAATCAATTAATACTTTTTTACTTCTTGTAATATTAACTTAACAAATATAGATAACAACCTAGTACCGCAAGGCGGAAGTCAAAAGTTCACACTGAGCGGAGTCGAAGTGTCAAAAATCAAAAGTTAATAGTGTTATGGAATAAGCTCTTCAGGGCTTTTCAATGGTCTGCTTATTTACGTCGTGCTGTACTAGTTTAGTGCCATTAAGGCTAACTATGACTTGAATTTAACTTTTTTTACCCTATTTATCCTTTTGAATGGTTGGGCTTTCTGATAATGTGCATACCTAAAATTTTTAAAGTACTATTATTATGGCGGATAGTAAGTGATGTTAACTCTTGACCCAACAGATAAAAGCTACCCATAATAGTAACACAATTGTACAGTCCATTTTTTGGACTGTTAAGCGTTATTGTTGCATTCCTTCGATTATTTGTTCCTTTAAGTATTAAAATACCACCAAAATTAAAACTACCCGATGCAATTAATTTACTACTATTAACGCTAGCCGTGATATTGGCAAAGGTGTAGCCTAAAAACTTGAGGCTTCCTGCAATACTGCCAGAATTATTGATATTACCATTAGTTCCTTTGCTGAGAGTGACTGTAGCGCCGTTGAAAGCTAAAACGCCAAAATTGAAATTACTTGTAGCTTGAAATCCGCTCTCGTTGAGGCTGATACCTAACGCGATGAATTGTTTACCTAAGAGAATAATATCGCCTAAACCAAAAACCTTTTTATTAGTTAAATCAAGTTTAAAACTAGGAACATTGAGCTTTATAACATTGCCTAAATTAAGAGCTACATTATTAATTGAAACGTTCTGAGCGTTAAATGATAAAGTGCCGCTACCCAAAGATTGATTAAAAGCAATAATATTTGCTGTTCCTGCTGCGCTTTGATTCTTCAAGTTAACTGTGAGCTTCGGAATAGTCAAAGTTAAGAAACCTACTAAATTCAACCGAACATGCCTCAGATTGACAGTATTTTGAGTAACATCAAACATAATGCCTGCTAGGGTATTACCAAAAACTGAAATTGTTCCTAAACCACTACCACTACCAGATTTTATATCGATACTCAGGGCATCAACATCAATACTTAACAGATTGCCTAAACTCAGGTCAAAGTTTTTAAAGGTAGTATTGGTAGGAGTAATTTTAAATTCAACATTCGCAATTTCGTTGTCAAGAATTTCTAGATAACCATCTCCTTGAAGATACTGCTCACTAGGCGTTACCTTTAAAGATAAATCTAAACTATCGTCATCTGTTCCCTTAATTTTCAGAAATCCTAAATCAATTTCCATAACTTTTAATGAACCAGAGATATTATTAAAAGTTTTATCTCCTTGAAGGATTAAAATTGCCTCATGCCCCCAAGCATTAAGTTTGCCATTAATTTCTAAACCTTCTGATATCGCTTGAGCCGCAATTCTTGTCGGAAAAGGAACATACTTAATTAAAGGATTAATTTTTCCGTCTCCATCCCCATCAATTGATTCGATGTTTAAGTTTACTAAGCTTTCTAAAAATCCTAGTGCTTTGTTAACTAAATCGGTTGAATAACCTACTTGTTTGCTAAGAAAGGAAGTGACTGGCCCCTGCCACAAATCTATTAAGCTAACCGCTTGCTTGGGATTTAAAATTAAAGCTAATCTTTCAGGATCATTAGTGTCTATCAGAAAAGCTACCTCAAGCTCTGTTTTATCCCATTTCAAATCACCAATGAAGCCAAAATTATCAAAGTAAGGAGGTAAATACGTTCCGCCTCCTTGAAACCTGATATTGCGAAGTTCAGTTCCTACCAATCCATAGGGATTATACCAAGATTTTTCACCTTGTTGACAAAAGTATGCTGTTAAAGATTCGGGTTCGAGAGACAGACTACCAGAGAGAAATAACTTAGGTTCTTTTTCTTGGGTGGGATCGTAGCCTTGAAGAATTAAATTTCCAGTTAATCCAAAGTTTGGCTCTAAATCAGCACCAATATTTAATCCTATAAGTAAGTTATTAAAAGTAGCCTGAAATTGTTGCTGAGAGAATAGCTGAATATCGCCTGAAATATTACCTGTTAAGCTAACCTGTCCTCCCGGATTAAAGTTAATTATCGCTCCTAAGCACGCAATTCCTAAGCTTCGATGAATAAAACTGCTGAAATTTGTCTGGAGATTATCGAAATCAATATTTCCAATAAAGTTGAATCCTTTGCTTAACTTAATGCAACCTAATTTTGAATGTATGAAATCATGTTCAGTATCAGTGATAATTAGCTCTGGGTTGCTTAATTTTAAATCGTTAATAATAGGAAATTTACTCGCTATATTGCTAAAAATTAAATCTTCATTTAATTTGTATTTTAATGTGGTTTGCTTGCCGAAAAATAACTCAATATCTTGTTTATTTAGTAATCCTTTAAAACTGATTTCAAATTCTGGAGAAATTTTATTAATTATATATTTTGGTGAAGATATTCTAATTTCAGGTTTTCCAAATACTTCAACAATGATTCTATCAAGTGCCACATTTATGTATGGAACTGTACTATGGATGCTAAAAATTTTGTCTAAATTTAACTGCAATTTATGGTCAAAATCTAAATAAGTTTCTGAAATTGAGGAGACTAAATTTACATTATCTAAAAAATCAAGTTTTAATTTTATAGCATTAGGTAAGGTAATTATTGCGAAATCAATGCTATTAGCCATAAGTAAGTTGATGTAAATGTGTTTAACAGATTGGTTTAGAGGTTATTTATAGCAAAGCGTTTATAAACTCAATTCAAGGCTTTGCTGGCAAATCGTATTCTCAAAAAATTTTTCAATACCAATTCGTCAGAACTAGATGTGAAAGTTTCCTTGAATTTAGTAGAGCAACGTAGCCAAATTATAGCTAAAACAGCCACATCACTGAGTTAAAAGAATCGTCAAGTCTCACAAAAACAGACATTGGCTTGGTCGGGGCTGCCGGTCGTCACGGTGCGGCCGACGGTCTTCCTTGAGGGCTTCTTCCTGCGTCTGGCTGCTGCTGGCATCCGGGACAATGATGAACTGGCACTACCGTTAGGTAACAGCAAGACCTCGCCTATCTCGGCTGTTGATGTGGCGCGTGCCGTTTCCGCGATCCTCGATGACCCTGCCTCGCATATTCCACGCTTCTAATGCACACAACCAATGGTGTGATTGACTGATTATATATGTTAGTAATAATACACTCAACTGCCCGTAACTCATTCCTTGGTGGTTCTTGTGCAGTTTCTTCATTTTTTGGTCGATATATTTGGCTATTTCTAATGGAATATCGTCTTTAAAGGATTTGATCGCTTCCCCGATCCCCGCAATTTTACTCTTCTAGATAAAGGTAAGCTTCTGGGCGAGTTAAAAACAGTTAAATTAACAATTATTTTGTCCCAGAACAACTCCAAAGTGAGCCAGATGTCTTACCCACTTGTTCTATATCGACCCTATCCTCACTGGGCCGATGCTTATCAGATCAATTTGGGCGATCGCTTTGATTCTTGGCTTCAACCAGGGCAACCTGTTGAGTATGAAATTTGCATTGAACAAAATACCCGTTCCGGAGTCACCTATACATCTGGAATGGAAACGTCATTAAATTTGCATCAAATTTAGTTTACGCTGAATACGAGTGTAGTGCAAAAGTTTTTAGCTTAATAGCAAGGACAAACATTGCACATTGTGTATTAATACACAACAGATGAATACAGATATTTTGAAATACCCTTTCAAGGATAATTCTGGTTATACATAACAGCTTACACGGAGAACTTAATATGACATCTCCAGAAACGATTACATGGCTACAAGAACGGACGAGTTTAGGAATTCTCTCATCTGAGGTGTTAAATGCGATCGCTCAAGTAATTGAAGAACAAGTTGTACCAGCCGAAACTGACTTAGTTAGCGAAGGCACTCCTCCAGAAGCCCTTTATATTCTTGTAGAAGGTCAACTCGAAAGCAATAGCACCAATCAAACCAACCCAGCCTTAGCTTGTGGATTCCTCCCTGGAGCAGTGATTGAACTCAAAGAATTGCTGTTGGATGAATTAACTCCATTCACAATTACTACGGTGACAGATTGTCATTTGTGGGTTGTGCCTGGTGATAAATTCCGTGAATTAGCCACCCAATACTCCGAAATTGCTCAGGCTTTTTCGCGCCAATTGGCTCAAGAATTAGCTCAGGCAACATCTGCACTTGGCTATGAACAAGAACGCTCCGTAGCTTTGCGACCATATTTAGTTACAAAAGCCCAACGGGGAATTGTCGGTACAAGTCGTTATGCTGTGCGGTTGCGCGAGCAAATTAGAGAAGCGGCAGCTGACCGCAAATCAGTGGATATTTTTGGAGAACCAGGGTTAGAAAAAGACAATATAGCAGCCCTCATCCACTTTGGTTCTCCAAAACGCCGAGAACCAATTATTAAAGTAAATTGCGGGATTCTGCAAACTAGCGGTGCAGATTTATTCGGTCGTGCTGGCGGTAAACCAGGATTGTTGGAATGGTTGGGAGAAGGTACTTTAGTTCTTAACAACATCCAAGAATTGCCTGAAGAATTATTACCCCCGGTGACGCAGTTGCTCAAAACTGGCACATATACCCCCGTCAGTCGTGCAGGAGAAGCAGCACCTGAACCTCGTCCCAGCAAAGCCAGAATTCTGATTGTTTCCGAAAAAACTCAGCCGACAATTGAACGCTGTATTGGTCACATTATTAAAGTACCACCGCTACGGGTGCGGAAAGCTGATATTCAGGCACAAGTTGAATACTATATTAGCCTTTACACTCGAGCTAGAGGCGTTCCCAAACCCCACATCACCCCAGAAGCTTTACGTCGCCTCCAGTCTTATGATTTTCCTGGCAATCTTAAGGAATTAAAAAATCTGGTAGAAAGAGCGATCGTGCAAGCAGAGGGTGCTAATGAATTAACAGAAGAAATTTTCTGGCCAGCCGAAACGAAGAAAAAACGATTTCGGGTGAATCTGTTAAATGCCTATCCTCGTTTGCGGCGGTTTTTGCGTAGTCCCTGGTGGCCCGATCGCATTAACTATGGTTTTACTGCAACGGCTTTTGCAATTATAGTTGCAGTCTTATTTATTGGGCCGCAAACCCGCGATCGCAATTTCGTATTAAATCTATTTTGGGCTTGGTGGTGGCCTTTCTTCCTATTTCTCTTTCCCTTTTTGGGGCGTATCTGGTGTTCTGTTTGTCCCTTCATGATTTACGGGGAAATTACCCAAAAGTTATCTCTCTGGCTGTGGCCTCGAAAACTTAAGCGTTGGCCCAGAGAGGAAGCTGAGAAATGGGGCGGATGGTTTATGTTTGGTTTGTTTACTCTAATTTTCTTATGGGAAGAACTCTGGCATTTAGAAAATACCGCTTATCTGAGCGCTTGTTTGCTGCTGTTAATTACGGCTGGGGCGATGATCTTCTCTGCTCTTTTTGAGCGGCGATTTTGGTGTCGTTATCTCTGTCCCATCGGCGGCATGAATGGTTTATTTGCCAAACTCTCAATGACGGAACTCCGCGCCCAGCAAGGTATTTGTTCTGCCAGTTGCACCACGTATCAGTGCTATAAAGGTGGGCCACAAAAGGGCGAAGGGATGGAAACTAATGGATGTCCCTTATATTCCCATCCAGCGCAATTAGAAGATAACAGAGATTGCGTACTGTGCATGACTTGCCTGAAAGCCTGTCCCCATCGTTCCGTTGAGTTTAACTTGCGTCCCCCTGGAATTGAACTGTGGACAACTCATGTACCCCGCACCTATGAAGTAGCATTATTGTTGTTGCTGTTGGGTGGGATATATCTGCATCGCTTGCCAGAGTTGCAATCTTGGTTGGGGTTACAACTGGATTTAACTCAGTTTTGGCAGCACTTGGGATTATCCCTGCTAGTGTTAATCATCCCAGCGATTTTTACCTTTGGGGTTTATGGCTTGCTGCAAGTGTTCAACTTTAACCGCAAGTCTCGATCATTTGTAGAACTTACCTATGGCTACCTACCATTAGTGTTAGGGGGAAACTTGGCTCACTATCTGCGTTTAGGTTTAGGTGAAGGTGGACGGATTTTACCTGTAACCTTTGCTACCCTTGGTTTGAGTGGTGAACAATTGCCAATATTGGTTGCTCATCCGGCTGTCATTGCTTTTTTGCAAGGTACAACGATAATATTTTCAGTGTTAATGACTATGTTATTAACGCAAAAGATTGCCAAGCAACCAGTGCGATCGCTCATGCCGCAACATCTAGCAGCAATCGGTTTGGGAGTTAGCATCTGGGCAATTATCGTGTTTTGAGCTTCACATATAGCGATCGCGATAATACGGTTCGGTTAACATCCTTATATCTCGAAGATCCCCCCTTTTTAAGAGGGTCGCCGCAGGCGGGGGGATCTTTTTTACAAGACGGTGCGCGAATGGCGATCGCAGATATTTTACCAGACACAATTAAGGCTAAAACTCTTTATCAATATTCAAGAACTGCCTTTCTTCTATCCAAAGTCAATTTTTTAAGGTAGACGCAAAGAAAAGTAAGTAATTTTAGTTGAATTGTATTGACCTATACATTAAATTTTGTGCCTTTTTCAACTGGATAGTTATTTCTGTCTTCTTACAGTAGTCAAATAAATATATTTTTAACTACAATATTAACTTCATTCTGGAATTTAGCTTTTCTACTGTGTAATTACACGTAGAATAACAAATCTAGAACTTTTAATAACTTGCAGATAACAAACTAATGACACAACCTAACTCGCAAGACAAAAATAGTTTTCTTTACCCTCGTAGCCGATATTATGGTAATTTCCAGCCAGAAACTTTAGCTTTTAATGCCAACCTCCAAGAATTTGCCCAAAAAATTAGTTACATTACTTGCCTAGAAACAGGTGGAAAGCTGTCTCCAGAAGAAGCTTACGAGCAAATTAAGGCGCTTTGGAAACAGTTAAAACATAGCAAAAAGGAATTGGCTATTGGCGAAAATAAAGAAATTTAAGCTTTTCCCAAAATGCACGAACTATTGTTCAAGCAACTTTATGTGATTTTACTCTCACTAGACTCAAAAAAGGAGGTTAGCCCAGCTTCCATCCTCATATATATTCTTGGAAAAATTTTGTATCCAAGCTTACAATTCCTTTTAAAGAACGGGGGATTTAGAGGGTATAAAACGTTTTACTACCAAGAATAAGACTTTTAAAACATCCTTTAAGGTTTAATTTGAGATTGCTATATATAATGAATTACCAGGCAATCATCATATTATGTCGCGCCAAAAAAAGCCAATTGGATGTGGATGTGCTAATATTCCTTTCTCTGTAATCATAGTTATTTTAGGAGGTGGTTATTGGTGGTTCAGTCAGAAAGAAAATCTAGATATCAGCAAGCTTTTACCTAAGAACCAACAAATAAATATTCCAATTTTGAATCCGTCTCCAACTGCTTCTTCAACCCCTACTGTTTCTCTCTCAAGTATTCCCAATCCCATTTTAAATAATAACCAAGCTTCGGTAAAAACAATACAAAATCAAAAAGCATCATTACCTCCAACTCTTTGGGAGAAAAAAGTAATTAGAGGCATTTATTTAACTCGCTACCAAATCACCAACAATGCCGATGAGCAAACAATTAGTGAAAGAGTTCGTTACTATCACTCTCAAGGAATTAATACAATTATTCATGGTGTTTGGGGGAATGGCTGTACGATGTACAATAGCGAAGTTATGCAGCAAACTCTAGGCTATAAAAGTTGTTAAAACCAGTTTCAAGAGCAATGGTTAAATTGGTTGATTGTTGAAGCGCATAAACAAGGAATGCAAGTTCACGCTTACTTTGAGAAGGGGATTAAAATAGATAAAAATAGTCCCATTTTTGATTTAGCGATCGCCAAAAAATGGATTGTCCCAGAAGTGTATAAAACCTACTCTGGAATCGATCATTATGTTCTGGATGTGGAGATTATTGAAGTTACTAATTTTTTTAAAAATATTTTAGTAGAATTTTGTACAGTGACAAATTAAATGGCGTTGAGACAAATTCGTGTCATCAAGCTAAGCCTTATCTACTTTAGGCTTGCGACAATTTGTGTTGATACAGCCTGTAAGTTCCCTGTGCTGCTTCTAAGCTTAACGCTAGAGAGTACAAGCTTCACACCCTCAATGACATTAATTTGGCATAGCGACAAATAAAAAGTCACTGTACAGATACAGGCATCTCACACGTTTGACAAGAAAAATTAATGGATACAGATGGTAAGCTAGAAAGTACATAACAGTTAAATCGATGATGTCCCATGAATGTTGTCACACCAAAACGATTTACTATTGACGAATATCATCGGCTGATTGAACTGAAATTTCTAAAGGAGAGCGATCACATCGAGTTGATTCGCGGAGAACTAATTCAGATGGTAGCCAAGGGCACACCTCATACAGTCTGCGGTTCTATCTTATGCCGCCAATTGGATCGGTTGTTGGGCGATCGCGCCGTGATTCGCGGACAAGATCCGATTACTTTGCTTTCGCAAAGTGAACCTGAACCAGATGTGGCGATTGCACGCGGTAAAGATGAAGATTATCTCGCACATCATCCTTATCCTGAAGATATTTTTTTAGTGATTGAAATTTCGGACTCAACCTTAAATTACGACCAAACAACAAAGTTAGAAATCTACGCAGAAGCCGGAATTTCTGATTATTGGATTGTCAACTTAAATATTCGCCAACTTGAGCGTTACAGCCAACCGTATCAAAATGCTCAAGATGAATTTAATTATCTCAGCAAGCAGATATCTTTACCACATCAGTCAGTAGCGATTCCTGGATTTGAAGATGTTTTATTAGACTTGAATCGGGTATTTTCCACAGTTGTAAATGCCTAGAAATACGCAATTTCCCATTTCACACCCAACAGTTGAAACGTTGCAATCCAGCGTCTCTTAAGCTCGACTTTATCCATTTTTTTGCAACGCTCAAGCTGACGCTGAAAGCTTTGTCGGATGGTAGTTCTACTTTTTCGATTTCACCGATAATCAGTCACATGAGAAAAGTTTTTGCCAAAAAGCTAGGGTTTTGCCGTATCAAGAGAACCAAGTTCTTAATTTTGGATAAAGTCGAGCTTAGTGTCTGTAAATTCGAGTATCATTCCTGTAAATGGAGGATTTAACGAAAATCTCTGCGCCTTGAGTTGGTTGAGTTTTTGAAGGCAACCCGGACAGCTAGTAATTGAGTCATCATTCTTCCTCGCTGACGTATTACAAAAATAATCTACATTACTACATTATCTCATTTCGGCAGAACTAGCATCAAATACTGCGATGGCTTGATAGTACTTCAGTAGATGGCTAGGCAATATATTCTTTGAGCAAGTCATCATTACTCAATTGGTGGGCATCAAGAAGATTAGTGGACAAAATAGACTGCCCGGATTGTTATTTTTGAGTGGGGCATCCGCGACTTTGAGCAAATGGCTTGACAGGTTACAGGATATGGTTACTGGTGATGGAAGAAGTAGCGTAGGCGCAGCCCGTGTAGACATCGCTCTTACGAGGCATAGTCATTGCCTTGCCTCGTCAATTGATTCTCACGAGTCAGGGATAAAAGTGGAATCATTTTGTCAATAAGGTTCACAAATGAAACTAATCTCAGCAATATGTCTTATTGACAATAGATGAAAACAGAGCTTTAGACCGAACAACGATAATTCAAGGCTTTTAAGGATTTCTTATCCTGAACTCAGGTTATTTACAATTGGACTTTGGACGAATGACAGATGTTGATATAGGCTCAGATGGTTTGTTCGCAGTTGATCATCCACAGTGTTCCAAATTGATCGGTCAACATGCCTTCACCGCGATGACCAGAACGTTTGCGCGATCGCCATCTTTACCTTGCCGTTTTCTGCTAGAGCGTGAAAAAGCCGTTCTGCCTCAGCGATTTCAGGAACGCTAATTTGTACGTAGAAACCTTGCGGGGTTTCAAAGTATCCTGGTGGGCAGTCAGATCCCATCAGGAGGCGATCGTCTAGTTCAAGGCAAGCGTGCATGATTTTGTCCTGCCATTCCGGTGAGACATTTTCGTTAGAAGGTGCTTCTTTGTGTGTCATCATCATAGTTATCTTCCCACTCAGACATTGTTCGTAGAACTTGAATGCTGCCTCACAGTTGCCATTGAACATCAGGTAAGAATTGAGTTGCATTAATTTCTCCTTTTGTAATCGACTCTGCGTTTTGATGAGCGGATCGTTCGCACATGAACATCATTTGTGCGGTTGCTGATGACCAAAGAGGCAGGGGAGCAGGGAGCAAGGGAGAAAGATACTGGAGTTCTACTGCCACAAGGGTTTCAAGCCCCTAAATTTATTTATACTCCAAGTAAAAACATTTATTTCGATAGCGCCGGCGGCAAGCGAGTCCGCGAGCGTCGACGCGAAGCGCGTTCGCCTTTGGCGTCTCGTAGAGAGAAATAATACGTCCTTGTTCCAGAGCAACTAAATTTATTTATGGGGTTCTCCCCCCTGCCCCCTGCCCCTTGTCCTCTTCGCTGACGTTACTCTTGCTGCTGCGTTTCAAGTTGAGCGCGAATGCGGTCTTCCTGCTCCCTTAAGGCGGGTGTCAGGACTTCATCAAAATCCTCTGCCTCGAATATGGGACGAATCTCAATCTCGGAGTCTCCTGGCATAGGGTTAGGGCAGCGCTTTACCCAAGCAACTGCCTCTTCCATTGAGTTCACCTGCCACAGCCAGTATCCTGCCACTAGCTCCGGCGCTGGAGTGAAAGGTCCCTGGGTGACAGTGCGATCGGTTCCTGAAAAGTGAACTCGCACCCCTTTCGAGCTAGGATGAAACCCCTCAGCAGCGAGCAAGATACCTGCCCTGGCTAATTCTTCGTTGTACTGCCCCATTTCAGTTAAAAGCTGTTCGCTCGGCATGACCCCAGTTTCGGAGTCTTGGGTTGCTTTGACAAAGACCATAACTTTCATTGTGAAATCTCCTGTTGAATGGTTTTGAGTTAGATTGCGAGGGGTTGGGTGTCAATACTGAACGCTTTGTGCATTTTCAACTCGGCATTGGGTTTGGGGTAAAGGTTAAAGGTTTTTTCTTTCCCCTTTTCCCCAAAACCCGACAAGTATTGGGTTGGGTGTGCTGATTAGCGTAAAGCGCAACTCCGAAGGAACCGCTAATCAGCAGCGACACGCTTGAGTTCATCAATCTCGATCTTCTTCATTTGCAGCATGGTAGTGGTTACTTTTTGAGAGGTTGCCACATCGGGGTGGTTGAGTAACTCAATCAGAATGCGAGGAATAATTTGCCAGGAAACGCCGTATTTGTCTTTGAGCCAGCCGCATTGCTGTGCGGTTTCATCCCCACCGGCAGACAATTTTTGCCAGTAATCGTCCACGTCCGCCTGGGTATCGCAAAAGATTTGGAAGGAAATCGCCTCGTTAAATTTGAAGGTCGGACCACCGTTGAGTGCTGTGAACGGCTGACCATCAAGTTCAAAGCTGACAGTCATGACGGCTCCGGCTGGTTTTCTGTGAATTTCCTGTCCAGCGTCTCCATATCGACTGACGTGGACAATTTTGGAATTGCGAAAAATCGATGTATAAAACTGAGCGGCGGCTTCGGCTTGATCATCAAACCATAAACAGGGAGTGATTTTGGAATTGTTTTGCATGAGGGTTCTCTTTGAGTTCAAGCGGTTAAGGACGGTCAGGGCTGTGCTGGTAGTCCCGCAACTTCGATGACAGGACGGATTTCGACGGTGCCGACTTTTGCACCTGGGATGCGGGTGGCGATCGCAATGGCTTCATCCAAATCCTGAGCATTAACGAGGAAGAATCCACCCAATTGTTCGCGGGTTTCGGCAAATGGTCCATCGGTCACGAGTGATTTGCCATCACGGACTTGGACACTGGTTGCGGTTGCAACAGGATGAAGTGGAGCCGTCGCCAGAAATTGTCCTTGAGGGGAGCAAGTCCTGGGCGAGTTGGGCAGATTCCCCATAGCAATGCTCCCGCTCGGTGTCGCTCATGGCGTTTTCGTCCATATAAATCAGCAGCAAATATTTCATTCGGTTGCCTCCTTTGTGATTAAGTCGAACGGGAATTGTCCAAATCGACACCTGAGTGCAAAAATTTTGTTTAGTACAATTGAACTTTATCGAACAGAATTCAGGAGTCAGGAGTCAGAATTCAGCATGAATTCTGTACGGCTGGCGGATAGCGACGCGCAAAGCGAGTCCGCGAGCGTCTTGATTCTGACTCTTGAATTCTGACTTCTGAATTCTTCTTCAAGTCTTTTTGTCAAAGGTATGGCTTCAATCCCAAAAACAGATGTGGCTCAAGCAATTGCTGCCCTTTATCGAACTGAATGGGGGCGCATTGTTGCTATTCTGATTCGGCTGGTCGGAGATTTTGATGTAGCTGAAGAAACTGCACAGGCAGCATTTACAGCGGCAGTGAATCAGTGGGAAAGCAACGGTATTCCCGATCGTCCCCGTGCCTGGATTATCCGAACTGCCCGGTACAAGGCGATCGATCGCCTCCGACGACGCACGAAACTGACCGAAAAACTGGAGTGGTATGCGGCATCTGGCTTAATTCCATCCACTGAAGAACCAACCTATGACAATACTTGTCGGGTTTTGGGGAAAAGGGGAAAGAAAAAACCTTTAACCTTTACCCTTTAACCTTTTCCCCAAACCCAACTCCGAGTTAAAAATCCAAAACCCGAGCAGTATTGCAACCTATGACAGTGATGAAATTGGAGACGATCGCCTGCGATTAATCTTTACCTGCTGTCACCCGGCACTGGCACATCTACAGATTGCTGAGGTGTTACCTCTGGTAGAGGAAGCGTTGCTCTTTGGAACCAGAGTGTATGCTCTGCAAGCGGCGATCGCAGCCCTCCATTGTCAGGAAACCCGCGCCGAAGAAACAGACTGGGCGCAGATCGTGCGGCTCTATGAGATGTTGGAACGCTTGCAGCCCTCACCCATTGTGGCCTTGAACCGAGCAGTGGCGATCGCAATGGCAGACAGTCCTCAAGCCGCATTTGGACTGATTGATAGCCTTGCTCCAGAACTGGACAGCTATCATCTCTTTCATGCCACCCGTGCAGATTTATTCCGGCGTGTTGGAGCATTAGAGGAAACGACCCAGAGCTATACACGGGCACTAGAATTAGTGACAAATGACAGTGAGCGTCGTTTCCTGGAACGTCGGTTGCGCGAAGTTCAACCTAACATTCAGTCCGGCTAAGGGTTTACAACAGTTTAAAGCGCCAGGCATCCATGATGCCGTTGAAAAAAAATGAAAAATCTTCTAACAGGGTGAACTTGTAACTTAACAAAAGGCAAAAGAAGACAAGTCGGCTTAGTACTTTAGTACTGTTATAATCCAATCGTTTCATCAAGTTGTGTTAGGGTGCAGCAAATCACCGATCGGCTCTCTGGCACATCCACATCCACCTCAACTGATAGAGGATTTCGACATGGATAACAATCCCAGCATTCTCTCGCATGTTTCGATTGGTACTAATGATTTTGAACGAGCGATCGCCTTCTATGATGCTGTGTTGCCAACATTGGGCTGTAAGCGATTTATGGAGCATCCGGGGGCGATCGCCTATGGCAAACAGTATCCCGAATTTTGGGTGGGAACTCCCTTCGACGGGCAACCTGCAACGGTTGGCAATGGAACTCACATTGGTTTTATTGCTCCTACAAAAGAAGCAGTCCACGCCTTCTATGAGGCAGCATTAGCGGCAGGAGGCAAAGACGATGGTGCCCCCGGTGGCAGACCCGACTATAGTGAGCCGTATTACGGCTGCTTTGTGCGCGATCCAGATGGACACAAAATAGAAGCCGCCTTCTGGGATGAGCAGCTTGAGCAGCAACTCAACCAGAACAATGGTTGACCAGAGAATGACTCATTTTTAGAGGCAAGATAACACTATGGAATTTCATCGAGGTCGCCTGATTGACCATGTTCATCTACGGATATCAGATTGATAAGTTGTTTATACAGAATTCGTGGTAAGTAATAAAAGTACTGTCAAAGAAACTGTATGCAAAGGGTATAACCCAGAACTAGTACTCTGCCAACCCAAAAATGCTGGGTGAGAGCTGGGGAAAGGAAAAAGGGAAAAGGGTAAGGGATTTAAAACCTTTACCCTGCTAAGTTCCCTTGGCGAACTACTAGCGATGTACATAATATTTACAGGCTTTAAAAGTATGGCTAAGGTAACAATTTCAATTGGGCTAACTGATGCAGAAGTCAAAGCTTTATCGGCAATGCAGATTTTTGAAGTTTAAATTGTAATCCTCCTTGCACATAATGTACAAAGAGGATTCAAGACCCCTAATTAGCAATGCTGATGATTGCAATTATTGGAATCTAGCTACAAACTTGCAGACATATCTTAGATTCTGTTTGATTAAGCAACGATCTCAAAGTTTATAGCTCTTAATACAGGTGGTGTTGTGGATGCATTGTTATC
Source organism: Nostoc sp. ChiVER01 (assembly GCF_034531155.1). Lineage (NCBI taxonomy): Bacteria > Bacillati > Cyanobacteriota > Cyanophyceae > Nostocales > Nostocaceae > Nostoc > Nostoc sp. ChiVER01. Next base: position 42,881 of record NZ_JAVRBS010000009.1, on the reverse strand, counting down.
GTTATCAATGTTAGCAAACAGACTACCTGTGCCAAAGCCTGGCGATGTCAAGTTTTGGTTGAAGTACAAATTGCCAGTTCCAAAGCTGTAAGTAATGATTCCAGAGCTAGTTGCAGCAGCTGCATCAGTAGCTACTATCCTAATATCGGACAGATTGTTGAGTCCGACGAAACTTGTCCGAGACAGAACAATTCTGTCAAAATTGCGGCTGAAGTCAGTAATTTCATCTACGCCTAAACCACCAGCACTATATTGAGCGCCTGAGTTGAATACGAAGCGATCGCTACCACTACCGCCTGTTAGGATATCATTACCAGCGCCACCCCTTAAGACATCACTACCAGCATCACCATTAAGGACGTCATTGCCAGCCCCACCATAGAGGCTGTCACTGCCGTTACCGCCAAAGCCGCTTAATGATGTAGTTGTGCCACTACCATCAAGAGAGTCATTTCCAGCACCGCCTGTAAAGCTGACTGCACCGACGCTAGTTCCCGCTAGGTCGTTAACATCAAGAATGTCATCGCCTCCGCCACCATTGATTTCAAACCTCTCTGCACTATCTACAGTCAGGGTGAAAGGAACTAGGTTGAGCCGATCAAAGATTGCTCTTCCTTGGGCATCTTGTTCTAGGCGGAAGGTATCTCCAGCAGTTGCGGCACCGTTGACCTCAACCACGTCATCACCAGCATTACCACTGATTCTGTCGCTACCGTCACCGTTGTTCCAGATGAGTCGGTCGTTGCCTGCTCCGCCAGTGAAAGTATCGTTGCCACGATCTCCAATTATGGTATCGTTTCCGCTCCCACCGGATAGAAAGTCGATACCATCGCCACCTCGTAGCAAGTCATTATCAGCGTCACCAATTAAGGTGTCATTTCCAGTTCCACCAATTAGGGTGTCATTACCAATTCCACCAGAGGCAGTTAAGGGTGTTGATGTGCCACTACCATCAAGAGAGTCATTGCCAGCACCGCCTGTAAAGCTGACTGCACCGACGCTAGTTCCCGCTAGGTCGTTAACATCAAGAATGTCATCGCCTCCGCCACCATTGATTTCAAACCTCTCTGCACTATCTACAGTCAGGGTGAAAGGAACTAGGTTGAGCCGATCAAAGATTGCTCTTCCTTGGGCATCTTGTTCTAGGCGGAAGGTATCTCCAGCAGTTGCGGCACCGTTGACCTCAACCACGTCATCACCAGCATTACCACTGATTCTGTCGCTACCGTCACCGTTGTTCCAGATGAGTCGGTCGTTGCCTGCTCCGCCAGTGAAAGTATCGTTGCCACGATCTCCAATTATGGTATCGTTTCCGCTCCCACCGGATAGAAAGTCGATACCATCGCCACCTTGTAAGAGATCATTGCCAGTGCCACCTCGTAAGGTGTCATCACCAGCGCCACCATTAAGGGTGTCATTTCCACCGAAACCATTAAAGTTATCAGAAGCGGCATCACTAGTACCTATATCTGCTCTATTGGTTGGTCCTGGGTCTGGGGTCCAAATTACTGCCATGATGATCCTCCTAATTCTGGATTTCTAAGTGAATAATGAGCTACTAGTAGTTCAGTTTTAAGAAAAGTATGAAAATACTAGTGTTTCTCCAAAGCTTTTACTTTCTGTGCCAATGCCAAAATTGTCTGCTGCTGTTCTTGAACAACTTTGGTTAGTACCCCTACAATATCCATAGAACTAAGTCTTTTTCTATCAGGGGTTGCTACAAGCTCTGGAACATCTTCAGCGATAAAGCCAACATGTTGTACTTTTTCTGTGTCAGCTTTGTACTTGAACTTGACAGGGCTTAGGTTAGCTAGTGTCTCAAGTGCTTCTTTACTGGAAAGTTCAGTAATATTTTCCTTCAATTCTCTGGATGACCCCTGGGCGAATACACCAGTGATTGAGAGATTGCCAGTTGTAGTCAAGGTCATCACATTACCCCTGACTGCTGGGTTAAAGAAATTCATCACGTTGTTGGAACCACCAGTAGCGATATCCCAAGCGGATTTACCAAACGTCGAGAACCGCAATCGGGCGAAATCGTTATTATTAGTCTGTACGATAGTAACTTGAGGATTATTACTTGAAGCTACACGAACCTCAGCGAATGTTCCAATTGTCTGTGCTTGTGCTGGCTCATTACCAACAACAAGGGGAAGACCCTTGGCGGCGGCGGCTCCAGCAATGAATGCACCACTTGCCTTAAGAATTTGACTGCGAGAGAACTTATCAGTCACGGTGATATACCCCGGTTTCTTAGTTGTGGGTTTCTTTAAAACTGCTAGTGTAGAGCTTAAAAATTAGATGCCCTGACAGTAAAGCTTACAGTCATGAAGAACTTGACTCATAATTTGTCGCTGCGGTCAAATAATTCGTCGCTCTACACCTGAATCTAAATTAAGCTTTTAATAAGAAAAACACAGTCCGAAAAAGACTTTAATAGTATGAAGTCGAAAAGAAAATTCAAATTGATTGGTATTATTTAGTCACAAAAAGTCTGTTTTGTTGTAGAACAACAAATTATTTGACCAGAGCAACAGATTGTTTGTCATCAATCCAAATCCTTGTTTGTGGATTTTAGCTCCAGTTCACAGGAATCATTAGTCTCAAACCAAGTGCGTAAACCCTGCTGAAAGTAGGTCACTTCCAAAAATAGACATATTTCCCGTTTATATTCCCTAGTTAAATACTTATCATCAATTGGGTCAAAATTACGAACTTTGACTTTTAATGTTTTAAAATGTTCAAATTCTTGACGTTCTAACGTACTTGAATAAACTTCATATAATAAATCGTGAAGTGGTCGGTTCAATTCGAGTATTAATCCGCTACCTAAACGCAAACTCTCTTCCTTCGTTAAGGCTTCGAGTTTGAGAAATTCGCCAATTTCTCGAATTTCTTGATTACAGCACTTGCGCTTGTTATGAGGTACACTAAATTAAAATATAAATACCTTTAAATGAAGTCATACTCTGTCGAGCTTCGAGAGAAAATAATTGCAGCACATCTTCAAAAAAACATCTCAATCAGGAAAGTAGCTAACATATTTTCCGTCTCAAAGAGTTTAGTGCAAAAGCTTGTAAAACAACAAAAAGTTGAAGAAAATTTACAACCAAAGCCGCGAGGAAAGCCACAATTTAGTCATCTAACAAATGCTGACATAGAGTTAAGAGAATTAGTTGAATTACATCCCGATGCAACATTGATAGAGTTGTGTGAATTATTCGCAGACAAGACTGGTAATTGGGTAGGTCGAAGTGCAATGTGTCGTGCGTTACAGAAATTAGGATTGAATCGGAAAAAAAAACTCTTCGGAGTACCCAAGTAGGCACAGAGCGAGTCCTAAATAAAAGAAGAGATTATTGGGAAAAGGTCAAACATATAGAACCAGAAAATTTAGTATTTTTGGACAAAACTGGTATTCTACTTGGGTTAACGAGGACTCATGCCCGTTCACAAATGGGAACAAGAGCCTATTCTCTGAATCCATTTTATAGAGGATCAAAAGTTACAGTAATTGGAGCAATTAGTATTAAAAAAGTAGTTGCGTTAATGACAATGAATAACTCAATAGACGGCATCGCATTTGAATTGTTTGTTGAAAAGTTTTTAGTGCCAAATTTATGGTCAGAAGCAGTGGTAGTAATGGATAATTTATCCGCACATAAACTAGATTTAATTGTGCCAATGATTGAAGCTGTCGGTGCAAAAGTTCTTTGTTTATCCTCATACTCTCCCGATTTTAATCCCATTGAATTATGGTGGTCACAACTTAAATCTTTTTTACGTAGTTTCACTCCAACTACAACAGAAATGGTTGACAAACTAATCTCAGTTGCACTCGATTTAATAAATCCTCAACATTTAAGAAACTGGTTTGCCAGTTGCTGCTACTGTACCTCATAACAGCCGTAAATGCTGTAAGCTTTTCAAATTGCCCAACCAGTTGTTCGTAGGGGATGTCTTGAGCACGCATGTGCTTTAATCCATAGGCGAGAGTTTGCAAAGGACCATTATGGATTATAGTAAAAGTATGTTGAATTGTGTTTTGACGTTCGTTAATTTGCGCTTGTAAGTATTGATCGTGCTGGTAAAATGCAAAAGCACTCAAGCCAACCCCATTCACAGCTAATAAGCTAATCGACACTTAAGTTGCATAATAAAAAGAGAAAACCGTTGAAAAGCAACTATGCCGCCGCCAGCCAAGAACTTTTTAACACCAGAACAAATCAGCAAGCTACAGCAAGCTCTAAAAGATAGCGACCAACCACACGTCAGGGAAAGAATTCTCATTATTCTCCTACAGAATGATGGAAAACCGCAATACGAAATTGCTAAATTTTTATGCTGTTCGCACAGAACAGTAGCATATTGGTGTATGCACGGCGATCCAGATGATCTAGAAACTCTACATAATAAAAGAGAGTATGAACATTACCGAAAAGCGACTCCTGAATATATTGAACTATTATTAAAAACTGTTGACCAAGAACCAACAGATTTAGGCTACGACTTCGGCAGATGGACGGCAGAAAGATTAGCCACATATTTAACCGAGAAAACAGGAATTGATTTAAGTAGCTCTCAGGTGAGAAGGATATTAAAGCGAAAAAAGTATAGTTATATCTGGTATAAATATGGTTTAGAAGATAAACAAAATCCAATTGAAAGAGCCAATTTTCAAAAGAAGCTAACTCAATATTTAACAATCGCAAGAGAACAACCAGAGCGTTTACAGGTATGGTTTTGGGATGAGAGCGGGTTCAGTTTACGTGTGATTCGTCGTAAGGGTTGGGGTAAAAAAGGAAAACGCAAGAATGTTCCAGGACAACGGCGTTGTGGTCGTGCGGAGCCGGAGACGCTCCGCCTCCGGTTAATGTCATGGGAGCAATTCGAGAATTAGACCGAAAAGTTTTGCGATCGCTGTGTGATGAATACCTGGGAACCTGATTGTTGGCTGAAAAGCTGTGCTTTATAATACAGTTTTTGGAAAAAGCGTTGACGAATATTACATAAATAAAACTAATGATTTGGATTCTTTTTATGCCTACGCTACTGTCTATGTAATTAAAAAGAATAAACGAGTTACCTTAGCTATTAAAGCTGTTCAACAACAAAATACTTTAGTAGCAATTATTACTTATCTTTTAGCTCTGATTGAGCCTTTGAATCTTCAAATTGAAAGATTGTATTTAGACCGGGAATTCTTCTGTGTGCCAGTGATTAGATGGTTACAAGCTTTGGATATTCCCTTTGAAATGCCAGTTATTATTCGAGGCAAACAAGGAGGTACTAGAAAACTAATTAGAGGTCGGCGCAGTTATAAAACAACTTACACTTTAAACAGCGATAAATATGGCTCAGTCACTTTTCATGTGTGGATAGTTTGTACATATAAAAATGGTAAAAGACGCGCACACGGGCGAGAATTTTTTATTTACCCTGTTTATAAAGTTAAGCTGTCATTACATTCAATACATGATGACTATCGTCTTCGCTTTGGGATTGAGAGTAGCTATCGAATGAAAAATCAGTGCCGGATTAAAACTACTATTAAAAATCCCATTATTCGGCTTTTATTTGTAGCTTTGGCGTTTTTAATTATTAATATTTGGATTTATCTAGTATGGCATTATCTTAGCCGTTTAAAAAGAAGCTCTAAGCAAGTTTTTTCTTATCTATTTACCCTCAAACAGATGCTTGAATTTCTACGTCAAACCGTAGACCGCAACTATGGGGTAGCCTGCGAAGTTTGTTTACCATCTGGCTGATTTTGGTTGATTTTTGGGACAGATTATAAGTTTTAGTTATAATCTGTCCCAAAAATCAGCTTTTCTACATTCTCCCCAAAAACGGTATCAGAGACTACTATTCTTTTCTTTAGCGATGGCTACGCCCGCCGAAGGCATCGCAGAACTTTTCGGTCTACTGACAGTGTTTGAAGATAAAGCTGTAGCATGATCTGAGTGTACTTTGGAAATAAATTTCCACCCCAATCTCTATGATGGCGTTGGGGCATCCCTCGGTTTTGTTAAACTATTGCAAGCATTGCACTGGGTAAAATCGTTTTTCTTGTATGCAGATTATATTCCCTTTCCAGGAGTGAATTTCTCAAAAATGCAATTATACGCTCACGAGCTATCAGGAAATTGTTACAAGGTTGTACTCTTGTTATCCCTGCTGGGGCTAGAACATGAAATTATCCGGGTTGATCTTATAGTGGGGGAACAGAAGTCAACAGAGTTTTTAAAACTTAACCCTTTTGGGCAAGTTCCAGTTTTTATTGATGGCGAGCTAGTTCTGCGTGACTCGCAAGCTATTTTAGTGTACTTAGCTCGTCAGTATGGCGGAGAATCTTGGTTGCCCTCAGAGCCGGAAGCAATGGGTAAAGTTTTGCAATGGTTGTCTACTGCTGCCAATGAAATTCAGAATAGTCTATCTGCGGCTCGACGGTTTTTTCTATTAGGTACACCTATCGATTTAGAAGGCGCACAGCAAAAGGCAAGATATACGCTTGAGGTGATAGATAAGCATCTTCTGAATCGAGACTGGCTAGAGACAAATCACCCAACGATCGCAGATGTTGCCTGCTATCCCTATATCGAACTTGCCAGTGATGCCCAAATTGCTCTTGAGGCATATCCGCAAGTGAGCGTTTGGGTTACTCGCATCAAGCAGCTTCCTCTTTACGTCGCAATGCCTGGATTTTAACAGGATACAATTAGGTGGTTGACAGTTTCAGCTTAACAATAGCGAGTAAACTATCTGCTGCGTCAATTACTTCAATTCGGGTGAGCGCATAGACATCTTTACTAGGAAACAATATGGCAGACCTTAGCGGTAACTGGTTAGGAACTTACTGGCAAGATGAGATTCCTAGTCGCTTTGAAGCAACCTTTGTTCAGAGTGGAAATACTTTCAATGGTTCCATTTTGGATGACAACTATTTAGGAGAAGCTCAGGTCAATGGCGAGGTAATTGGGCAGACTGTCAGTTTTACTAAACGTTATTTAATTACTTCACCTGTACCAGTTAGATATACAGGCATAGTTTCAGAAAATGAAGATTATATGCAAGGAAAGTGGAATATAGGTTTGCAGTATTCTGGTGTATGGGAAGCTCGACGCGGTGGAGAAAACCTGATTGTAGATTTACAAACTCGGCTTGAACAGCAAACTTCATTGACGATGACTTAATCGCCCTGCCTTATCCCTAGCTTTCCTTCTATCTAATTTCCAACTCTAAAAGACTCAGCACTTTTCCTTCCAAATCGGTCAAATAAGCACGATTCAGCTTGCCGAGCATCTCCAAAAACTTCTGCACCGATTCCTCCAGGTTTTGTGCGTGGAGCGGTACAATCTGCGATCGCGTAATTCTATTAAAGCTTTCTTTTTTCTTTAACAAAGGGTATTTACTGTAAGTTAAACCAGCTATTTTCTTTTCTCTTTCTTGGCGGTTTTTAATTTGATTAGCTATTCTTTTTTCCTGTTTTCTTCTGGCGTCTAACTCCTGATTTATTTGTTTCATGACATAGAATCTATCTGCTATCACTTGAGCATTCGGTAGCATTTCTTGGATTAAACTTTTATAGGATGTCCATAAGTCTATGCTGACTTCTTCTATTTGATTTAATACATTTATATAAAATATAAAACTCAAGTTTGGATGTACTATTTTAAGCTAACGCTAAAATACTTAGTAAATATTTGCTTGTTTGATTAGGGTTTTGCTAAATTCTACTCTGATTCAGGCTCGTCAATATTTAGATGCGTTTGCCCTGATAAAGTTCTCGAACTACTACTCACGCTACCCCTCCCACTTTTACATTCAAGCACTTTAAACTTTTGTAACAAAACCAAAGCTTTGCGAAAAACTCACCAAAAAACTGAATAAATAAGTAGGGTCATAAGATATTTTGGTTGACCAGCACTACGACGATTTCGGTAGCGGGGTCGTCTGAGAATTTTTCTAAGAGAATAGTTCTTGATGGTATGCGAGGTAAATTAAGTTGATAATATCTTTTGAAGAAGTCTTTCAAATTTTAGATACAGATGTCTTTACCAAAAACCAAAGACGTTTAAAGGATGTCGAAAAATTTATTTTGTGGGGAGCGTGGAAAGATCAGACCTATGATGAGATGGCAAAAGCCTCCAACTATCGCTATACCCCTAGTTATCTGAAGCAAGATGTCGGGCCTAAGTTATGGAAGCTACTATCAGAAGTTTTAGGAGAAGAAGTCAGCAAGATAAATTTTCGATCTGCTTTAGAACGACGAGTTTGCTTGCAAGCAAGCCTCAACAGTCAAAAGCAACTCAAAAACCTAGAAATTGTCGATAATAATCTGATTCAGAGACAAAATAGCAAGATTTGACGATCATTTTTACATACCCCACTGGTTGAAGAGCTTTTAATAGAGCTACTTCAATACCTCACCAACGAGCAGAAAGCCGAGCCATCAAAAGACATAGAAAGAAGAGTTTCGCAACTGATTGAGAGATTACGAGTAGTACTGTTGCAAACAATCCAGGACAGAGCAAACGCATCTAAAGTATAAAAATCCTTTAATAGCAAGGGTTTCGGCGTTTTTAAATCTAGGCAAAACTTCGCTGACTGAGCTAGCTGGTGCTTTATCTAGTGCAAGAGCTTGCCTTACTGTTGATACGGGAACGCTTCATATTGCTGCGGCAGTTGGCTGTCCGACAGTAGCAATTTTGAGAAATGATTTAGATGGTGACGGAGCAAGTCCAACAAGACTTTGGATTCCTCTACAGCCTCATGTCAAATTAGCCCTTATAGATTTTAAGTGTACTGTTTGTCAAGAGCAACGTTTTAAGAATAAGTTTTGTTTAGTTGAAAATCATCCCTGCACGGTTTCTCTTCTCCCTAATAAGGTTATTTATTATCTGCAAGAAATTTTAAATTTGTAAAATAAAACAATCTGTTCACCTTTATTTACTTTTTCAAACTTATAAATTTGAATTAATTCGCACTGCTTGAATTTGCATACAGTATTCAAGAAATTATGTATTGTTTAGATTTCTGGTAGAACATATTTTCTTGATAAATAGGCTTTAATTAATTCAAATAAAACATCTGAACTTTTCTATAATTGCATTTTACAAAAACGATGTTATTAATAGTCTAGATAACTTTCCTCTGCGTCATCCTTATTATTTTTGTAGATTTTTAAACGATTTAGATACTTTAGTAGAATTGACCTCGGACGATCTAGAGAGAATCAGGATTGCCACCATTTTAACCAGACGTTTTTTATCTCAAGCAGACTGGGTGATTGATACTTGTCCTCCTCCCGATCCAGAAACACGTTCTGCAACAAAACCTTTATATCGCGATCCTAACTCTCCTTTTGAAGTTCATGTATTTTCTTGGTTGCCTCAGAACTCAGGCGTTCATAGTCATGGTAGTTGGAGTATTGTTGCTTTTTTAGGAGATGAAACTACAGGACGCGAACTCAATTACTTTTGGACTCGTTTTGATGATGGCTTGCAACCCGATTATGCCGTTGTAAAACCAATTAGTAAGCAAATTTTAGAACCAGGAGATATTATTGGGTTTACTTCAGATGCAATCCACAATATTAAATCTATTTCTGCTGAAAATGAACCAAATCTAGATAACCCAAAACCAACTTTAATGTTCAATATTTTTGGTGATCGTAATCCTAGCAAGCGTTATATATTTAATCCTTTTAAAAATAGTGTAGCTAACTATTAAGGAAGAGTATTTATGAATTATAATTCCCAAGAATTAGCAAATAAGGATTTTGAAATACCTGAACATTTTAGTAAAGCGATTCATGAATATAGAGTAGGAAATTTAGAGAAAGTAAGAGAGATATTAGAACTAATATTGCTTAAAAATTCTCATTATATTGAGGCATTAAAACTAAAAGCAATGTTAGCTCATAGAACAAATAATTTACAAGAAGCTATTGTTGAATATAAAAAAGTTATTAGTATAACATCCAATGATGCTATATGTTATACTGGTTTAGGAAATATTTATCAGCAACAAGCGAATTTCGATGAAGCAATTAGCTACTATCAAAAAGCTTTACTTTTAGCTAATAATTGTAATATTTATTTTGGTTTAGCTACCTGTTTTACTGCACAAAAAAATCTAGATGAAGCTATTAATTACTTAACTAAAGGACTAAAAATTGAACCAGATAATCCTAAGCTTAGATGCGAGCGTGGCATAAACCTTTTAAAAAAAGGCGATTATGAAAATGGACTACCTGATTTTGAGTACAGATTAAAGTTACCCGATATTATAAATTATCATTTTTTGAAGGATACAATGTGGGATGGCTCTGACCTAAATGGAAAAGAGATTGTGCTTCACATTGGTTCTAGGTTGAGCCGTGCAATTCAGTTAATTCGTTATGCACCTCTAGTCGCTCAAAGAGGTGGAAATGTGATTTTCGCTTGTGCCAAACCCTTGCTTCGATTATTTAGTAATGTTTCTGGAATTACTCAATTAGTAGACAGAGAAATTACCTCAGCAAATTTTGAAGTGAATGCTTCGTTGTTGAGCTTACCTTATTTGTTCGGAACAACTGTATCAACTATACCAGTTAACGTTCCTTATATATTTCCTTGTAAACCCGAAGAATGGACAGCTTGGAATATACAATCACTCCTACAAGCGGCTTCAGATACTCGGCTAAAAATTGGTATTGTCTGGAAAACAGGTGAGTACGAACGTTCTGGTAGTTTATGTGAAAAAGATTGCCCGCTTTCCTATTTTATCAATTTACTTTCCATTCCGTATATCAGTTTATATAGTCTTCAAGTTGGAAAGTTGTCCAGTGAAATTCATGAATTCAAACATGAGAGTCGGCTGTATGATTTAACGCCTCAAATTAAAGATTTTGCTGATACTGCTGCATTGATTTATCAGCTAGATTTAGTTATTTCGGTAGATACAGCCGTTGCTCATTTAGCAGGAGCAATGGGTTCACCTATTTGGACTTTATTGGCCTTGGCTGCAAGAGCGGGAAGACAGCCCTTGGTATCCGACGATGCGACTGTTCCGCCAACGTCAATATGGAGATTGGGAAAGCGTTTTTCAGCAAGTTATTCCCGCTTTAAAACAGCATTTAGCTAGTTATCGAGGTTGAGTTTTGTCGATGAAATATCCTAACGTGCTTCAACATTCTCAAGAAGATTGCGGTGCTGCTTGTATAGCTTTGATCGCTAAATATCACGGACGAAATTTTACGATTAGCTACGTTCGTGATATTGCTGGAACCAGACAGCAAGGCACTACCCTTTTAGGGTTAAAACGTGGTGCAGAATCTTTAGGATTTAATGCCCGTTCTGTTACTGCTTCGCCAGTCATTTTAGAGAAGATAGATAAAGCACCTTTACCCGCTATTATTCACTGGAGAGGCGAACACTGGGTCGTTTTATATGGGAAAAAAGGCAATAAATATGTTGTAGCCGATCCGGCGATTTCAGGTATTCAATATTATGAGAAAACTAAATTAATTGAATCTTGGACGGATTGGGTGATGCTCTTACTCAATCCCGATCCAGTGCGGTTTTTAGCACAGGAAGACCAGAAAGACGAAATTAAGGGATTGTCTTTATTTCTCCAACGTGCCTGGTCTCATAAAGAAATTCTCAATCAAGCACTCCTGCTTAACCTCATTCTCGGCGTACTTTCTTTAGCCACTCCCTTTTTAATCCAAATCCTCACCGATGACGTATTGGTGCGGCAAGACACTCAATTGCTAACGCGGATTGTCATTGCTGTGATTGCGATGAACCTGGTGAGCAGCACTCTACGCTTTGTCCAATCGGTTTTGATCGCTCATCTAGGCCAACGCATCCAATTAGGGCTAAACTTTGATTTCATTCGTCAAATTCTACGTTTACCTCTCAATTACTACGAAACTCGGCGCAGTGGTGAAATTGCCAGTCGGTTAGAAGATATTCAACAAATAAATCAATTAGTTGCTCAAGTTTTAGTGACGCTGCCCAGTCAATTTTTTGTGGCGGTCATTTCAGTAAGCTTTATGCTTTTTTATAGTATTAAACTCACGGCGATGGCGGCTTTCCTGGCTCTACTGATGACGCTGCCCACTGTTATTTATTTGTCTAAACTTCAGAAAAAAGTTCGTAATGTTTTTACCTTAGCAGCAGACAATCAAGGGGTTCTAGTTGAAACCTTCAAAGGTGCCTTGACTCTAAAAACGACCAATGCGGCCTCTCAATTTTGGGAAGAATTTCAAGGCCGCTTTAGTCGTCTGACTACCGTTACCTTAAGCACTGTGCAAATTTTAATCGTTAATAATACTTTTGCTAATTTAGTAGCTAATACAGGTAATATTATCTTGCTTTGGTTTGGCAGCACCCTCGTTATCGGTCAGGAATTAACCATCGGGATGCTGTTGGCTTTTAATAGTATGAATGGCAACCTAACTTTATTTGTCAATACGGCTGTCAGTTTTGTCGATCAATTTACCCGAACTCAAACAGCGACGCAACGACTCGCTGAAGTCATTACCGCCGAACCCGAAATTCCAGAGGAGTCTCGCCAATCTTTTGTTCATATTCCCATCGATGCTGGTATTGTTTGCACCAATTTGACCTTTCACCATCCGGGGCGACTCGACTTGTTACAAGACTTTTCTGTTACCCTTCCCGGAGGAAAGGTGATTGCACTGATTGGAAAATCGGGTTGTGGCAAAAGTACCTTAGTCAAATTGATGGCTAGCTTGTATACTCCTCAATCGGGCAATGTTCGTTACGGAATCCATAACCAGCAAGACCTTTCTTTAGACTGCTTGCGGCAGCAAGTAATACTAGTTCCTCAAGACGCTCACTTTTGGGGTCGCTCGATTGTAAACAATTTCCGTTTGGGTTCTCCTTATCTGACCCTTGACCAAATTGTCCAAGCTTGCCAAATTGTGGAAGCAGACGAATTTATCAGTCAACTGCCAGAAAAATATCAAACTGTTTTAGGAGAATTTGGGGCTAATCTATCCGGCGGGCAAAGGCAGCGTTTAGCACTTGCCAGAGCAATCGTCAACGACCCTCCCATCCTGATTTTAGATGAGTCTACAGGTGCCCTTGATCCGGTGAGTGAGTCCCAAGTGCTGGAGAATTTACTAGACCATCGGCAGGGAAAAACCACAATTTTAATTAGCCACCGTCCGCGTGTTATTGCTCGGGCGGATTGGATTGTCATGCTTGATCGCGGTCGCTTAAAACTACAAGGGTCAGTAGAGGCGTTATGTCAACAAACGGGAGAACACCTAAATTTCTTGATTCCCTAAAAACTGTAGCAGTCAGCAGTGAGATGACTAGTTTAAATAACCAATTAAAAAAACAGAAGACAGTAGAACAAGGAAAACAAACAGAAAGCACCGATTTTAACTCTCCCAGTCTCGGTGCGTTTCCTTCTTTTGCTGTTTTACCACGAGTCAGAGAAAGCGAATTTTTGCCATCGATTAGTCGTTGGACAACACTAGCAGGACTGTTTGCCGTGACTACGGTGGGAATAGCCATTGTTCTAGCTACATTAACAAAGTACAACGTGACTATTAAAGCACAGGCAACTATCCGTCCTACGGGTGAATTACGTTTGGTTCAAGTGGCGACAGAAGGCTCGGTGAAATACATCTGGGCGCAAGAGAATCAAATTGTTAAAACGGGAGATGTCCTGGCGATTCTTGATGATTCCCACTTGCAAACCCAAAAAAGTCAAATGCAAAATCAGATCCAGCAAGCAAACTTACAATTGACTCAGATTAATGCCCAAATTCAAGCCCTCGATACTCAGATTTTCGCCGAAACTGACCGTTCCAAGCGGAGTGTAGCCTCGGCTAAAGCGGAATTGAGCCACCGAAAGCGAGATTATCGAGATAGGCAAATTACGACCCTGGCTGAAGTTCGAGAAGCCCAGGCAAATTTAAATTCGGCCCGAAATGAATGGCAAAGAGCTAAGGCAGAGTTGAAAGCAGCTGAAGCAAATTTAAGAGCAGTCCAATCTGCTTTAGAAGCAGCCAGCAAGCGGCGTGATCGCTATCAGCGCGTTGCTCAAGCGGGTGCGCTGTCTCAAGATCAATTAGATGAGTCTCAGGATACAGTCAACCAGCAAGAACAAACTGTTGAGGTACAAAAAGCTACTATTGAAGCCCAAAAACAAACGATAGAACTGCGGCAACAAGCGGTTCAGGCTACTGTCGCTCGACTGGAACGCGCTAAAGCTGCCGTCAATCCAACTGGGGCAAAAATAGCGATCGCTTCTGAGAGTGTGGGACAGGAAAAAGCAACAGGCGAAGCGACCAGCGCTTCTTTAAAGCGGGAAAAAGAAGCTCTAATCCAGCGACGCATTGCTTTGCAGCAGCAGCTAGAACGGGATAACCGCCAACTCCAACAAGTTGAAATCGACCTCAGTAAAACTAAGATCGCTGCTACGGCAGACGGGATTATTGCTCAACTAAATCTGCGAAATCCCGGTCAAACTGTAAATTCAGGGCAAGAAATCGCTCAAATAGTTCCGAATGATGTCTCTTTGACAATAGAGGCTGCCATCTCCCCTTCAGACATTGGTAATTTAAAGACCGGCCAGTCAGTACAAATGCAGGTTTCTGCCTGTCCCTATCCAGATTATGGTACTCTTAAAGGGGTCGTCAGTAAAATTTCCCAAGATACCATCAAATCTGCTGGAACTAGTCTAAACAATCTCTTGCTGACTTCCAATCAACAGAGAGATTTCTACAAAGTGGCGATCGCACCAGAAAGTTTGGTCTTCGGTCAGGGCAAAAACCAATGTATGATTAAATTAGGAATGCAAGGTAAGGTAGATATCATTTCTCGTGAAGAGACTGTTCTCCAATTTCTTCTTAGAAAAGCAAGACTATTGGCAGATGTTTGAGGAGAATAAATTGGTTTTCATAACCATAGATAGCTGGCAGTTGGGACAATTTTTGTAATTCTATTTTTAATTCTTTTCTTCATCCCAACAGTGCCTGAACATTTTATACATTTTACCTAAATCTATATTTTAACGTAGGCGTAGCCCGCCGCAGGCATCGCCTGACCTTTGAGTGGCGCATTGTCGCTAGTTTTTGTTCGACTTCAGAAAATCGCGTTGCTCCCGGGTATAATCCTGCTACTCGACCACGGTGACGCCAAATCCAAAATTGTCTAACGGCTAAACTCTCAACCATTTCAATACACTTGGGTTTTTGTCATAGCGGTTCGTCAAGCCGTCTCTAGTAGTGACAGAATATCCGGGAGCATCCCATTTTTGCAGAAATACTGATTCATGAGTGTAGTATGGGAAGAACACAATAAGTAATTAAACAAAATTAATTACACAAATCAATATACAATTAAATTTATGATTAACTTATTTCTGGGCTGACTAGTTCTAATACTTGACTGCGAACTGTTTTTTCTATGCCTTCAAGGTCTGTCAGCTTACTTTTATCTGCTTCTTCATACAGCAGTGTTGACAATTCTTGTAAGCAGGCTTTGATCCGTTCTTGTTTCTCTTGGTTCATAGGAGCGCGATCGCACAGGGTTATTTCCCTTTACATTTTCCCATAAATGGTAAATCTTCCAAAACTGGATGCTCCCGTTCTTCGGCATATTTCAGGCTCAAGCGATCACGATCGCACTTTGCCCCAATAGCTGCTGAAGATTGCACTCAGAATTTATGGGGGAAACCTCATGAACAACCAACCGAATCACAAAAACAGTAGTCTACAAGAAACGCCATGTCCTATCTGCGGTTCACAAAATTTTGTTTGGGGTCGTACCGTTGGAGAATCAGTAAGTCAAAACAATTCAAAATTCAAAATTCAAAATTATCAAACCCTACGTATAAATGCGGTGGCTTGAAATAATAATGCTGTGCTTTTTTATGTCTCCATTAATAAATTAAGGAGCCAGTTGCATGGGCGGGTTCCCCGACTTGAGCAAACTAGCGTGGGCTTGTAACTATTGCTCCAATTCAATTTTAAGTTCAAAATTCAGAGAATTCAAAATTGAAAAATTAATTAAATAATTTTGAATTTTGAATTTCGAGAAGCGACGGTCAGTGGGTGTATTTCCGTGCGGATGAGGCTGGGTGGGGGGAAGGCGAAACTTTTTTCCTTACCCAGTCCGAACCTAGCAATCAATTTTGGCGTTTTGATCAACGTAGCGCAGCAGTTACTTGGGTGCTACATTTCGTTTTCATAGCAGTTAATTCATTAGTCCAATATGTAGGAAGAGTATCCCAAGGATTCGGCAAAACATCATTAGTTACATAAATAGTGCCTGCATTTCGTTTGACAGCTAATTCAATCGCATTATTCATCCCAGTTGTGCCAGATGTAGTATGTATAAGATGTGCAAATTTATTCGCAGGATAATTAAATAGCCAAGCTGGTGCTTGCCAGTTTTGGTAATTACTATAAGTATCTTCAAACACTACGGTAATGTCCGCCAGTTTTATATAATCCTCTGCTGGAATAGTGCCAGGGTTTAACATCACTAAAGTACCTTTTGTATTACGAATGTAATTGGTGATATTTGTGTAGTAGGTAAGATTATTGATACTAGTAGCTACTTCATCCAAAAAGATACCATCTACCGCATACCAAATTTTATATTGATCTATTTCTGTTTTGACAGCCGTTGCACTACGGGTTCCATAAGTTGTAGGTACATAACCAATAACTTTAATGCCTGCTGCTTGTGCATTCTTCACAGTTGTAACGTAGTCGGTATTTTTTGCACTGCCAGGGCCACTGTTAGGATTCATAATCATCACACCAACTCTCGGCGCTGCCTCTGTTGCCTTTTGCCAATAAGTTCCTGGATAAAAATATGCAGGGATAGAAATACTTTGGCAAAGACCAGCTGACGCTTCTGGAGCGGAATTAATCACACCCAGTAATCCAGACACAGCCACCAAACTCGTTAATGTTACCCTACGCCATAAGTGTGCAATAGAAATGTTTAATTTTTTCATATAACGCTATCTACTATGGATAAACCGGGGACAACATTAATTGTCTCCTATACAATTTACTTCTATAGTAATCTGAATTGAAACGTGAGAAAATACGTAGACAAAAACTACGTATTTATAGGCATTTCAGCGATTTTATTTCTCACGAATGATTTAGTATTGCTATATCAAAAACTGCTCCAGCTTTCGTCTAGGGCGGTTTTATATTGCACGGTAGAATCCAGATTTTGAACTTCAATATCAATGGCAGTTTGTTTGGATGTAATTGTTGCACACAGTAGATAATGCTTCGCCAGTTGAGCATCCTTGCGAGGACGACCACGCTTTTGGTGTTGCACAACTTCAAGCACTTTGATGTCAACAAGCTGATGTAAAGGCAGATTACGATTCAAACGTTCAGCCGCCAGTAGCACATCTTTTTCACAGGCAAAGTGTTGTTGGCATAACTGTTTGATTTTCTGTAAACTTTTTAAGCTCATCTTTGCTGACATTTGTAATAAATAGAGAAAAAAGATATTTTGGATTTCTTGGATTTTTTGACGAGCCTGTTGTGGAATATTGGAGTTGAATAATGAGTATTTCATAATTTACTTAAATCTTTTACGATCTGTTAATTTTAAGTCATGCTTTATAGCTACTAAAATGCTTGTTATGTATACATTTTTGCAGTTCCCCCCCCCTTTTTTATCTCTTTGTGATAAATCCGCGTTGAGAACCTTCTTGACACTTTCAGCAGACAGTTGATATGGTTCAGACGACAATTGAGCGTAACTAGATTTAGCCAGTTCGATACTAGCATCGTTGATTAATGTCTCTTGCCAAAGTCAAACGCTAATTGCTTCAGCAACTTTCATAATAATTGTACCGCCGAAACTATTGTCCTAATAAGATGATATTGCTTAAGTCTTTGTCAACAATGTAGTCTACAACCAACTTGCTCCCACATTGATTGGACACTTCAGTAAAGATGCCGACACTCGCTCCCGGCACGCATGAGTCGATAGAGCGATCGCGATTCGGTGTTCGTTGCGGCTGCAAGTTGAGCGCTCGTCTGTGGCTGATTGTCAAACACATTAGCAATCCCTAACTTTGCAGCAAGATAAATCAATCGAGCAATCCAAAAGCCATCAATTAGATTGAACATCTTTGCTTGAGAGGTAGTTTTTGACAATGATCCTACTGCGATTGCTTAAGGCATCTGTCCGAAAAAGAGATTTATGTCCAATCAATAAATTCTTACAATTAGGGACTCGTATTTTCCATAGTTTTGCAGTAGAGTGTTAATTCTGTACAAATTATTTATACCTGACTTCTCCCAAGTTTACTCAGACAAATTTTAAACCAATGCCTTCGAGGAAACAGCCAATGAAAACTTATAATGATACAGATACCAAGAAGATAATCAAAAAATCCGACAACCTTACCCTGAGACAGATGAAGCTAATCGAGGAGGCACAAGACCAACTTCTTCAAGCTAATACTGACAATTCTACTGCCCCTGTAGTTGAGGTTGAGGAAGAACCAGTAATCACTCCTGAACCTAGAGTTCCTGACTATATTCCATTCCTTGACAATCCTCCAGTACAATCTATAGGCAATTCCGGCTGGCAGATTTCCGATATTTGGCGAGATATCCGGGTGGATGATTTCTGTAGTTGATGGTAGCGAAAAGCAAGCGCCTAGCGTACCAGATCGCTGCCAAAATCAAGTTCAAGTTTCATGTTCACTCTGATTAAGATATAGGTATTTGACCTCAAGGGTGTCGATACTCATGGTGCAAGACCAGATTTTGCTGAATGATTGGCATGTAATAGCCCGCTCGCAAGACCTCCAACCTGGAACAGTTCTGCACAAGCGTTTATTAGGCTCAGATTTAGTACTCTGGCATAATGGTGACAAAGTTCTAGCTTGGCAAGACCTTTGCCCTCATCGTGGCGCTCGTCTTTCTTTGGGATATGTCAATAAACAGACCCTTGTTTGTTCGTACCACGGTTTAGCCTTTAACAGCGAAGGTAAATGTATACTAGCTCCAGCTAATCCAGACCAATCGCCTCCCGCACGAGCTTGTGTTAAAACTTACCAACTTCTTGAGCGTTACGATTTGCTCTGGGTCTGTTTAGGAACACCAAAACAAGATATAGCTCCATTTTCTGAATGGGACGATCCGGTTTATCGCAAAATTTTCTGTGGCCCCTACTACTATCACTCTAGCCCTCTGCGGGCGCTGGAAAATTTTATCGATCCGGCACACTTCCCAATTATGCATTCGGGATTATTCGCCCACGCTAGTCGTCCTGAGTTGACGCATTATGAATTAGAGTCTATTCCAGATCAGATTAGTTTCAAATGTGGTTTGTGGGAACTAGATTTTAGTTCGGCTAATCCAAAAGAAGCGCCAATGATTTTCAACACTTACCATTATCGTATCTTCCGTCCGCTAGTGGCATACTTTAAACTCGGACCTGGAGAGCATCGTCTAAATGTCTTCTATACAATTACGCCAGTCGATGAAGATGAGTGCGTGGCCCAATATTGGTTAATGGTAAACAGCGCCCGTGAAATTCCAGTTGAAGTCTATCTAAATATTCAAAATCAAGTTGCGAGTCAAGATATTGCCATTGTCAATTCCCAGCAACCCCGACGCTTACCTTTAAATTTGCAAGCAGAAGTACATTTACCGAGCGATCGCTATTCTATTGCATACCGTCAGTGGCTCAAACAACAGGGTATTACTTTCGGCACCATTTAGAACTTTGTTATGCTTTGCTCCCCTGACCAATTCTTCCTTGATGGTACAGAGCAAGTAAATTCATTTATGGGTATCGCTGATAGTATTATTTTACCTAACCTTGTACCCTAGCAAAATCAACCCCAGCGGTTTAGCTTGGGAGTTTAATGAAACTGATGGCTTGTATTATCTGCTTCAGTAAGTTCTACATATGAACATCGGCGTGGCTGCGCCGCGTCGGCAATTGTGACAGTTGCGTAAGTCCTGAATGATTTCAACACGAAGCTATTTACCAGAGACTTGCTTGACTGGTTGGCAAAGTTTTCCCCTGAATACCTTCGAGTTATCATTTATCACTTGGAAAAAGTGTATAAATTTTGACGCTAGCTCCACAAACTATCAAAACTAAAATTGAGGGCAATAGCGGTATCCAGGCTCCTTGGAGTAACAAACCAAAGGACACACCGTATAAAACGCAAACAGTTGTGACTCCTGCCAGTCCCAATCTTAACCATGACCGAAATTGCCAAACAATTATACTCCCAACCAACGACCAAGCCCATACCCAGATGAATTCACCCCACTTCGGTAACATCCACAACAATGGACGATGATCTAAAACGGCACTAAGAATCTGACTTATCATGTGTGCTTGGAGCATGACCCCTGGCATTTGCTCGTATGGCCACTGACCGGCACTATAGGGTGTAGACCAATAATCATGAAAACTTTCAGCAGTTGTACCAATGAGGACGATCCGATTCTTCACTAAATCAGAAGTGAGTTTATTGTTCAAAACGTCTTTTAGAGTTACTTGTGTAGCAACTTGATGGGAAGAGCGATAATTAAGCAGTACTTGATGACCTAAGCTATCGATTCCATGATAGCCACCGCTATTTTCCTCCAAGTTTTTAAAGATAACATTATTAAACTGCCAGTTTTTTTCTGCTGTGAGTTTAGGCTCAATACCCTCAGTAAACAAATAACGGTTTGCTAATTGAAAGCTAAAAGATTTATCAACGTTGCAGGGGGATGCAGGAGCCATAGCTAGTATTTGACGGCGGACAATGCCATCGGGATCGGGTATAACGTCACTAAAACCTAAGTTTTGCTTGGGAACTTCAGGTGGTGGTGAAACACCACTGTTTTTGTTTTCCTCACTAACTTTGCATATAGCAAAAAAGCGATCGCTCTTTTGCATTAGTTGAGATAATTTCGGATATTCTGCTCCTACACTATTCTCTCGATAGATATCTAAGCCAATAACTCGCGGTTGAAACTGCTCTAATTTTTCTACAACTTGAGCGAGGGCCCGGTCTGATAATGAAGCTCCACCTCTTTGGTTAGCAGGTTGCGATCGCACATCAGCTTCAGTGACGGTAACTATTAAAATGCGTTTATCTTGTCCTTCATCAGGCCGCGATCGCATCATTGCATCAAAAGCTGTCAGTTCCCATGACTGCAACATCCCAAAGGAGCGCATCCCCATTATCAAAGTAGTGGTGATGATACTAACTTGGAAAATTGTCCTAATAATATTACGTCGAGCGTGCAAGCTAATAGTTCTAGAGCCGACTTTATTCAACACCAGCGACATCGCCGTGGGATTTTGACAAATCACTGGCAACCAACTAGCACAGGGAAAGCTGCTTTCTAAACCCTGCAACCTTTCTGTAGCTTCCCGCATCGCCAAATGGCAAGATTCTCCATTGGCAAAAGCTTCTAGAAAGTGCTTCAAAAATTCTTGAGCAACCTGATCTGGTACTACCTCCCGCATCACAATCATTTGGGGAATGTACAGCGATGCCAATTCTCGCACTAATCCTAGTCCATCACAGCAGTTAAAAATCGCCAGTTGTAAACCTCTGGCGATCGCTGCTTTCAGACCATTTTTTAACTGAGCGATCGTTAAGCTCTCAGTTTGATTTATATAAATTTCACCTGTTTCATAATCAGCTTGACTCGAACCATGTCCCGCAAAAAAAAGAATATCCCAACCCTGTTTATCCCACAGCCACCGATCTAACTCCAAGCGTTGTGGCTCGACCAAAAAAACAGTCTGCGTTCCTGGTAGTTGTTCAAGTATTGCCCGGTCTTGTTGAATATCAATTCCTTCACTATTTCCAAGAATAGCTAATATTCTCACTTTGTCTCTAGGAGATTTGTGTAATGGTTTCACTTCATCTACTTCAGGAGCGCTTAGACCAAATACTGCCTTTTGATAATCCTCAAAAAAATCCCATAAATGCCAGGGTAGCCGACGAACTTGGTTATCTTCCGTTTCCAGAATTACCCGAATTTCTTCATACGGATCTAACTTCGTGCGTAATTTCTGGTCAATATTGCGAAATAGGTCAGATTTTAGCCAAATATTAATTTTATTTTGTAACTTGTTACATAAATTACTAAACTCCACAGAAGAAATATTAGTTATATCTTCTGTATCAATTTCAATACCTGTATCGTTTGCCATATTTCTCTGCCAACGTTGACCAGGAAAAAGAGCTTCATGCAGCAACAAATATAGCAACTGCCAACGTTTATAGAGTTCTATAAGTTCTGGTGCGGCTGGCAAGCTGCCTGTAAATTGTATCGGTATAGGATTGCTATAGTTGTACAACTGAGCAGTAACAGTAGCAAATCCCTGCTGCAAGTTACCCTTTCCTAAGTTCAACACGACTAATTTAGTCATGGCTATTAGTCATCAACTGCTTCCAGTACAAAATCTTCCTTTATACTGACATCATCGAGAGCAACTTGTATACTAAAGCGAATTCCAGGGGAAGATTTAAATTTTTTGAGTTGAATATAATGATCGTCACTTCTAGAAGAGACTTCCTGAAGAATTGTCCCTGTTTGTGAGAGCAAAGTTAGTTTGAGATTGGGTATTAAGTAAGTTTCTCCATTTGCTGGATGCAACTGTACGCGTAGCCCAATTTTACCATCGACCTCTGTTTTAAGACCAATTAATAAAACAACTGCACTACCTCCAAGTTGCATCCCTAAATCAATTAGCTTGGCACGTCTGACATATCCCTCATTCAAATCAAAATCGCTTCTAAATTGAACGGCTAAAGTATTTTGTTGTGTTGTCAACAAAGTATCCAAATTTTGCCAACCAGCACTAAAAATATTTTGAAACCATAAACTCAAGTTGCTAACCACATAACTGGCTTCAGCTAAATTATTTTTTTGTTTTTCCAACCGTCGCTGATAAAGATGCTGCCGAAATTTGTCCACCGCCAGCAATGCTCCCCACATATCAAAGGGAACATTGAGTCTGGGTGAACAAAAAGTCCACTTATTTAATTGTTCTAATAATTGCTCTACTTGTAGTTTTGACAAAGTTGGTAAGGATTTAACCTCTAGTGTCTTGTGAGGACAAAGTTCTTGTGCTACCCACATTACATTTAAATCTGCAATCAAATCTTCTGCATCTAAACAATAAGTTCGATCCATTACATCATAAGTAGCTTGCTCCCGGATTTGTTGATAGTTAGCATAACCATATATCCGCAGCCAACACTCCTCTAAATCTAACTGCACCCCTATATAATAATGGGCGGCCCAACTGGGAATATCAATCCATTCTTGAGGAATGCGAAACTCACTCAGGTAGCTTTTATCGCTAGGAATTAACACTAATCGAGTCTCGTTTAGTGTTAACCCTGAGCCATTTACTACTTCCCAAATACTTGGTAGTTCAGCTTTTTTAAAGCATAACTTGGGTGTTACTTGTAAGTCTGAGTCTTCTTGCAACCAAGTTAAAAAAGTATTTAAACATAAATGATTTAGGTAGGCATTTCGGCGAGCAGATGTGTTAGAGTAAAGCTCTTGCCTAGTTTGCTTCCATGCAATTTCTCGCTCTTGGTTTGATATATCTAAACATAAATGTTCGGGATAGATTAGAGTTAAATCATCTAAGGTAATTGTCATAATTAGTAATTCCTGTTATTTAATTAAGAAAATTGTCTTTTAGCCATTCCTCTACAAAATCAGCTAGTTTATTACTAACTGTTGCCAAAGAGTCTGTAGGT
Source organism: Nostoc sp. ChiVER01 (assembly GCF_034531155.1). Lineage (NCBI taxonomy): Bacteria > Bacillati > Cyanobacteriota > Cyanophyceae > Nostocales > Nostocaceae > Nostoc > Nostoc sp. ChiVER01. The sequence continues at coordinate 19,121 of NZ_JAVRBS010000009.1, read as the reverse complement.
AAACTCATATCTATTTCTATTTGAGTTATAAAAGCTTCTTTTAATGTATATTTCAGACTACTTATTTGACCTTCAGACTGCAATTTTTGAGTAATTTTATTTAAAACATTTTTAGATAATTGCTGACAGTGTGATTGTAAGCATTCATCTAAGGATGTTTTAATTATTTCGATATCTTTGTCGTCATTTAAGCAAATTTCAGGATAAATTTTCTTAGCCTCATTAATAAAGTCTTTTAAGAGTACTTTGTTATATCTTGCTAATTGTCGAGCTACTTGATATTGTTTCTGTAGTTCAGAATATTTATTTTGCAAAACTATTGCCATCTCAGTTTGAGTTAAGTTTAATCCTAGCCAGAGTCTTAACATTATTTGACCAGTCTCTGGGATAGCTGAAAATAAATTTGAAACAAGTGAGCTTACTTGCTGCCATTCTTCTTCTTGAACAAGATTATCTAAAGCAGTATTTTGGCTATCAGTTAAGTTGTTGTAGTCTTCTAAAGGTAGAAAATGCTTTGTTCGGTAATCACGAGCTGCTTGGATACAAATTTCTAATATTTCTTGAATTCTATCCTTTGAAACTGGTGCTTCTAAATATCCTAGTTGATTGCACCGTTCATTATATAATGATGCAATTTTCTGAAAACATTCTGTACTAGGTGTTTCTAAACTACGGTTTCCTTGCTTTTGGTTCGGTTTATATATCTCGTCTAAACATTGCCAAGCTAAACAGTATAAATTAACACGATTTTGATTTATTCCTTTGATAGTTAAAGCTTCTTGTATCTCTTTTTTTGTCAAATCTTTTAAAAGACCGTAGTTAGAAAATTTTTCTCTTTTGCCCTCTAAGTCTTTTTGATAAATTGTATTGCTAATAAAACGGATGACAGCCGTTTTAGCATAACCTTCTATATTGGTTTGAGCATAATTTAAATTAAAATTTTTAAGAAGTTTAGCTGGAGGATAGATACCTGAATTAGCTATTTGAAAGTATTCTTCTAATGAATATTTATGCTGTATGAATTTAAATCTTTGATAGCTTTTTCTAGCTGCCCAAAGACAAGTTTCCTGTAAGTATGCACACAAATGTTGCTCTGCTTTTAAAGAAGACTTTGAGAGTTTTTCGGAAGATGCTTTAGAAACATCGATTCTTTCTTTTTCCTCAACTTCTAAGCAAACTTTGAGTAACTCTTCCTGTGATATTTCTTTGAGAGTTTTTAGAAAATAACGCGCCCAATATTCTTTTTTCTCATCTGGTTCTGACTGCACTAGAGAACTTATATGACGTTCTAGGACTACATCAGCTTTCCACATAAAATTGAAAGTTTTACTCTCATTTCTCAAGCTGAGGAATGTTGAAAATTGTTGTATGATACCTTCACGTTTTTTCATGATTTTTACTGCATTTTACATAAATCAGTTAAAAAGATTTTTAATAATATCCAAAATTACTCTTTAGGTCTATTGTCTTTTCATCCTTAAAATGGTATTTAAATGTAAAATCAATCTGATATCAAGTTAAACTGTTACAGTTGACTGCTTGAGCAGAAGTTTAACTTTGTTTATTATCCCTCTATACTTCTAATGGGTGTTACATAGATCGGTTTATGCACTTTTCAAAAGAAAAGTGCATAAATTGATATTCTGCCAAGGTCGTAGCTATCAAGTAAGATAGGTGAAGGCGATCGCATTCAAGGGGCAACAATCTCCCCTCACAACGATTATCATTCTTATCCAGTAAACGCTGATCTGAGACTGACGATTTTCTTATATCAAATAGGATTGCTATAATACTTGTATTTATGAAAATTTAATGCGAATAATTTGAGAATATAGAGTAATTTGTATATGATTATAAACTTGAAAAATATACAAAAAATATTGGCTCTCTTTCAAAATAAATTTATCATCATTTTACTTTTGGCACTGTTTAGCTGTACTAGCTATCCTTTAATATTGATAGCAAAGTCTCAGCAGCCAGCTAGCAGTGGTAATCAATCACCACAAGATGGTTCAAGCAGAGGTAGACCTTCTCAAAGAGGAGGAGCAGGAAGCCGTGGTAACTGCCCATCTATAGAAGTACCGCTTACAGCTTTGATACCTGAAAAAAAAGTCGGCTTAGTTGTTGAAGAGAATCCCACCTTTTGGGTGTTTGTACCCTATCAACTTAATGATGATGTATCTAGTGGAGAGTTTGTTTTGCAAGATGAAGCAAACAACGATATCTACCGGACTTTTTTTACACTTCCTAAGATACCTGGTATTGTCAGCTTTAATTTACCATCTTCCGTACCATTGGAAGTTAATAAAACATACCAATGGTACTTTAAACTTTATTGTACTCAACAACAATTTGATCCAGTATTTGTACGCGGATTGGTGCATCGTATAGCTTTAACATCTGACTTGGCAAGGCAGTTAAAAACAGCTACGACAGTAGGCGATCGCATTCAACTATATACTCAAAATGGGATTTGGTATTCAGCCCTAACAGAGTTAGCAAAACTCCGCCTTGCTGAACCAAAAAATGCCACTCTATATAATGAATGGGCTAACCTACTGCAAAATGTTGACCTAGAGAATTTAGCCCAAAAACCTCTTGTAGGAGAAGTCAAAATTAAACAGTAAAAGGAGTTAGGAGCAAATAATTACAAATTACGAATTATTTTAAAGCCAATTTCCCACTAAAATATATGGTGCCCAAAAATAGGGAATTTCGTAATCAGTCAACACCTTAAGTTGAGCGCGACGGAGAGCTTCAGCTTTAGTTACTTTGTTATTTTCTAACTCTTGATAAAACTGACTCATAAATTCAGCAGTAGACTCATCGTCTACCGTCCACAAAGTTGCCAGCGTACTACGAGCGCCTGCACGTACTGCGATGCCAGCAAGTCCTAAAGTAGCTCGGTTGTCTCCTTGAGCGGTTTCACAAGCACTGAGGACAAGTAATTCAATAGCGCTAGATTCTCTTTGTCCACTGAGTCGAATTAAATTATCAAAATCCTTGACTTTTAAAAGCTGCTCCCAAGTTAAGATAAATGTTTTATCTGGATTAGAACTAAATTCGCCATGAGTTGCTATATGAACTACTGTATATGGTATTTTTTTAATTTGATTCTCTAAGTTTGTTTTAGTAAAGGTCTGATTAAATAGTTCTGTATTTTTAGGTATAGCTGACTGGATTTGTCTTAACTCAATTTCTACATTTTTGAGTGGACTAAATGAACGTCCTTCAATTTGGCGTTGTTCGCTTACTCCAGCAATTAATCCATTCAATTGGACTTTTTGTAAAGATTTTGGTTCAATTAATTGTAAACCGGGAGCTAAGGATATAGCATATTTTTGAATTAAATATTGTTGATGTTTTCGATCGTACAAAACTGCCATTGGAATATTTCGTAATTCCCCATCTAGTACAAATACTAGCGTTTTTATATTATTTCTTACTAATTCTGATTCTAAAGGTTGAATTAGCCAGCTATAAACCTGTTGAGACAATTTATTAACATCGTTTACTCTGTCTGGTTGTCTTAAATATAGTTGTAAATTTTCTAAAATACTTTTAATTTCTGTTGATTTTTTACTAATTGTGTAATGAGATAATTCAGCTTGATTTGGTAACTTGAGAATAACATCTAAATGGTCTGCTAAAAGAATGGGATAAATCACTGCTGCTGTGGCATCAGTTTTATCAACCACTTCATCAATTTGTTCGGGTGCGGCTTTTAAACAAGCTTCTCGGAAGAAGTTTTCTAGTTCAGCTAGTTGTAATGTTTCAAGTATGCCACGAGCTTGCTTTAAATTCTTTTGACTAATGCTTTTTTTTGTGCTTACTGTAGATGCAGGTTGCAAAAGTAAATCTACTAATTGTCGGTAAACTGGTTCTATATTATCTCGAAAGGAAAATTGGATATCTGGATTAAGAGTAATTAAGTCATTGCGGAGATATTTAAGAGTATTTACTGCTTCAGTGTAAGATGCGATCGCACCAGCCATATCTCGTTTTATTCTCAGTATGTACCCTAGTTGCCATTGCCACAAATAAGCTATATCGCCAGCTTTTATTGCTTGAGCTAGTGTTAAAGCTTGCTCGGTCAGTTTTTGAGCATTAACTAAGTCTTGGTTTTCTAAATATAATCCACCCAATACACCTAAAGCATAAGCAACTGAACGTTCATCATCCATGCTTTGAGCTTGCTCTATAGATTTCGCTAAAATTTCAGCAATTTCTTTCCATGAAGGAATATCTGCGTTGGTAGCTTCTTTTAAGCATACTAAGTTCTGAGCAAAATGAATTTGGGCATCATTTGCTGTGTGGCTTGGGGTGATTTTAGTCAGCTTTACCTGGATTTCGGAAGATAATTTTTTAGCTTGTGACCATTGCTGAAGATTCAACAATACACTTAAATGATTGAGTTGGGCTTGGATTTGCAAAAGTGGTGAGGTTGCTGTGGTGACAGCCTCTTCGTAGAATTGCGTTGCTTGTTGGTAAAATTGGATGGATTCTGTAGAGACAGGTCTGTTAATACAATGCAACGGAGTATAGTTTTCAAAACCCGTACTATTTTGCGGCAAGAATTGTCTGTTACCTAAAGCTAGGGCGGTATTACCTAAACTCAGTAGAGTAGCACTAATTTCTGAAGGAGATTGTAATTTTTTGGCGATGTCTTGGCTTTGTTGTAAAACTTTGAAGGATAATTCTAAATCTCCAACCAATTGCAGAACATCACCAAAGCTACGTAAAGCAGTAGCTTTAACAAGCGAATCTGGTTGTTGTTCAAGACGGGGTTGTAACTCTTCTAAAGTGGTGCGAGCTTGATGGTAAAGCCCTAATGCTTGCTCTGCCATACTTTGGTTAATCAAACTGCGGATGATACCAATTTCATCACCTGCTTGAGCATAGGTATCAGCAGATTGCTTCCATGAATCTAAAGCTTGTTCGGTTCTACCTAGTTCTAATTGCAGATTTCCTTGAATATCAAGAGTTTGTGCCAAGATTATTGCAAAGTTCTGAGTTCTGAGTTGTGAATTTTTTAAAAGGTTGAGACTTTGTGTAATTGCAGCTTCTGCTTTTTTCCACTGTCCAAGTTGCTTAAAGACTAACGAAAGATTGCTTAACGCCATTGCCTTTCCTAGTTCGTCTTTTTGCAGATTAAAAGTATCTGTTGCTTGTTGTAAAACTGTTACTGCTTCAGATAACTGTCCGGTTTCATAGAGTTTTCGACCTTGTTCAACCAGCAATTGAGCATTTGGTTGCGTCTTAGTAAACTGAGAAAAAGCAGGAGTTGAAATTCCCCAAACACTTAATAAGGCTGCCAAAACAGCTATTGTAATTCTTCTTAACCACTTTTTAAAATAAAAGCGTATTTTGTAAATCAAGATAAACCTCCGCGTCCCTTTGCGTGAACCTCAGCACTCCTTTGCGTTTAAAACTTTAATGTTCATCATACTTTGATTTAGTATTAACCAAACACGACTGTTAATTTTACAAATCTTCTTAAATCAAACTTTTTTATTTTTTAGCACTAACTGCATAATATTGATTTCCTTCCACCCATAGCTATATAGAAGTAAAGTTTCACATCATCAAGATAAATATATGCCAACTCTAGCTTCTACAATTCAACAAAATCATTCTCCTGAATTTGTAGCCTCTACTACAATTAATACTCTTGAGCATGATATGAAAAGAAGCAGCGAATTAGTTTTTGATAATAATTATTTTCGCTCTAATGCTTTGAAATTAGCTCAAAAAAGACAATATAGTGAAGCAATCGCATTGTTTAATAAACTAATTGACCGCGATTATAATAATGCTATCGATTTCAACAATCGAGGGCTAATCTATTTTAAAAGTGGCGAGAAACAAAAAGCATTGTGTGACTATAATACTGCTTTAAAGCTTAATTCTAAATTAGTAGGTGCTTATAACAATCGAGCAAATTACTATGTTGTTTGTGGAGACTTAGCAGCAGCGATCGCCGACTATGATCGGGCAATTGATTTAAATCCTACCTATGTTCGAGCTAGGATTAATCGAGGCATTACCTTACGTGACTTAGGGCAATACAAAGAGGCAATTGAGAACTTTGAGATAGCATTGCTTTTTGGTCAACTAGAAGCTTACATTTGGGCTGAATGTGGTAGAACTTATCATCTTTGGGGTAATTGTAATTGTGCGCTGACTGCTTATAATCGTGCTTTTACACTACTGTCCCGTATCGATCCCAAAAAGGAAGTTTTTAGTTATCGCTTGTATTTACAACTTGAAAGTTGGTTAAACGAATTACAAATTATTTTTGAATAGCGGCGGCCGGGGATGGGCAAGCTGCGATGGATGAAGTCCCGCCGGAGGCGATCGCAGAATTAAAAGCATTTGTCCGTGTAGCTATGGGTGCAGCAGTTGTTAACTCCACTGCGCCAGACTTATTTATTACCCAACCAGTAGCTTCCACAATCGGGGTGCTGATTTGTTGAACTTCTAATTTACGGTTTTTGTGCCACAGACCCCTGGCTAAATGTGAATTTTCTGTGACATTTGTGCTTTTTTGTTCTTGAGGATTCAATGTCACCCAATCAACAGTTGCAGTTTGATTAGTGCGAAGCGCTTGGGTTGGTAGAGGTGGCAAACCGCCACGTCCGGTAATGGTAAATGAATTGCCTTTATTTGCAGGACAACCTTGAGCAATCAAACCAGAGCGATCTACAAAATCGGCTGGCAATTGTACTAATCCTGAACTGGGATCTACATCTGGTGTATTAATTTGCACTGAACCATTGAACTGTGGACTTGCCCCTGTTGCAGTGATATCACTTTGTGGAGTTTGTATATTACTGCGATACTGCATCCCAAAAATGCTTTGAGCGTTGATTGCAACTCGACCACCACGAAAGTCTAAAGAATTGGCACTAATATCACTATTCTCTTGAGGAACAGCAATAATAAAACCATTTGCTGCATCGATAGTGATATTACCTCCGGGAATATTTGCGCCAGTGGCATTAGTAGTAATAGAACTGCGATCGCGTAACAATAACAAGGGTGTACGTAGGAAAATATTACCACCGCCTCCTGTAGTGTCAGCAGTGATTTCTGCATTGTTGTCCAAACCGATAAAGTTAGCTTCCACAAACAATGAGCCAGCAGTTCCCGTACCTTTAGCTTGAACTGACAAATTGCTTGGATGCTGACGATCATTGGAGCTACCAATCACTTGCACAGAGTCGGCAGTTATAAATAAATTCCCACCATTGCCCGCTCCTGTAGTACCAGCGCTAACAAGTCCCCCATCTTGAATCAGCAATTGAGGGGTATCAATGTGCAACTCTCCCGCATTCCCTGTATCGTTAGCTTGAACTGTCAAATTGCTCGGATACAGACCATTCCTAGAGCTACCAATTACTTGCACAGAGTCGGCAGTGACAAACAAATTCCCACCATTGCCCGCTCCAAAAGTACTAGCAGTAACCTGTGCGCCATCTTGAATCAGCAATTTTTGGGTATTAATCCGCAACTCTCCAGCATTCCCTTGATCTTGGGTTTGAACTGACAAATTGCTCGGATACTGACCATTTTTAGAGCTACCAATCACTTGCACAGAGTCGGCAGTGACAAACAAATTTCCACCCTTGCCCCCTCCTCTAGTGCCAGCGCTAACCTGTGCTCCAGAAATGAGCAATTGACGGGTCTCAATGTGCAACTCTCCCGCATTTCCTGTATCGTAAGCTTCAGCCGACAAACTGCTCGGATACAGGTCATCCTTGGTGCTACCAATCACTTGTACAGAGTCGGCAGTGACAAACAAATTCCCACCCTTGCCCGCTCCAAAAGTGCTAGCGCTAACCTGTGCGCCATCTTGAATTAGCAATTGAGAGGTATCAATGTGCAACTCTCCCGCATTTCCTGTACCTTGGGTTTGAACTGACAAATCGCTCGGATACTGATCGACCTTGGTACTACCAATCACCCGCACAGAGTCGGCAGTGACAAACAAATTCCCACCGTTGCCTGCTCCATAAGTCCCAGCACTAATAAATGCCCCATCTTGAATCAATAATTTAGAGGTATCAATGTGCAATTCTCCAGCATTTCCTGTACCTTGAGCTTCTGCGGACAAATTGCTCAGATACTGACCATCCTTGGTGCTACCAATCACTTGCACAGAGTCGGCAGTGACAAACAAATTCCCACCCTTGCCTGCTGCATTAGTGCCAGCACTAATAAATGATCCATCTTGAATCAGCAATTTCTGGGTACTAATCCGCAACTCTCCCGCATTTCCTGTACCTTGAGTTTGAACTGACAAATTGCTCAGATACTGACCATCGTTGGAGTTACTAATCAGTTGCACAGAGTCGGCAGTGACAAATAAATTCCCACCCTTGCCCTCTCCATAAGTGCTAGCGTCAACAAATGCTCCATCTTGAATCAGCAATTTCTGGGTATCAATTCGGAACTCTCCCGCATTTCCTGTACCTTGAGTTTGAACTGACAAATTACTTCTATACTGACCATCGTTGGAGATACCAATTATCTCTAGCACATCAGTAGCATGAATTACTAAACTTCCACCTTGCCCTACTCCCAGAGTATTTGTCGCTATCTGGGAACCATCGGTAAGAGTAATCCGCTTGCCCTGCACTTGTATATTACCACCCTCCGCACCACTGGCATCAACTGTTGCCTGCTGGGATAGTTGAATGTTGCCGAAGTTTGGTACGGCATCATAACCTAAGAAAAAACCTTTATTGTCAAAGGTGAGATTTACTAAGCCTTCTCCTGCAACACTGCCCAGTTCTATCCGTCCTCCACCAGTCAAGAGTGTTGCTCCTTCTAAACTGACATCACCACCTACTAGCGCTAAAGTTTGATTCGATTGTACTCGCAGCCCAAATGTATTATCTATCAATTGTCCTTGACCATCGCCCTTAACCTGAATCGCTCCAGGATTTACTCCGTATTGCAAACCTGTTGGTACATTAATACTTAGCAAGGGAGCAGACTGAGGATTTGTAGCACTGAACTCAAAGCCATTAGCAAATTTCAAACTACTTGCGGTGCTGGCAACAAAAGAACCCGCTATATCAAGTGAAGCACCTGCATTAAATACAATACCATTGGGATTAAGCAAAAACAGATTCGCCGTTCCATTTGCCCGGATTACGCCATCAATTTTGGAGATTGATCCACCTGTGACGCGGCTGAAAATGTTCTGCACATCTGCGGCATTATTGAAGTAAACAGAGCCTCCAGTTGGCACAGAAAATGATTGAAAACTGTGGAACAAATTGCCACCCCGCCTTGCTCCGCCGTTAATCTGGAAATTAGGATTGCCAGAAACTTGCGATCGCTCTAGGGCAGGTAGCGTGTTATCGGGAATCACTTGAGCTGCGATCGGTTGAATACAACCCAGTACCCACAAAGTACTGCCTACCATTACCCACAGATTGAGATACCACTGGCTCATCTTGCTGCCTTGCCTCTAGCTATGCTTGAACAAAAATCTTGAGTGCAGTCTCCACATATAAATACTTTAAGAAGATTACAGGAAATGACTCAGCAATTGCAAATACAGCAGTTTTCTTGTATATGAAGTACAAAGTTACAGGTTTTGAGGTAGGAGCGGAAATATTTTTTTCACGAACTGCATAATACAGATTCGCTTACACCCATAGATTTATAGAACTCAAGTTTCACATCATCAAGGTGAACAAGATGAAAGTAACTACAACCAATCTGAAACAGTTTTACTTTCGTATTAGTACTGTTGTCGGTTTGATACTAACAGCAACAGTAGCAAGTCCTGCTTTTGCTCTTTCCCCTAGTACTTTCCAATATAGTTGCAGAGATATTAGTCTTCACTCAAATGTACTTAGTGCTACTTGTAGGAAAATAAATGGTAGCGACAAGAGAACTACTGTTGTGTTAAGAGGAATAAACAATCGAAATGGATTATTGGTAGATGATGGTGGAAATTCTCCTGCTTCTTTCCAAGATAGCTGCTATAGTGCGATAGTTATAGTTGACGAGTTATCTGCTACCTGCGCCAAAATTAATAGAGCAGAGGCAATCTTTAGCAAAATAAAGATTCGAGGAATCCGCAATGAAGATGGAAACTTGAAATATTAGATTTCAATTACTGAGCAATAACTGGACGAATGAAGCATTGTAAATCAACGAAGATTTGCTTGAACAACAAATCATATAGTGTCTAAAGGACGCAAAAGTATGCCATTCAACAGGAGGTCACAAATGAAAATTTTTGTTGCTGGGGCAACGGGAGCGATCGGTCGTCCGCTAATCGCGCAATTGTTGAGGCAAGGACATGATGTAGTTGCGTTGACCCGTTCTCCAGAAAAAGCACAAACTTTAGCCGAACAAGGTGTGGAATTGGCGATCGCAGATGTATTCGATGCAGAAGCGCTCATTGCTGCTGTCATCCACGCTCAACCGGAAGTGGTTATCGAACAACTCACTGCTTTACCCAAAACTTACACTGGCGAGTCAATGAATGCAGCAGCACCACTCAACCAGCGTCTTCGTCAAGAAGGGGGTGCTAATGTGCTGGCAGCAGCGCAAGCGGCAGGTGTGCGTCGTTATTTAAGGCAGTCGATCGCATTCTGGGGAGTTCCCGGAACTGGATTGGCAGATGAAGAAACACCACTATCTTTGGATGCTTCACCCGCAGTTGCAGCAGATGCTCGCACGGTGACTGAAATCGAACGTCGCTTACTCGAAACGCCCAATCTAGAAGGAATTGCCTTGCGTTATGGCTTCTTCTACGGGCCTGGCACTTGGTTTGCTGCCGATGGCGACGTTGCTCAACAAGTACGGCAGCAACAATTCCCGATCGTCGGCAATGGCGAAGGTGTATGGTCGTGGTTACACGTTGAAGATGCGGCGATCGCTACAGTTGCAGCAGCAGAGCGAGGCAATCCTGGTATTTACCTGATTGCGGACGATCGCCCTTTAGAGGTGCGCGAGTGGCTCCCTGCCTTTGCTCGTTGGCTTAATGCTCCATCGCCGCCGCAGATATCGGTTGCAGATGCTCTGCAAATCGGTGGTGCGGATGCCGTTTACTACGGTACTCAGATGCGAGGCGCATCGAATGCCAAGGCAAAACGCGAATTAAATTTTCAGCCGCGATCGTTAGAATGGATGGTTGATGCACCCGTGGTCAGTGCAAGGTAACTTACAGCAAAACAAATTAATCTAACAAACTTATCAATAATTTTCGGTCGCCGTAAATTCAGTTAAGTCGAGCGGTATTGCATATTTGCGATCTGCGATCGCACTGCCATCAATGAATGATGTCTGTTGAAGTTTTCTACTCAGGAGGAATAAAAATGAAGATTGCTCAATATGGAACAGCGATCGCGATCGTCCATGCGAGTGCTAACGGAATGCATGGTTTAGCACATATCGAAATCCCTGTTGGCTTATCTCTGCTTCAAAGTTCGTTCGTGGTTATTGTAATTTTTCTGACTCCCATCATTGCAGCCTTTTTACTTTGGACACAGTTCTACCGCCTTGGTAGCTGGCTATTGCTCTTTTCAATAGCAGGATCGCTCCTTTTTGGAATTTACAATCATTTGATCGTAATTAGCCCCGATCATCTTTCTCAAGTTTCTTGGCAAGGTTGGGGTATGCTTTTCCAAATCACAGCCATCCTCATATTAATAGTAGATGCATTGGGATGTTGGATTGGTATACGGGCATTGAAAACAATCCAGCAACCAGAGGAGGTCTTATGAGTTAGTAACTATCATCATTCCCATAAATCGCAACACTTTGCATTTTTTTCTTTCTTTTGCCTTTTAACTTTTACCTTGTTTGGTAATCCTCATTTTCTCAGTCTTGAAACACTCACAATCAATAAGGATAAAGAACCATGAGCCAATCTAATCTATCCACTGCTACCCAAGAAACGGCTACTGATACCATCCTGGACACTGTTGCCCAAGAAGCAGCTACCGATACCATCGTGGACATCGATCTCAAAGTTCAAGCCGAGAAAGGCCCAGACCTGCGAAAAGACCATCCTAAAGGACACGGCTTGGTTTGGGGAGAGTTCAAAGTTGAGGACAATATTCCTGAATCGTTGAAGGTGGGTGTCTTTGCCCAGCCCAAGACTTACCCGATTTGGGTTAGACCCTCCAATGCTTCCCCAGCACACAAACGCGGTCAGCTAACATCGGATCTTGTACCCGATGTTCGGGCACTCGCTATCAAACTTCTACAGGTAGAGGGTGAAAAAGTGCTGGATGATGAGCAGGAAACCCAAGACTTTTTGCTGATTAATCATCCGGTGTTCTTTGTCCGCGATGCTCAAGGGTTTGCCAACCTGACTAAAGCAAGCGTCGGTCAGGCAAATGAAGAAGAATTGCGATCGCTTGCTCCCACATTTGAAATTCTCAAAGAGATTACCAGCAAACAAGTGGCAAATCCGTTGCTAATCCAATACTGGAGTGCGACTCCCTTTCGGCTTGGCTCACAGGCGATCAAGTTTTCTGTCAAGCCTCATCAGCAAGATACACCAGGTGCAACCCCCACTTCAGATACTTATTTGCGTGAGGCAGTCGTCAAATACCTGACACAAGAGGGTAAGGATGCCACCTTTGACTTTCTAGTGCAGCTTTATGTCAACGATGAGAAAACGCCGATTGAGAATCCGATGCAGGAGTGGAAAGAGGAAGACTCACCGTATATCAAACTGGCGACCATCAAAATTCCCGCTCAGAAATTTGACTTCGAGGAACGGAAGCGGTTGGATGAAGGATTATCATTCATGGCTTGGCACACCCTGCTCGAACACGAACCTCTGGGTAGCGTCAACTTAGCTCGCAAGAAGGTGTATCAGGAAATCGTTAAGGCTCGACGGAAGTACGCACAACACCGTATCGAAGAACCACAAGCATACAGTTCAGTTTTAGACGATCCTCAATAACCGTTCTCGTCTACTACTTACATCAACTACTCTTGGGTACAGTCCAATCAAATTCTGAGAGCGTCGGTACAGTATTTCGAGAAACTGGGTTTCTGGTGAGGCTATGCAACAAAACTTGGGTATCTCACAGAAGAAATTCGGTTCTGTATCGACGTTCCAGGTACGCTCAGTCGATTTTTGAATCTGTCTAGTTAGTCACGCCCTTACAAGAGGAGACAGACCATGAAAACTATCTCTTTGCCATTGCCAAAGCTCTTTGCCGCAGCACTTCTTGCAACCTCACTCTGCACACCTATTTTCGCTCAAGCAGTTCCCCAGAAGGGAATTGCAGTGTTCAACACTCAGTCCAACCCACAAGAACAGAATTTTTCCAACATTCATGTAGTCGTCACCTCGACCAAACCATTTGAAAAGACCGTTGAAGACCTACAAGCCGAACTCGGCAAAACCAGTACAGAGGATTTAATGCGGTTGCTCTCAGCCAGTAAGACCTTCGATGAGTACGCTGCTGAAGTTGAGCCGTTGGCAGGTAGAAGTCACTTAATTGAAGTCGGATTTTTGAATTGGGGAAAGGTGATGTCCCGTGTGCCGATCAAGATGAAAGCAAATTGTTTCATCATCGGCAATCCTTTGACGGCGCGAAAACTTCTTGAAGCTGGTGGGCCGGAAGTAGGACTTTACCTACCAACAAAAATCTACGTTTTTGAGGACAGCCAGGGTGTGACTAAGATTTCCTATGATCGCCTCTCACCCGTAATGGCGCAGTACAAAAACGCAAAACTAAGTACGGTTGCAACTGCGATCGATGGAGTCTTGCTGCGTATAGCGAATGCTGCCGCAAATTAGCCACGGAGATTGCCACAATCGCAGGTGGCACCATGCTGTAGTTCGATAGTGTTGCTGAAAGCTCTAATCAGGAGATAACCCATGAAAATTGCTCAATATGGAATTGCGATCGTGGTGATACACGAGATTGTAAATGGATTGCATGGTTTAGCCCATATTAAAATTCCAGCTCCTCTTTCTTTGCTTCAAAGTTCGTTTGTAGTGCTTGTCATTTTTCTGGCTGCTATTATTGCGGCTATTTTACTTTGGACACGGTTCTATCGCATTGGAATCTGGTTTTTGCTCAATGCATTGATAGGTTCAATCTTGGTTTCAACCTACATTCATTTGATTGCCATGAGTCCCGCTCATATTTCTCAAGTTTCTTGGTCAGGCTGGGGTTTGCTCTTTTACGTTACTGCCATTCTTAGCTTAGTGATAGATGGGTTGGGCTGTTGGTTGTATGGGCAAGCACTGAAATCGATTCGACAGTCACAAGGGATTCTGGCAGATGGTGGCATAGCACAGATTTGATGTATTCCAAAAATCTATGACAGACAACAAACTAAGAGAAAGAATCATGACTCAATATGACTACATTGTGATTGGTGCGGGTTCGGCAGGTTGCGTGGTTGCTAATCGTCTGACAGAAGATGGTGAAACAACAGTGTTATTACTTGAAGCGGGTAATCCTGATACGAAACCAGAGATTCACATCCCGTTAGACTGCACAACCCTACCTGGCACTGAAGTAGACTGGGGCTACTTCTCTGAGCCAGAACCGTATCTGGGCGATCGCAGAATCTTTTGTCCGCGTGGTAAAGTTCTGGGTGGCAGCAGTTCGATTAATTTTCTGGTGTATATTCGGGGCAATGCTGCCGATTACGATGGCTGGCAGAACCTCGGAAATCCTGGTTGGAGTTATCAGGATGTCTTGCCTTATTTCAAGAAATCCGAACACCAGCAACGCGGATCTGATGCATATCACGGAGTTGACGGCGAGTTGAGCATCACTGATGTTGCTTCTCCTGCGCCCATCTCTCAACGCTTTGTAGACGCAGCCATCGCACTGGGATATGACTACAACCCTGATTTCAACGGCAAGCAGCAGGAAGGAGCAGGTCCTATCCAGTTGACCATCAAAGATGGCAAACGACACAGTGCTGCGGCTGCATTTTTAGTACCGATTCTTGATCGCCCGAACTTAACGGTGCAAACAAGTGCGTTAGTAACACGTTTGTTGTTTGAGGGTACTCGCGCCGTTGGTGTGGAATATCTGCATGAGGGTATGTTTCATCAGGTTAGAGTCAACCAGGAAGTGATTTTAAGTGCAGGTTCGTTCGACTCGCCCAAGCTATTGATGCTTTCCGGCATTGGAGATAAAGCACAATTACAAGCAATGGGCATTCCGGTTGTCGCTGATTTGCCGGGTGTGGGTCAGAACCTGCAAGACCACATTCTCATTCCAGTGCCCTACGAGGCAAATCAGGATTTACATACGGCAATCACCAGCAATGGCTGTGCTGAAGCCGGATTGTTTGTGCATAGTGAGATTAATCAGGGGATTGCACCAGATTTAGAGTTAATCTTTGGCCCGATTATGTGGGCACCGCCTGGCTATCCCAACTCTGGTGTGGGCTTTACGGGTTTAATCGCTTTGGTTCATCCCCAAAACATTGGCAGTGTCAGTTTGCGTTCATCTGATCCCAACGATGCCCCCGTGATTCGACTGAACTATCTGCAAAGTCAATCCGATGTCCAGAAGTTCGTTGCCGGGATTAAGCTAATGCGCCAATTGTTTGGGACTAGTGCGTTTGATGAATTTCGTGGTCGAGAAGTTGCTCCTGGCGCAGATGTGACTGACGATACAGCCATTGAAGCCTACGTTCGAGAAAATTGCGGTACGGTGTTTCATCCGATCGGCACCTGCAAAATGGGTACTGACCCAATGGCGGTTGTAGACCCCGAACTACGGGTACATGGAATTGAAGGGTTGCGTGTCGTCGATGCATCGATTATGCCAACTCTCAACACAGGACATACGAACGCGCCCGCCATTATGATCGGTGAAAAAGCAGCCGACTTAATTAAAGCAGCTCTTCGCGTTTCAAAGCAACCACAGACAGCAATTGCCCAGTAATATCGTGTTCGGTGAAAGACTTATCATTAAGACCGCAGGGGGGCAGGGAGCAGGGGGAAAGAAGTTTTCCTAGTTTTGCATAAATGCGGGAATTATAACTATTTAGGCGGACATGATATAACTCGCTCACCTTGGCGATCGCTTTATCGAAACAGAATTCAGGAGTCAGAATTCAGTATTAATTCTGTGCAACTGGTGAAGCAGCGCGGTCTTGGGGGTTTCTCCCATGAGCGACTGCTGTTAGCGCAGCGTTAGCGACGTTAGGAGCGTCACCCGAAAAGTGGATGAATAAACGGTGAAACACCACATCAAATTTTTAATTTGGTGGTCTTCAATTAGTAACGGGTCTGAATCCCCCACGCTTAAGATTGCTGAATTCTGGCTTCTGAATCTTCTTCATTTTAGAAAACAAAATCGTTGACAAAATTTACGAAATATGCACAGTAACGTTCTGAATCAGTGGCATTGGCGCGAATACTTTGCAGAATTCCTGGGAGCCACTTTCAATATTTTCATCGGCTTGAGTGCGATCGTCTTTAACTTTGGACACGGTTTGCCAATGGAAAAGCTTGTGCCTGATTCAAGCATTCGGCGGTTAATTACGGGACTCATTTTTGCTGGAAGTGGAGCGATTGTAGCTGTTTCTCCAATCGGTAAACTGAGTGGTTCTCACATCAATCCTTCTGTCTCACTCGCATTTTGGATACATGGCAAAATGCACTTCCAAGATTTTGTTGGCTTTATGATTGGACAATTTCTAGGAGCGATCGCTGCTGTGTTCCTGCTCGTGACTCTATGGGGAGATTATGCCAGAAGCGTTAGTAACGGCATGACGTTACCTGGATTGAATTATCCACTGTGGATTGTATTTTTATCAGAAGTCACAATTACGTTTGTGTTGGTGTTGACGATTTTTATCTTTGTCAGTCATCATCGGCTGATGCGCTGGACACCTTTGGTCATTTGGCTGTTAATTGCCGGGATGGTGTGGCAAGAAGCTCCAATTTCGGGAACAAGTCTCAATCCGGCGCGGAGTTTCGCTCCGGCACTGATAACAGGAAATTGGCATCATCAGTGGATTTATGGGATTGCTCCGCTAATGGGTGCCGCGCTCGCGGTGGGGGCATTTCGGCTAATCGCGCTAGGCAAACGAGATGTTCTGACGGGGAAGCTCTATCACGCTTTTGATTACCCCAGTATTTTCAAAAATGTCAAACTCCCTCATTTCCAGCATCACTCACACTCGAAAAAACGAGCCTAGATGGGTGTCGGCTTATACTAATTGTCTAGCTACTACCTTAGACTCTGGTGCAGAACACACCTCTGGGTTGACGCTTTTGGCAGAAGGATTATTGCAAGAATTTGCGATGTTTTTGAAAGTGTTTCTGGAAGGCATTGCAATTTTAACAGTTGCGATCGCTATTATTCTCACACTCCAAAAAATCTTACGTTTTTGGAGACGCGATCAGGTTCTCCAAGAAACAATCCGTTTAGAATTTGGAGTGGTGTTAGCCTTAGCGCTGGAATTTCTATTAGCTGCCGATATCGTCGGTACAGCTATTTCCCCCTCGTGGGATGCAGTGGCCAAACTTGCAGCGATTACTGGAATCCGTACCTTCCTCAACTTCTTTTTACAACGAGAAGTACGAGAATTACGAGAATTACGAGAAACAGCCTACCCTCTTGATGGCAACTGCAAACTTTGAGGAAGAATTCAGAACTCAGAATTCAGAATTGTGAATCAATGTGCATATTGTTCATGCTCCAGTTACTCATCAAGTTCAGGTAGTTCATTAAGAATAGGCAGGCTTTGTAAAGATGAAATTCTTGCTATGAAGGGGTGGGGTGTGGAGTGTGAGGGTGTAGGAGCAAGCCATAACAGTAGTTGACTCGTTCAAAATTTCTCTGAGAAGTCGAAACCTAAAGTTCCTGTAATACGTTTTAATTTTGGAGGAATACACTGTGAAAGTTTTGATTCGAGCGATCGTCAGTTTTTTCGTATTCGTTGTCGATGTCGTTTACGGAAATCGTTCCTACCCTCGGTTTTATGCACTGGAAACCATCGCCCGCGTTCCTTACTTTTCCTATCTATCGGTACTGCATCTTTACGAGACGCTGGTTTTTGGCGCAGGGCTGACTTATTGAAAGTTCACTTTGCTGAAATTTAGAACGAATTACATCATCTATTGATTATGGAATCGTTGGGGGACGTAGACGCGTAGCGGCTTGTCGTCAGACATCGCTATTGGATTGATCGCTTTATCGCTCAACACGTTGCTGTGGTTTACTACTGGGTGGTCGTACCACTTTATATATTATTTCCCTCTTATGCCTACTACCTGATGGAACTCATCGAAAATCATGCTTACCACACTTATGACACCTACTTAAAACTTCATGAACAGGAACTGAAAACTCAAACACCTCCCCAAGTCGCGATCGACTACTACCGTGATGGCGATCTCTATATGTTTGAGGAAGTCCAGACTACACTAAAGGGTAAGTTTCGTCATCCTAGAGTAGATAATTTATACGATGTGTTCGCGAACATCCGTGATGACGAATGCGAACATGTGAAAACTATGGTGGCACTCCAGAAACCAGAAGCACGGCTAACCTTCAAAAGTCCCCATACAGTTTTTGAAGCGACAAAAGTTTTATCGAGCGAAGCAGAAGTTTAACCAAATAATTACTAATTCGTAATTAAAGAGACAAGCTCCTGACTTTTGTTTTGCAGACAAATGAATTATCAGCACTTTTGCGACCTAAAAGAACTAGAGGAACAAACTATGAAAACGATCGCTCAACTAAGGAGAATAGGATTGCGTGTCATCGATGCATCGATTATCTCTCTTCTGTCACTTTCCGGGATAAGTAAGTAGTAAATAAGTGAAATCATCTAGAAACATAACAGGGTTTAAATTGATTCATGTCTTGCTACATAATCAGTTTTTTTACCTTTCTTTCTATCTCCGGTTTCATCTATTACTAATGTAATCGCATGACCATTTAATGCTCTCTTGAGTTTATTTAATCTTCGCTGTTTTAATTTATCTACTGACCAATCTGAATTGGCTATAAAATGATGTAATGACGCTCGCTGAGTTTATACTTACAATTTTCAATAAAGAACTTAAGATTAATAAATTTAATAGTGGAATCTCATTAACACCTTTTGCAATAGAAAAAAACAAAAATATATAAGGATTA
>NZ_JAVRBS010000008.1:198062-286936 GCF_034531155.1 Nostoc sp. ChiVER01 | reverse complement strand
TGGAGTCAGAGGAAGCAGAAATCACCTGTTGCCCATTGGGGGTGACGGCGACGGCATTTACATAGTAACTATGACCATTGAGGGTGAATAGTTCCTCCCCTGTTGCCAGATTCCAGACTTTCAGGGTGGAGTCAGAGGAAGCAGAAATCACCTGTTGCCCATTGGGGGTGACGGCGACGGCATTTACATAGGAACTATGACCATTGAGGGTGAATAGTTCCTCACCTGTTGCCAGATTCCAGACTTTCAGGGTGTTGTCATTGGAGGCAGAAATCACCTGTTGCCCATTGGGGGTGACGGCGACGGCTTTTACCCAGGAACTATGACCATTGAGGGTGCGGAGTAAGCGTCCTCCTGGTGGCGTTAAGCTTGGGGTCAAGGGACACAGCCAAGGGGTAGTTTTCTCTTGCTTGATTTGTGCCAATAATGCCTGAATCTTTTCTGGCATTTGCTGATTTAGTAACCTTCCGTGCAATTGACTCGCTAATTGTTGCTTATCTGTTACTAAAACATGGGCTGACAGTCTTAATGCCCCTTGAATCAATTTGAGACTTTTGACTTTTTCAGAGTTATATTCTGGGTAATTTAATGTCTCTTCACCATCAATCAAATCATAATCGTCAATTAGTGACTGCACCCCCAACTCAGGATAGTTAATCTTGTCAGTGATGAATTTAAAATCAGTCAGAGTTGCATAATACTTCTCTAAATTTTCTGAATTGACCAGATTATAAGGATATCTATCTAGACGAGCTTTCTGGGAATAGGATTTTTTTGCTTTTGATTTTTTATGAGTCTCCATCATCTTCCTCATTCTCCCGTTCCCAGTAATCTACAATACGTTGATTCACTTCTTTAAGTAGCTTACGCTTTTTTGTATCCAGAACTGGTTTAGATTTGAGAAAGTCTAGAAAACTAGCATGGTATATGCTGTAACAATTGTCTCCTTCTATTGTCTGCTCCTTCAAATACTCAACCCATTCATCTAAAACTAGTTGCACATCATATTCATCCTGTTTGGCAACAGCTGCCATCATCTCACAAGGAATTGGTGTACCAATCTCCACTAAAATAAACAGAATCAAGACCTTTACTTCCTGGGGCTTTTCATCCATTCCCATACGTCTCCAATGAACTTGATAATAGTCCTGAAGACCATCGGGTAATTGTGTTAAATTTAGGTCTTTATAGTTACCTTTAGCAATTCCTGGCAAAACATAGCGCAGGTACATGAAATTATTTTCACTCTTAGTTGCTACCTGCTCAACAAAATCATTCTCATCAATTTTGTGGTCTTGAATCCATTGTCTAAGTCCCTTCTTATAGTCTTCATCGACATTCAAAAATAACCCAATATACTTTTTGATATCTTCACGGCTCAAATTAACATAGTCATTTGCCCTTAAATCTAGCTCCTCCATCGGGACATCTGGTGCAGACAAGCGTTTTTTATCTATACTATATGGTCGTCTAGTCAGCAGAAAATAGACACGTTCTGGTAGCGCCGTTGGTAAATATAAAAGATTTCCCCCAGCTTCTTGCTCGACTTCATCCAAAGCATCAACTACAATTACCAGACGTTCACTAACAGGAATTTTCTTACTAACCTGTTCTAGTAAATCAGCTAAATTAGCCTTCTCGACATTCTGCAACTGGTAACGCTTAGTTAATTGCTGGCGAATACTTTCAAGAAATAGCTCCGCTCGATTGCTATTAGTTTGGCGAATATTAAAATAGCATGGTGATTTATTGTCCCAGACGTATTTAGCAGCAATAGTACTCTTTCCCATCCCTGCATCACCTACAACTGTAAAATAACCACTGCGATTTTTGTCGCAAAATTGTTTAAATGCTTCAAAAACAAACTTACGACCGCAAAACGAACGGATTTTTTCTTCAATTATGGCTTGAAATTCTGTTGGATACTCGTCTAAGTTCCATTCAGGGAAAGGTTCAAACTCATCCGATTTACTTATTTTGGCAACCTTAATAAATATTTACCCAAACTCCTTTAACTCCGATCGCAGTTCAATTTTCATCAATCGGATATCATATTCTGATTCTGAATCCTTCCCCTGCAAAAAATTTTCTACTTCTTTGTAAAAACCCAAAGGATCGTTTGAAGTATAAGCACTCCAAAAAGCATTTTTAATTTCTCTTTCTCGAAAAAGATTCAGCAGTACTTCCGGCTTACCAACACCATACTCAATTAAAGAATAAACATAAACACCATCAACATCTTTAGGCGGTTGTACTGGGTCAAAATTGAATTGTTTTAAAGTTCTAATTACAGTTTCATTGCGTTGAGCTTGATAAATAACTAGAGAAGCCGCAGGTTTAGCAATACTTTTAAGTACATTAACTACAGAGTGAATATTCATCATTGCTAGCAATAGAAATAATTTTTACACTTGTAACTTATCTTAACGACAGATGCCAAAATTAAGCAAATATACACATATAATAGCGATACCTTTAATAAGCTGCACTAACGCACCCTCTCAAACTCTTCCTCCGCGCCCGGTTATTGAGCGAAGTCGAAATACTGCGCCTCTGCGCTTCAATTCTCACACTCATTGCCAAAGCACGTAGACGTAGCCTTTGTAGACATTACCTAGCTATTTCGAGTTCCAAAGCTCAACTTTGACCTTCTGAGGCTCAACTTTGACCTTCTGAGGCTCAACTTTGACCTTCTAAGGCTCGACGTTGACCTTCTGAGGCTCAACTTTGACCTTCTGAGGCTCAACTTTGACCTTCTGAGGCTCAACTTTGACCTTCTGAAGCTCAACTTTGACCTTCTGAAGCTCGACGTTGACCTTTTGAGGCTCAACTTTGACCTTCTGAAGCTCAACTTTCACCCTCAAAGGCTCGACGTTGACCTTCTGAGGCTCAACTTTGACCTTCTGAAGCTCGACGTTGACCTTTTGAGGCTCAACTGCGGCAATATTAACTTTGCAACCATATCAATAAGTAGAAACCTTATATATGCTTGGACACTAAAGATAGCCATCTATGGTATAGAAATGTATAGAATCTTGTAAAGATATAAAATATAGTTCTTAAATGCACACATTTCTAGCTTCTTCCTCAATGCAGCTGTCTGTACCACCAAATCACTTTCAGCCCATGAAGATTGTCGCACTGGGGGATAGCTTAATTTATGGATTCGGCGACCCAGAAAAAGGAGGTTGGATTGAGCAACTACGGCGATGGTGGATGTTGCCAGATAGTGCGGGTCATGTTCTTTATAATTTAGGGGTAAGAGGCGATCGCACGCAACAAGTAGCCCAAAGGTTAGAAGTTGAGTTCCGCCACCGGGGTGAACTGCGAAATCGTGTCCCCGACTTGATTATTTTATCAGTAGGTGTGAATGACTCAGCGCGGTTAGCGCGTCCCGATGGTCGAAGTTACACAGATTTTGCATTGTTTGAAAAGGAAATTGCAACTCTTTTAGATTTAGCACAGCAACTATGTCCTGTGTTATTTGTGGGCATGGTGCCAGTGGATGAAGCCAAGATGCCATTCTTAGATTGTTTTTACTATAATCATGCCGACCAGTACCGTTACAAAGAAGCAACTCGAATTGCTTGTACTAAACGACAGATTCCCTATTTAGATATTTTTGAGCAATGGATGGAACGTGGTGAAAATTGGCGGCTTAAACGCTTGAGTGAAGATGGTCTTCATCCCAATACACTAGGTTATCAAGCTTTGCTAGAAGATGTAATCAATTGGGATGCTATAGCAAATTACCATTCTAAATTTGATTACCAGCTTAAATCATCGTAATTAGATAAATATCTTGATGCTTTGGGCTAACCTAATATTCTCGTATCTCCCACCCTTGCAAAAAGCACTACAATAGTGCTGAATTTTTAAATCCATCTTTTCCCTATTTTTTACTCAGTATTCCTATGACACCAACTTTATTTGGTCGTTGGCAAACTCGATTATTATTACTTGCAACGGTGGGCGTACTTGTATCTTTGCCCTTTGTAATGGGTTGGATTGGTTCTAATGCTAGCTCTGTTTATTTTTGGATACTTGGTTATGTCGCCGTGTTTGGCTTAGGTTGGGATGTACTTTATAACTATCTCCAAAAATCCCGATGGGACAGGGATTGGCCCGCAGTTTATCAACTCTTAGCTGGTATATGGGAATTAATATTTGTGTTCTGTGGAGTAAAACTATTTGGCTTTTTACCAATCCCTTTACCTAAAGAAGAGCTACCTTTATCAGTTTTTTTATTGCACTATACCGTCGTATGGCTAGCAGTTTTTATTAGTTCACAAAGCCTGATGCGAATTATCTTTCCTCGTTGGCGTTTCCGGGGTGGTGAGTGGTTTTAATATCTTGTCCCCAAATAAACTTATACCGTTTCTTTGTGAAGCTGCGCCAAATCTCTTAATTTCTTATTTCTTCTTGGCGTACTTGGCGCTCTTGGCGGTTCGTTCTTCATTTCTTGCATCATAAGCGCATCTTTATACAGAATTGGTATTAACCCCCTAACCCTCTTCCCGAAGGGGGAAAAATTCAAATAAGTGTATTGATTTATGGTCTAGACACAAGTCTTTTGAGGTGTTACGCCAATACATCGGTTTGTAAAAATTAATTTACAGATGGCGGTTTCGGTTTGGATGCAATATGTTGTATTGACGTACAGTTGTATGCATTTTTACGAACAATAGAGCAGTTCTAGCAACTGCTCTATCTCATCAAATTAAAAATAGCTATCTTATGTTTCCAAAATTGGTACTTGTACTGATGTAGTTATCTATGAGAAACACAGGACAAGCTTTGCAGTTTGGGGAGATTGTTCAATGCAGAGACGCAAATTAAGGAAGTACAATGTCAAATTTTGATCTGGTTATTAAGCTATTTCTACAACTCACAGTTATTTTAGCCACTTGTCGCATTGTCACAATTTTAGGACGCCGTTATCTTGGTCAAACTGATGTTGTCTGCGAAATGATTGCAGGTGTAATGTTAGGGCCATCTCTTTTGGGATTGATTGCACCAGGTTTTCAGCAATGGCTGTTTCCTAAGCTTCCCATCATCACTGCTGTAGGACTCAAGATACCCAACCCATCGATGTCTATTTTATATGCTATTAGCCAGATTGGGTTAGTAATTTATATGTTTTTAATTGGTTTAGAGTTTAACACCAAATTATTAAAACATCATATTAAAAGTGCAAGTTTGCTATCTGCTGCCGGGATTATCACTCCCTTTATTTTAGGAGCGATCGCATCTTTTTGGTTTTACCATAATGGCGATTTTTTTCAACCAAAAGTAACGCCTTGGTCAGGCGCTTTGTATCTTGGTGCGTCGATGACAATTACGGCTTTTCCGATGTTAGCTCGCATTCTTTACGAGCGCGGTCTTGCACAAACCCGCTTCGGTACTTTGGCTTTAGGTGCAGCATCGGTAGATGACGCAGTTGCTTGGTGTTTGCTAGCGATCGTGCTTGCTAGCGTGAAAAATTCTCTCAGCATCGCCATATTAGCAATTGGTGGTGGCATTTGCTATGTGCTATTTGCAATTTTTCTTGGTCAACCTCTACTAAGAGCGTTCACACACATGACAAAACGCGATGCAGGTGTGAACAAACAAACCCTAACTTTGATGTTGATAATTTTGATGTTTTGTGCATGGTTTACTGATCTCACAGGTATCTATGCAATATTCGGTGCTTTTGTGCTAGGAGCAGTGACACCACGCCAAGAATTCGCCCAACAAATTCGCCAATATACGGAGTTTTTAACTACTTCTTTTTTGCTCCCAATCTTTTTTGTCTTCTCTGGATTGAACACTCAAATTGGATTGGTAAACACACCGACTTTGTGGGGAATTACACTTTTAATTATTGCGATCGCAATTCTCGGCAAAGGTGTTGCTTGTATGTTGGCTGCAAAATTGGCAGGAGAAAATTGGCGTGAATCTGCAACTATCGGCGCTCTAATGAATGCTCGTGGTTTGATGGAGTTAATCATTCTTAATATTGGTCTAGAGCAAGGTATAATTACCCCAACTTTATTCACTATCATGGTTATTATGGCAGTCATTACTACACTCATGGCATCACCACTGATTGCCTTTCTCTTGCAAGGTACAAGCTATGAAAAATATTCCGCTTAAGCAAATTTAAATATTAGATTAATTATCTTGTAATTGAGAAAAATTCTGTGCTTTGACTCTGGTTATAATCGCTAAGTAGTTTGTAGTAGCGTTTTAGCAGCACTACAAACTTACTGCCTATTAACTAATTTTCTTGCTATCGTTAATTCGGATGTTCTTAGAAATGTAACTTCTAAAATCATCAAAATTAATGTTTCATGGCTATAACTGCATTGTAACAATAATTGACATTACAACAAAGCACAAATTAATCTTAGCTGTATCTAACAAGCTTGACATTTTCCAGTCTTTTAAAGAATTATCTTAGGGAAACCAGATAGTTAATTTTGAGGAAACCATGCATATAGTTATTCTCGTTCTGGTTGAAGTGCTGATTATTATCGGCCTTTCACGGCTCGTAGGGCTAGGATTCCGTTCTATTAAGCAACCACTCGTAATTGGTGAGATTGTTGCCGGGATTATGCTTGGCCCATCTTTATTTGGTTTAGTTGCTCCTGATATAGCAGTTTCCTTGTTTCCACCAGAAACTATTCCTTTTCTAAATGTTTTGTCTCAGGTGGGACTAATATTTTTCATGTTTCTAATTGGGCTAGAACTAAATCCCAAATATCTCAGTGGACAATTAGAAGTAGCTGTTTTAACTTCTCATGTCAGCATTTTAGTGCCGTTTTCTTTAGGAACATTGCTGGCGGTACTACTTTATCCCTTAGTTTCCGATGCAAGTGTATCCTTCACTGCCTTCGCCTTATTTTTAGGGGCGGCGATGTCGATTACAGCCTTTCCAGTATTGGCGCGAATCATTACTGAAAACAATTTACAAGGAACACGTTTAGGAACGTTGGCGTTAACTTGTGCAGCAGTGGATGATGTGACAGCTTGGTGTCTTTTGGCAGTAGCGATCGCAGTTGCTAGAACTGGTGACTTTGCTGGTGCAATACCCACAATCATCGCCAGCATAGTTTACATCGCTTTGATGTTGACGGCGGGACGTTGGTTTCTCCAACGCCTTGCTAAACACTACCTTCGTGCGGGACGACTCAGCCAACTATTGCTAGCTGGGATTTATATGGCAGTGGTTGCGTCGGCATTAATCACCGAACTAATTGGTATTCATTTAATTTTTGGGGCATTTTTACTGGGAGCAGCCATGCCCAAAAATGAAGATTTAGTGCGGGAATTAGCAGTAAAAACCGAAGATTTTGTTTTGATATTCTTGCTGCCCATATTTTTTGCCTACAGTGGCTTAAAAACACAGATTGGTTTGCTCAACCGTCCCGAATTGTGGCTTTTGTGTGCGTTAGTTTTAGCAGTAGCGATCGCAGGCAAATATGTTGGTACTTATGTAGCGGCCCGTGTCAGTGGCATTAGTAAACGGGAAGCCTCAGCACTCGGTTGGTTAATGAACACTCGCGGTTTAACCGAACTGATAGTACTAAATATTGGTCTAGAGTTAAAGGTAATTTCCCCCTTAATATTTACCATGCTGGTAATTATGGCATTGGTAACTACATTCATGACCTCGCCACTGCTGGAATGGACATATCCGAAAAAGCTGATCAAGTTAGATGTCGTGGAACCAGAGGCAGAACCACAAACAGGTATAGATACCTCTACTGGAAGTGAAACTTTCCCTCATCCTTTCCGAATCTTGGTGCCAGTGGCTAATCCAAGTACCCAAAAAGGTTTGGTACAGTTGGCAGTAGCGTTGGCACAGCCCGCCGTAGGCATCGCTCTCAATTACCGATATCCTGCCATTGTTAACCCTCTGAGCCTGATTGAATTTCAAGAAGATTATGCTTTTGAAAGTACCCCAGTTGAAGCAGATCGATTAATCTCCCAGCGCCGCCAGCAGCTACAAGAATTGATTAATACTCTCGAACCCCCAGAAACTCGTTCTTGTGTGCATCCAATCGTTCGCATATCTAGCAATGTTGCCCGCGAAACAGCACAGATTGCCACATTAGAACAAGCTGATTTAATTCTCGTGGGCTGGCATCGCCCAGCTTTTAGTAGTAATCGTTTAGGTGGAAGAGTCGGACAAATGCTTACCACTGCCCCGGTGGATGTAGCAGTGTTTGTAGATAAAGGCAAAGAGCAATTAGAAAGTTTATTGGTACCTTATTCAGCCAATATCCATGATGATTTAGCACTAATCCTAGCTTTGAGACTGCTAATCAATCGTAATTGTATGTTGCAGATATTACAGATAGTCGCAAATCATGCCAAGGAAGAATCGAGTTATGAACTGCACACGATGATGGAACAATTGCCCACCAGTGTACGCGATCGCATTGAAATCAAAATTATCGAAGCCCCAGAACCAATCCAAGCCGTCATTCAAGCCTCAGAAGGTGTAGACCTAACTATTGCTGGCACCAGCCGCGCTTGGGGTATTGAGCGCCAAACCTTAGGAAGATATACAGATCAACTAGCTATCCAATGTCGTTCTTCCCTGCTGATTACCCGCCGTTACAGCCAAGTCACCGCTCACCTTGCCTCTATGCTTCCTGAAGTTAGTAGTCAAGAGCCAACATTGAGGAGTTGAGATTCATGAATAATTTCAACTTCAAATCTTTAACTTTTTACGGAGTGGCAATAATTTTAGTACTACTGTTGTTTAAAACTGTCAGTGCTTACGGAGAAACAAATCTTAAAGCTCCTCCTGCAATTAGCGGTCGGTATCATTTAACCTTGTCAGAGAATTTGCCTAACTGTGAAAAATCGGATACTCTAACGTTAAACATTCAGCAATCGGGTATTTACTTAAATGCCTCTGTATTACCGGCAAACGCTAACGCCGATACTGACGAAAAGCACTCTCTGGCAGGCATCTTCCGAAATCAACAGTTAAATTTATCTGGGAAAGTTGGTAAATCAATCCTTTGTAATATTCCTCGCCCCCAAAATGATCCTTTGAACTCAGTCACAATTCAAATGCAACTTGTGGATAAAAGTAATATGACAGGTCAATTAACCGTAAATGGTATTCCACAACCTCTGAAATTTACTGCTGTGCCCCAAAAAGCTAATTGAATTGGGAGTGAAAACGCGATTCGTCGCCTTTGTAGAGACGCGATTCATCGCGTCTACGGGATTGTGAGCGCATTATATGGGTTTTATGGAGCAGATAAAAAGAATGGATCAGGGACTAAAGACTAGGCAATTGTGTCAATGGCGCAAGCAGCTATTTAACATCAGTCTATTAGGCTTTTGTGCAGCGATCGCGCTTGAAACTTGCACTACTGCTGCTACACCAGTAGCAAAGCTAGATAATTGGCGTTTTTCCCCCAAGACACAGCAACTCGAAATCACCCTCTCAGCAGGCACAACCCCTCGTTATTTCTATTTAGTCCAACCGTCTCGGCTTGTTGTAGATTTACCAAATACTAAGTTGGGCAAAGTTACCACACAACAAAATTATTCTGGAGCAATTAAAAGCATTCGCGTTTCTCAACTAAATGCAAATGACACACGCATTGTCCTAGATTTAGCACCAGGGACTGTTTTAAATCCCAAACAGATACAACTGCAACCGGTTTCTCGAAAAAACTCCACTCGCTGGGTATTACGTCCGGTTATTTCTAGTAAAACTACTGCCGTAAAACCACGGAATTCCCCATCTTCGCCCAAGAAACAACCTCAAACAGCCAAAAAGCCATCTAGTAACCTACCTGTAACCACTACTAATCTACAAGCACCTTTACTCACAGCTCCGCCTATATCAAATAACCTACCCTCAACAATTACTAATAACTCAGGGCAGCCTTTTGTAACCGTACCTCCCTTAAATCCCAATACATCCTCTCCACAACCTGCTTTGATTCTTCCCCCTCCTTCTTTCCCAAATCAACCCAGTAACTTGAATAGCATTCCTCCTTTAGGTATGTCAGAATTTCCAGTTCCAACAATCCCTAATCTTCCCAATCCCCAGGTAATCGAATTTGGTCAACCTTTACCCAAAATCCAATTCAAATAGGGTATGAGGCATGGAAAATCAAACCAATGCCCCATACCCTAATTTGGATATTTGTCCAATTAGCAACTATTAGCTTTCTCCAACTAACTCCTTCACCTTGTTGATGATGCCGACTGGATCGATACCTTGATATGGGTACTGTTCCCACAAACCGCCGCAACCTTCTTTATGAGTTCCAAGATGGGCATATTTGGGAGTCAACCCCCGCTCTAGTAGCCAGGAACCGAAACGACTACCTAAGCCAGTGCGACGGTTGAAGGGTTCTACTACAAGGACAAAAGGAGCGTTACCAACTTTGGTAATTATTTCTTCATCAATAGTGTTTAAAGTTGGTTTGTTAATTAAACCAACGTCCAGTCCTTCTTGTTTCAGACGCTCTATAGCATCAACGGCACGGTAGAGAGCATCGCCAAAACTGATGATGTAGCCTTGCGTCCCTTCTCGTATAACCTCATCTTTACCAGGAACAAATTTGTAACCACTTCCAAAGAAGTCATTGCCGTTGCTGTCCTGAATATTAGGCACTTTGGAACGGGTGGAGAAAATAAACCGCAGTCCAGGCTCAAAAAACACAGCTTCTACACAAGCTGTCATTTGATTATTATCTGCCGGGAAATATAACTGTGTTGGATAGCCATCATCCAAGCCATTATCGGCAAACATATTATTTATACCAAAGTGGCAGCTGTTATCTGCCATGTCATCTATACCCGCATGGGAAAAATGACACAGAACATTGGAATAGTTTAGCCGTGCCATTGTGATTTCTGAGATACACATTTCTAAGAAGGCGCTGAAGGTCGCAAAAATACCTTGCTTGCCCTCGTCCATCCCGAATCCGGCCATCGCAGAAAAGTTGCTCCGTTCCATAATGCCGGAGGAAATAAATATTTCTGGGTATGTTTCATGAATTATCTTCAAACCGCAGGAGCCTTCTAGATCGCTATCAATGACCTTAACTTTTTCTTTACGCTCCGTCTCACTCATGCGACTGAGGACACCCACCACGGCTTCACCAAACACACCACGGTTAGCGCCCCATTTGTCACCAGAACCCAGAAACGTATATGTTTGTTTGGGTTTCTCGATACTTTTAAGGTATTCGAGCGCCGCAGTTTGTCCACGAGATTCTAGATACTTAACTGCTAAATCTACAGAAATGACATCATGACCATGAATGGAACCTTCTAAGCCTTCAATACCAGGGCACATCGGGCGTTTATTAATCAGAGCGATCGCTCCAGGAGTATTCACAGCTTCGCTCAGGCGACGGTATAAATCGTCTAAGTCTTCCCCGTCTCCCTGAAGTACTTTCAACCCGTGACCTTCTAAAGTTTTGGCGACACTAAAACCAGGTAAATATTTAGAAGGATGTCCAGCGATCGTTACATCATTGTCATCAATAATTAGTTTGACATTCAGATGTTGAGCAACAGCCAAACGAGCAGCTTCAGCATCGTTGCCTTCTTGCTGCGATCCATCAGAACCGAGACAGAAAACAACCTTGCCTGGATTTGCTATTGCCACACCATTGATGTAAGGCCAAATATGGCCCAAACGCCCAGAACTAAATTTCACACCAGGAGTTAGTTTCAGTTCGGGGTGTCCCGGTAAATTGGAATGTGCTTGCCGATAACGTAAAAGTTGCTCGGCAGGTAAATCACCATGCAACGTTGCCATCAGATATTGGGTGGCGACTCTATGTCCTGCCTCATCAAAGAAAATCGGTACAAATTGCTCCGATGCTCCCCGGAAAAAGGCATCGAGAATCATCACCTCCGGGACTGTATCATAAGGCCCACCAGTATGACCACCCACTCCGCTAGCAGCACCAGTCGCTGTAAAAAAGACGATCGCATCTCGGCAGAGTTGAATATTCGCTTTTAGAGTTTCTCGCTCTTCAGTTGTAAGGCTAGAATTTGCGGGATTGAGCGCTAAAGGTTTGTAAGCACCGAGATCAATTGGAAATTGGGTATTCATAATAGTCATGGTTTATTGATTGAATAAAAAGCAATTTGAACAGACGGGACTAGAACTTACGCAATAGCTCTGTGAAACTCTTATTTCTTTGTGTTCTACCCTGCGGGAAGCCGCTTTGCGTCTATGCGTACTTTGCGGTTCGTTTTTTCATTATTTTGCGTAAGTCCTGGGGACGCGCGATCGCACTAAAAAAATTGTTAAAACCTCCAGTGAGCAACAATTATCCTTAAAACCACTGTGGAACCGTGTGATTTCATTAAATGTCAAAATCAATACATTTAAGTGTGCATGAATCTGCTTGAATTCAATTGAAGTTACGGATTACCGTACAAGAACTTGCATATCAATAAGTATAAACTCACAAACACGCAATTTCAAGTTCAAAAACGCAATTTCAGGAAAATTCATTATGCTAACTGCTGAACGACGACAATTCATCTTAGAAATACTGCGTCGTGATAAAAAGGTACTTTCGACAGAACTTAGTGCTGTTCTCAAAGTTTCTGAGGATACGATTCGCCGGGATTTGCGAGAACTGGCAGAAACCGGACTATTGCAGCGTGTTCATGGGGGAGCGCTCCTTAAATCTCCAGCCACGGCCAGTTATGCCGATCGCCAAAAGCAAGCGCCAAAAGAAAAGGAAGCGATCGCTCGGACAGCAGCAAAATTAGTTTGTACAGGACAGGTGGTGATTTTAGATGGAGGTACAACAACTCTCCAAGTAACCCGTCATTTGCCCCTAGATTTGCACGCAACAGTGATCACAAATAGTCCGCCAATAGCAGTTGCTTTAGCAGAACATCCCCATATAGAGGTTGTGATGTTAGGTGGACAACTCTACAAAAAAGCCTTGGTGAACGTGGGTACTGTCACGATTGAGACATTACGGATGATTCGTGCAGATTTGTGCATGTTGGGAGTTTGCAGTTTGCATCCAGAAGTTGGGATTAGTGTACCTAACCTAGATGAAGCCCACGTCAAACGAGCCATGATTGCTGGATCGGCAGAGGTAGTAGGATTAGTGACAGCAGAAAAATTAGACACAGCTGCTCCTTATCTAGTGGAGTCTATTCGTGCCCTGACTTACTTAGTAACTGCACCTACAGTATCAAACAATATGTTGAGTGCCTACAAAGCTTTAGGTTTGACCATTATACGTGATGAGTACGAATGATCTGATGAAAGCAGATGCGATCGCTAGGGATTGGAGAAGCAAGGGAGCAGGGGAGACAAGGGGACAAGGTGACAAGGTGACTTAAGTGATAACTTGCAACAAGTCTTTCCTTTTGTCCCTAATTCTCCTTGTCCCCAAGTCCTCTTCATCATGCCCCATGCCCAATGGCCCAAATCTAAAATCTGTCCGTTTCTTGAGGTGTTCCAACTGCTCCTGGTTGAGCCGTAAAGAAGTTTTGAGCAGCTTCATTCTGATATATACACCTAATATCAGGTTTATCACTGTCTAAATTACCTGTAAAGCCAAAGGTGTTCAGGCGATTTTTGCACTCATTTACCTGCTCAGATGTCACCAACTTGCGGTTCTCTAAAAGCGCCCAGTTATTTTGTCGGATTACGCATCCAGGACGCATACTTGGTTGGGCAACATAGACATTGAAGGGGTTGAGAGTGACGAACAGTCTAGCATCCATCACCATCGCGCTGGCTCCGTACTGCACGCAAATCTCAGGGTTAGGTGCTTTCAAATCAATGAATTCACGAGAAGCCACATTTGATGGAGCTAACGTGGTTGTAGAACTAAAAGCAATGCCAATCCCAATTCCCAAAATCAACACCCCTCCCATAATTGCGATGGTGAAGAGGTTAAAAATTGGGGATTGGAAAATAGAGGGTTTAGAAGTAGTAGCCGATCTACCAGTAGGTTTACGTCTCATTGTTGCTTAATCACCTTCACGCCGATTAGGAAGGGAGTGGTCTAAAGTTTTCTCCCTCTTTCAGTATGCCTATTCTTAACTGTAATTGTCTGCCACTTTTTGGTCAGTCTTCTTCTTAAATGATAAAAATAGTAACTTATGTATATATCTGGACAGAATTTTAACCTTGTCGGTTATTGTTTCCATCTTGAAGAATTGATGAGTATTTTATTTATTTGTCAATTAAGGAATTGTTATTAACTTTATTGTGCTTCACATGCAAATCACAGAGTAACTGTTTTTAAGTTTTACATTGAATTTTATTAGGTAATTATAGCATATTTTTGATATCTACTTAAATAGTCTTGATTGAATTTGCACAAATGAGCCAGTTATCATGCTTGGATTATCTAGCTTTTTGTTTGTAATTTGGCGAAAATTTTGAGCGAAGGAAACCTTTGCTTACAACTTTCCTAGACGAATTTTTCGTATTCGGATGAGATATTTTTTTACTCCTAGTAATTGATATGTCAAACAAGATAAATTAAAATTTAAGAAAGTTTTAATAACTAATTAGAAACAAGTGGCATCTCAAAGAGCGTTATTCTCAAGCAAGAAGTTCAAAACTTCGCAATTTCAAATCTTTCTAGCTGATAGTCTGACTATTTTTTGGGGAGATTGGTTAGATTTACGTGTCAGAATCTTACCAGTTGCTGCATCAGGCTTAATATCCCCACTGATATATATTTTAGCTTTTGGCTTGGGTTTGGGTAGTTCCATCAAACCAGGCTCAGGAATTAGTGGTAACTATAACAACTATTTAGAGTTTATATTACCAGGGATGGTGGCGCTATCGTCAATGACGGTTAGCTTTGCTGGAACGACATTCTCGATTTGTGGAGACAGACTATTTACCAAAACCTTCGAGGAATTGTTGTTAACTCCTATACATCCCTTAGCCTTGTACATTGGCAAAATGTTGGCGGGAGTAGTACGAGGGTTGATGACATCGGCTTCGGTGATTTTAGTAGCAGTCCTGTTGACTGGAAACTGGAATTTTCTCAACCCACTATTTCTACTGTTGGTAGTGCTGAATTGTTCGGTATTTGCTGGGTTAGGGGTGATTGTGGGTTTGAGTGTGCGATCGCTCGAATCAGTTGGACTCTACAACAACTTTATAATTATCCCTATGTCATTCTTAGGAGCGACCTTCTTTGACCCTGGCACATTACCAGTTGCCCTCAAAGTCGTAGTCTACCTGTTACCACTTACCTATGCCAGCATCGGACTACGTGCAGCTGCTCATTTACCCTTGTCTCAGTTTCCTTGGTACAGCATACCGATTTTGCTAGTGATTGCGATCGCTCTTTCTCTCTGGGGTGCTTATAAATTCGCTCACCAACAAGATTAAAATAATTTGTAATTCGTTAAAGCCTTTATGACAATCTGTACTTTAACTTTTGCATCTTGTAGTTTTCGACCCAGCATTATTGAAATACTGATTGAATTGAGTCATTAGTCATGAGCAAATGACTAATGACTAATGACAAAGGACTAACTAGCTAAGAGAGTTTTTTCTAGAGAAGTCCAACGGAAGGCGCGATCGCCACCTCTCTCAATGACTACTCTTACTCGTGGTTCTAACTGAGGCAAATTCGTTAAATACTCAAGTTCCTCATTGGAAAGAATATGCCCTTCAATAATCCACAATACCAGCCCCTTAGACTTTGGTGGTAACTGTTCTAGATGAGAATTGATAATTGGTGGCAAGTAGTACACATGACCTACTGCTGCACCACTACCAGTGCTTTTTTTACCAAGATGAGGAGGTCTGACTCCATGAATTCTTGTGAGATACGCAGCTACATCACCCAGTCCCTTGGCGGTAATATGGAGGGTAGTATAGCCAGCTGCGCGTAGTCGGCGCTGATATCGACCTTCATAACCCCCTTCCAGAGGTACATACACTCCAAGAGCGCCAAATTTTTCCAAATCGCGGATTAAACCATTGCCAGTGGTAATTAGTGCCATAGATTTTCGTCTTATCCCACTTAGATATCTCTATTATTTACCCTGAACCGATAGATTAAAAGCATTTTTTTGGGAATTGGGCATTGGAAAGAGGACAAGGAGAATTGGGGACAAGGGGAAAGACTTGTTGGAAGCTCTAAACTTTTGTCCCCTTGTCCCCTCTGCTCCCCCACTCCCCACTCCCAAAAAATAACTCTATAAATTACTAGACAAACATAAATAAATAATTTATATTATTAGATTGTGACCAAAGACGCAAATCAGACTAGCTTCTTACTGTCATTTTGAGATAGTGTTAGCATCAAAAGCTGATGACTCAATCCAAATTGGATAATCTAACTCAGATTGATCATAGACTGGTAAACTAAGAAAGCTTTCAGGTCAAAATTGGAGCTTATGGACGAAGAATTAAAGCCAATCCAAAGCTCCAGAGTACATTTACTCCTGTGCCTCTGAAAAAGCAGGCGAAATCTTAAACAATAGTTTAAGGTGTTTAAGGAAGTGAAAACTGAGCAGCAATGTTGGTTTCATGGCATTACGTCAGTCTCAGTTAACGGATACTGGGTGGTAAAAACCGCTTAAGTCCAACTGCAACACGGCAGTAGCCAATCTCCGGGAAGCCGTCTTATGGGCGTCTAAAAATCGGAAGACCCGCCGACAGCGCTGCCTCCAGAAAGTGCCAGAGCAATTGCTTGGACGAAAGCATTGCTGCACACAGCTTTAAGCTGTAGCGCCTTGCATTGATTCCAGAAGTTACTCCTTCCCAAGGGGAAGAGACTTGTGGCTGTTCTGGTGATCTAGTGAGTGAAGCTAAACAGATTCACCAAGCAGTACGGACACGGTTTGTTGTGTCCGAAAGTATTTGGAGCGGTTTATTTAAACCATTCCAAATTTCGCAGGCTAACCCAGCCTAAACTGATGCGTACAAAGCGTGTCCTCTAGAGTCCAAGTCCAAGGTCAGCAAGTAGAAAGGAGAACCAGTTACTGTGTCTGTAGGTATTCTCGGCACCAAGCTGGGCATGACCCAAGTATTTGACGAAGCAGGAGTAGCTATTCCTGTAACTGTCATTCAAGCAGGGCCATGCACCGTTACACAAGTTAAAACAAAACAAACCGACGGTTACTTTGCCATTCAAGTTGGTTTTGGCGAAGTCAAACCAAAGGCACTAAACAGACCACTACTGGGCCATTTAGCTAAATCATCTGCCCCAGCATTGCGTCACCTAAATGAATATCACACCGAAAGTTCTGGTGATTATGCTTTAGGTCAAGAGATTAAAGCAGATATTTTTAGTGCAGGTCAAATTGTCGATGTAGTCGGCACAAGTATCGGTCGCGGCTTTGCGGGCAACCAGAAGCGCAACAACTTTGGTCGGGGGCCCATGTCCCACGGTTCTAAAAACCACAGAGCGCCGGGTTCTATTGGTGCTGGTACAACACCAGGTCGTGTCTATCCAGGTAAGCGGATGGCAGGCCGTTTAGGTGGCAAACGGATCACAATCCGTAAGCTGACCATAGTTCGAGTTGATGCAGAACGCAACTTATTGCTTATTAAAGGAGCAATTCCTGGTAAACCGGGCGCTTTAGTAAGTATTGTGCCTGCAAAAACAGTGGGATAGTCAAAAGTCATTAGTCAAGAGTCATTAGTCATTAGTCATTGGCTAAGGACAAATGGCAAAAGACAAATGACAAATGACGCCACCTGCTTCACTTGGGGAGACCCCAAGACCGCAGTGGCTCACCAATGACAAAGGACAAATAACAAAGATGGTTGAAAGCGTAGTTAAAAATTGGCAAGGAGAACAGGTTGGCGAGACGACCTTTGAGTTGCGCGTTGCCAAAGAAGAAACAGCATCTCATATTGTACACCGCGCCTTAGTCCGGCAATTGACTAATGCTCGTCAAGGAAATGCCAGTACAAAAACTCGTTCAGAAGTCAGAGGCGGTGGCCGTAAACCTTGGCGACAAAAAGGTACTGGTCGCGCTCGTGCAGGGTCTATTCGTTCGCCATTGTGGCGTGGTGGTGGTGTAATTTTTGGGCCAAAGCCTAGAGACTTCAACCTTAAGTTAAATCGCAAAGAGCGACGTTTAGCACTACGGACAGCATTTGTCAGCCGCATTGAGGATTTGATCGTAGTAGAAGAATTTAGCACCGAGCTATCTCGCCCAAAGACTAAAGAATTAGTGGCAGCGCTTGCCCGTTGGGGAGTAGTACCAGAAAGCAAGTCACTGTTAATCTTGTCTGAAATTGCGGATACAGATAACGTTTATTTGTCAGCCCGCAACATTGAAAATTTAAAACTAATTGCAGCCGACCAGCTAAATGTTTTTGATTTACTGCACGCTGACAAAATTGTAGTTACGGCATCAGCCCTAGAAAAAATTCAGGAGGTCTACAGTGCCTAGCTTTGACCCCCGTGACCTTGCCGACTTAGTGCGTCGCCCAATCGTCACCGAAAAAGCGACTATCTTGATGGAGCAGAATAAGTATACCTTTGAAGTAATTCCAAAGGCATCTAAGCCAGAAATCAAGGCTGCGATCGAAGACTTGTTTCAGGTCAAGGTTGTAAAAGTCAACACCACCCTACCACCGCGTAAAAAGCGGCGCGTTGGTAAATTTATTGGTTATAAACCCCAATATAAGCGAGCCATTGTTACCGTCGCACCTGGGGATGAAGACAAGATTAGACAAGTTCTATTCCCAGAAGTCTAGGAATTTTAGATTTTAGATTTTAGATTTTAGATTGAGGAGTTTACTCAATAAGTCCCCAAGATGGTCGCAATTAGTTAAACACTCATTAAATCTAAAATCCAAAGTTCAAAATCCAAAATTAAGTAAATCCAAAATCCAAAATCCAAAATAGATTATGGGTACTCGTTCTTATCGCCCTTATACCCCCAGTACTCGCCAAGTTACAGTTTCTGACTTTGCGGAAATCACAAAAACCGAGCCAGAAAAATCCCTAACTACCTCGAAGCATCGCGCCAAAGGTCGGAATAATACTGGGCGGATTACTAGTCGTCGCCGGGGTGGCGGACACAAACAACTTTACCGAATCATCGATTTTAAAAGGGATAAACATAATATTCCTGCCAAAGTCGCAGCAATTGAATACGATCCTAACCGCAATGCCCGAATTGCCCTTTTGTATTACCAAGATGGCGAAAAACGTTATATCCTCCATCCCAATGGGTTGAAAGTTGGAACAATAATTATTTCTGGGCCTGAAGCTCCTTTTGAAGATGGTAATGCTTTACCTCTTTCAAAGATTCCCTTGGGTACTGGTGTTCACAACGTAGAACTGACTCCTGGTAAAGGTGGTCAAATTGTGCGTGCTGCTGGTGCTAGCGCCCAAGTTGTGGCAAAAGAAGGTAATTATGTAACTCTCAAATTGCCTTCAGGAGAAGTCCGCTTGATTCGGCGCGAATGCTACGCCACCATTGGGCAAGTAGGCAACACCGATGCAAGAAACCTGAGTGCAGGTAAAGCAGGGCGAAATCGCTGGAAAGGTCGCCGTCCTAAGGTTAGAGGAAGCGTCATGAATCCAGTGGATCACCCACATGGTGGTGGTGAGGGTAGGGCACCTATCGGTAGATCAGGGCCTGTTACACCTTGGGGTAAACCCACATTGGGCGCGAAGACACGCAATCGTAAGAAACTTAGCAGCAAATTGATTATCCGTCGTCGCCGTAAGTCTTCCAAACGCGGTCGCGGTGGTCGTGAGTCTTAAAGAGTTAGGAGTTAAGAGTTATAAGTTGAGAGTAAAATCTAACTCCTAATTCCTCACTCATCATTCCTAAATCCTAAATCCAAAATTGAACTATGGGTCGTTCTCTAAAAAAAGGTCCTTTCGTTGCGGATCATCTCCTAAAGAAAATTGAAAAGCTCAACGACAACAACAGAAAAGAAGTTATTAAAACTTGGTCAAGAGCTTCGACAATTTTGCCTCTAATGGTAGGTCATACCATAGCTGTTCACAACGGACGCCAACACGTTCCAGTTTTTGTAAATGAACAGATGGTAGGTCACAAATTGGGTGAATTTGCCCCAACACGCACCTACAGGGGTCATGGAAAAAGCGACAAAAAAGCGGGTAGGTAGTCATTAGTTATTAGTCATTAGTCATTAGCTAAAGACAAGTGACAAATGACAAATGACAAATGACAAAATTGGAGAAAATTATGGCTACTAATACTACTGAAGTAAAAGCGATCGCTCGTTTTATCCGCATCTCGGCCTATAAAGTGCGTCGGGTACTCGATCAAATTCGTGGGCGATCGTACCGTGAAGCGTTAATTATCCTGGAATTCATGCCCTATCGCGCTACTGAACCCATATTAAAAGTTCTCAGAAGCGCTGCTGCTAATGCCGAACACAACGCTGGGTTAGATCGAACTCAACTAGTGATTACTC
Organism: Nostoc sp. ChiVER01; assembly: GCF_034531155.1. Lineage (NCBI taxonomy): Bacteria > Bacillati > Cyanobacteriota > Cyanophyceae > Nostocales > Nostocaceae > Nostoc > Nostoc sp. ChiVER01. The sequence goes on along the minus strand of NZ_JAVRBS010000008.1, from coordinate 266,529 downwards.
AGGCTTATGCCGATCAAGGGCCATCTCTGAAGCGATTCCAACCAAGAGCGCAAGGTCGAGCTTACCAAATTCGCAAACCGACGTGTCATATTACTGTGGCTGTTGGAGCCGCCCCAGAAAAATAATCACGTTTACACGAATAAATTGGGTAAAGTAAGAAATTTTAGAGGAAGCATTCGTGGGACAGAAGATTCATCCAGTTGGTTTTCGCCTGGGTATTACACAAGAACATCAATCCCGTTGGTTTGCTGTTCCTGATCGCTATCCAGAACTTTTACAAGAAGACCACAAACTGCGTCAATATATAGAACAAAAGCTGGGTAGGCAGGCTCAAAACAACGCCGGAATTTCCGAAGTGCGGATTGAGCGCAAAGCTGACCAAATCGACTTAGAAGTACGTACCGCTAGACCAGGTGTAGTAGTGGGTCGTGGTGGTCAAGGTATCGAATCCTTGCGTACCGGACTCCAAGGGTTGTTGGGTAGTAATCGTCAAATTCGCATTAACGTAGTTGAAGTCCAACGAGTTGATGCTGATGCCTATCTAATTGCCGAATATATTGCTCAACAATTAGAACGTCGGGTTTCCTTTCGGCGCGTAGTGCGGCAATCAATTCAACGGGCCCAACGCGCTGGTGTCCAAGGTATTAAAATCCAAGTTAGTGGTCGGCTCAACGGTGCAGAAATTGCCCGGACAGAGTGGACTCGTGAAGGTAGAGTACCTTTACATACCTTACGGGCTGATATTGACTACTCTTATTGCACAGCAAAAACTGTTTACGGCATTTTGGGCATCAAAGTATGGGTGTTCAAGGGAGAAATTATTCCTGGACAGGAACCAGATCCGCTACCACCAGCAAGCCGCGAACGCGATCCCCGCGATCGTGGCGATCGCGATCGTGAACCCCGTCGTCGTCAACAACAACGTCGTCGCCAGCAATTTGAAGACCGCTCAAATGAAGGATAAAAGGGGAATGGGGCATGGCGCATAGAGAATTGACAATGCCCAATGCCCAATGCCCAATGCCCAATGCCCAGTACCTAGTAGCCAATCATGTTAAGCCCTAGAAGAACTAAATTCCGCAAACAACAGCGCGGACGGATGGAGGGACTAGCCAGCCGTGGTAGTACCCTTAACTTCGGTGATTTTGCGCTCCAAGCGCAAGAACCGGCTTGGATTACCTCGCGGCAAATCGAGGCTTCCCGTCGGGCAATGACTCGTTATATTCGTCGGGGTGGACAAATCTGGATTCGGATTTTCCCTGATAAACCTGTAACCATGCGTCCTGCTGAAACCCGGATGGGTTCCGGTAAAGGTAATCCAGAGTTTTGGGTAGCTGTAGTTAAACCAGGACGAATTTTGTTTGAAATCGGTGGAGTTTCTGAAGAAATTGCTCGTGAAGCAATGCGTTTGGCTTCATTTAAACTGCCAATAAAAACTAAGTTTATTGTGCGCTCTCAACCACAGGAGCAGGAGTAACTTATGCCTCTTCCCAAGATGTCAGAAGCTAGAGAATTAAGTGACGAGAAGCTTTCTGATGAAATTGTCGCTATTAAAAGACAACTATTTCAGTTGCGCTTGCAAAAAGCTACAAGACAACTAGAAAAGCCTCACCAGTTCCGCCAAATGCGACACCGCCTAGCCCAGTTGCTAACGCTAGAAACAGAACGCAAACGGGCAGCAAGTCAATCGGCTAAAGAAGAAAAGTAGGAGATTATGGCAGTTAAAGAACGAGTTGGCTTGGTAGTGAGCGATAAAATGCAAAAAACTGTGGTAGTAGCCATAGAAAACCGCGCTCCTCACCCCAAGTACGGCAAAATTGTGGTTAACACCCAACGATATAAAGTTCACGACGAAGAAAATAAGTGTAAAGTAGGCGATCGCGTTCGCATTCAGGAAACTAGACCCCTGAGTAAAACCAAGCGCTGGAAAATCACAGAAGTCCTGAACGTCAAGCCTACTTAAACCTCATCGTTGTTAGAAATTAACAACATTACAAGGGAGAATAATTGTGATTCAACCCCAGACTTACCTGAATGTCGCAGATAATAGCGGTGCCCGCAAACTAATGTGCATCCGCGTTTTAGGCGGAGGCAATCGTCGTTATGGTTTTATCGGCGATAAAATTATCGCCGTTGTCAAAGATGCTACACCCAACATGGCTGTAAAAAAGTCTGATGTTGTGGAAGCAGTAATTGTTCGCACTCGGAAAGCTGTAAGTCGTGACAGTGGCATGAGTATTCGCTTTGATGATAATGCTGCTGTGATCATCAACAAAGACGGTAATCCCAGAGGTACACGGGTTTTTGGCCCAGTTGCTCGGGAACTGCGCGATAAAAACTTTACTAAAATTGTTTCTCTGGCTCCGGAGGTGCTTTAATGGCAACCAAACAAGGTACGCCCAAAGTATTCCACAAAATGCACGTCAAAACTGGCGACACCGTACAAGTGATTGCTGGCAAAGACAAAGGAAAAGTTGGTGAAATTATCCAGGCACTTCCCCAACTGAGTAAAGTCATCGTCAAAGGTGTCAACATTAAAACCAAGCACGTCAAACCCCAGCAAGAAGGGGAATCAGGGCGGATTGTCACCCAAGAATTCCCGATTCATAGCTCTAACGTAATGCTTTATTCTACTAAGCAAAATGTTGCCAGTCGTGTTTGTTATACCTTTACCTCAGAAGGCAAAAAAGTTAGAAAACTCAAGAAAACTGGCGAGATTCTGGATAAATAGTTATTAGTCATTGGCCATTAGTCATTAGTTATAAAGACAAATAACAAAAGACAAAGGACAAATAACGAAGGACAATAAAAGTTCCCTGACCAAGCCCAGGGATATCAGGACAAAAAACTATGGCGACAACAAGACTCAAAACCTTATATCAAGAGACAATCGTCCCCAAACTGATCAATCAGTTTCAATATACCAACGTTCATCAAGTACCGAAGTTGGTAAAGGTTACTATTAACCGGGGTTTGGGTGAAGCAGCTCAAAATGCGAAGTCGCTGGAAGCATCCATAAACGAAATTTCAGTGATCACTGGTCAAAAACCAGTGGTGACACGGGCGAAAAAGGCGATCGCTGGCTTTAAGATTCGTCAAGGGATGCCTGTAGGGATCATGGTTACTCTCAGAGCCGAACGGATGTATGCCTTTTTCGACAGACTAGTTAGCCTGTCACTACCCAGAATCAGAGATTTTCGCGGCGTTAGCCCTAAAAGCTTTGACGGACGCGGTAATTATACTCTAGGTGTCAGAGAACAGCTAATTTTTCCAGAAGTCGAATACGACAGCATCGATCAAGTACGTGGTCTGGATATTTCCATCATCACCACAGCAAAAAACGACGAAGAGGGACGCGCCTTACTTAAAGAATTAGGAATGCCCTTTCGCGATCAATAAGTTCATCTATAGAGGGAACGATGGCGGCTAACGACACAATTGCAGATATGCTGACGCGCATCCGCAATGCCAACCTGGCGCGGCATCAAACTACACAAGTGCCAGCTACAAAAATGACCCGGAGCATTGCCAAAGTGCTACGGGAGGAAGGCTTTATTGCTGAAATCGAAGAAGCAGAAGAAGGGGTAAAACGCAATCTAGTGATTTCCCTGAAATACAAAGGTAAAAACCGTCAGCCTCTGATCACTGCCTTAAAGCGAGTGAGTAAGCCTGGCTTGCGTGTTTATTCCAACAGAAAAGAATTACCAAGAGTACTAGGCGGCATTGGCATTGCCATTATTTCTACATCCAGTGGGATTATGACTGACCGCGAAGCGCGGCGTCAGAACTTGGGTGGCGAAGTACTTTGTTACGTTTGGTAGTCATTGGTCATTAGTCATTTGTCATTAGTGAAGGACAAAGGACAAAGGACAAATAACAAAGGACAAAAAGTCATGTCTCGTATTGGTAAACGTCCAATTACTATTCCCGCCAAAGTTCAAGTGGCGATCGATGGTACGAATATTGTGGTGAAAGGCCCGAAAGGAGAACTTTCTCGCACTCTCACACCTAATGTCTCGCTCTCTCAAGAGGGAGACATATTACAGGTAAATCGTCGGGATGAAACTCGTACCTCAAAGCAACTGCACGGCTTGAGCCGTACTTTAGTTGCCAACATGGTTGAGGGAGTTTCCCAAGGTTTTCAACGCCGTTTAGAAATTCAAGGTGTTGGTTACCGGGCACAAGTTCAAGGGCGTAACCTAGTTTTGAATATGGGTTATAGCCATCAAGTGCAAATTGAACCACCAGATGGAATTCAATTTGCTGTAGAAGGTACCACTAACGTCATTGTCAGCGGCTATGACAAAGAAATCGTAGGCAACACAGCCGCCAAAATTCGTGCCGTTCGTCCACCAGAACCTTACAAAGGTAAAGGTATTCGCTATGCCGGTGAAGTGGTCAGACGGAAAGCTGGTAAGACTGGTAAGGGTGGTAAGAAGTAGAAATGAAACTTACTCGTAGAGAATCAAAAAACCGTCGTCATCGACGCGTTCGTGGCAAAGTTATTGGCTCTCCAGAACGTCCGCGTTTAGCGGTATTTCGTTCTAATGAGCATATTTATGCCCAGATAATTGATGATACTCAACATCAAACCATCGTGGCAGCATCGACTGTAGAACCAGAGTTGAAATCTAGTTTAGCGTCAGGTGCAAACCGCGATGCATCTGTGCAAGTTGGTAAATTGATTGCAGTGCGATCGCTAGAAAAAGGCATCACCAAAGTAGTCTTTGATCGCGGTGGTAACTTATATCATGGTCGTGTCAAAGCATTAGCTGATGCAGCACGCGAAGCTGGTTTAGATTTCTAAAGTCATTAGTCATTAGTTATTGGACAAATGACAAAGGACAAAAGACCCTTCGGGTGACGCTCCTGCGTCGCTATCGCTTCGCTAACGCCAGTTACTCATGGGGGAGACCCCCAAGACCGCACTGGCTCACAAATGACGTTCACCAGAGCACTAAATTATGGCAACAGAGCGTAAAAGTAGAACAAAGCGTGCCAAAAAAGAAGAAACCACTTGGCAAGAACGGGTTATCCAAATCCGACGCGTAAGTAAAGTGGTCAAAGGTGGTAAAAAACTCAGCTTCCGAGCGATCGTTGTTGTCGGTAACGAACGTGGTCAAGTTGGTGTTGGAGTAGGCAAAGCCTCAGATGTAATTGGCGCCGTTAAAAAAGGCGTAGCCGACGGCAAAAAACACCTCATTGATATCCCTATCACCAAATCTAACTCTATCCCTCATCCCATTAATGGTGTTGGTGGCGGTGCGAAAGTGATGATGCGCCCAGCCTCACCTGGTACTGGGGTAATTGCTGGTGGTGCTGTGCGGACTGTGTTGGAATTGGCAGGAGTTCGTAACGTCTTAGCCAAGCAACTTGGCTCTAACAATCCGCTCAATAATGCTAGAGCCGCAGTCAATGCCTTATCTACACTGCGGACTCTTTCTGAAGTCGCAGAAGATCGCGGTATTCCTATTGAAAGTCTCTACATTTAGTAGAGTCCCACTTACAGAGCTTTTGTGTAAACAAGAACTAATTACATCATGAGACTCAACGATGTTAAGCCGCAAAAAGGCTCAAAGAAACGCAAGAAGCGTGTAGCCAGAGGTATTTCTGCCGGTCAAGGTGCCAGTGCTGGTTTAGGTATGCGAGGTCAAAAATCTCGTTCTGGTAGTGGCACTCGTCCAGGTTTTGAAGGTGGTCAACAGCCATTGTACCGCCGCTTACCTAAGCTGAAGGGCTTTCCGATTGTTAATCAGAAGATTTACACTACGATTAATGTAGAGAAGCTAGCCTCTCTTCCTGCTAATACGGAAGTAACTTTGACCTCCTTGAAAGCCGCAGGCATCCTGACTGCTGTCAAGGGGCCATTGAAAATTTTAGGTAACGGGGAATTGAGCATTCCGCTCAAGGTACAAGCGGCAGCTTTCACAGGTTCAGCTCGTAGCAAAATTGAGGCAGCTGGTGGTAGTTGTGAAGTCTTATGAGTGAGCCGGAACAGCGCACTTAAATGGAAGCCAACTCGCTGTCAGCGCCTGGTTCACTATAAAGGTAGCACTCTATGATCAGTCGAGATAAAGCCCCAACGGCTCAAGAAACTTTTATGCAGATGGCGCAAGCAGCTGGCCTCAGAGGTAGGCTGCTTGTTACCGTCGGTATTTTAATTTTGGTTCGCCTGGGTATCTTTTTACCCGTGCCAGGCATTGATAGACCTAGATTTGCCGAAGCCATATCAGGCAATAATTCCATATTCGGCTTATTGGATATATTTTCCGGGCGAGGACTTTCAACTTTAGGAGTCTTTGCTTTAGGGATTTTGCCCTTCATTAATGCGTCTATTATCATCCAATTGCTCACCGCAGCGATTCCATCTTTAGAAAATTTACAGAAAAATGAAGGTGAAGCAGGTAGGCGCAAAATATCGCAAATTACCCGCTATGTCACTGTAGTTTGGGCAATTCTACAAAGTACAGCTTTTTCGGCATTATTCCTCCAGCAATTCGCCTTAAAGCCAGGGCCAATTTTCGTAGCTGAAACTGCGATCGCTCTAACTGCTGGTTCCATGTTCGTAATGTGGGCATCAGAACTGATCACAGAACGTGGTATTGGTAACGGAGCATCATTGCTGATTTTTGTCAACATTGTCGCGTCATTACCAAAAGCTTTAGGCGATACCATCGACTTGGTACAAGTTGGTGGCAGGGAAACAGTGGGTCGTGTGATCGTGCTGGTCTTAGTTTTCCTGGCAACAATTGTTGGGATTGTGATTGTGCAAGAAGGAATGCGCCGCATCCCAATTATTTCGGCTCGTCGCCAAGTAGGTCGGCGAGTATTGGCAGAACAGCGTAGTTATCTGCCTCTGCGGTTAAATCAAGGCGGCGTGATGCCAATTATTTTTGCTGCTGCCATCCTCAGTTTGCCACTGCTGATCGCTAATTTTACAAAAAATGCCGATTTGGCGAATATAGTTAACACTTATTTGAGTCCAAGCGGTTCTAGCTCCTGGGTCTATGCCTTGGTCTACATGATTTCCATCGTTTTCTTTAGCTACTTCTACTCTTCTTTGATTCTCAACCCAGTAGATGTAGCGCAGAACTTGAAGAAAATGGGTTCTAGTATTCCTGGAATTCGTCCCGGCAAGGCAACTAGCGAGTATATCGAACGCGTGTCCAATCGACTAACTTTATTGGGTGCGATCTTTTTGGGCTTGGTTGCTATTATCCCCACCGCCGTGGAAAGTGCTTTGAATGTGAAAACTTTCCGAGGAATAGGTGCCACCTCTTTGTTAATTTTAGTTGGTGTGGCAATTGAGACAGCCAAACAAGTCCAAACTTATGTCATCTCTCAGCGCTATGAAGGAATGGTGAAATAATAGTGACGCGATTAATCTTCTTGGGGCCACCTGGAGCGGGTAAAGGAACACAAGCTCAAACTTTGGCTGAACACTTGAATATTCCCCATATTTCTACTGGTGAAATCTTGAGACAAGCCATGAAAGAGCAAACTCATTTGGGAATCAAGGCTCAAGCTTATGTTGATAGTGGCGAGTTAGTACCCGATCAGCTTGTGCAGGACTTGGTACAGGAACGCCTCAATCAACCAGATGCCAAAAATGGTTGGATTCTTGATGGTTTTCCCCGCAAAGTGACCCAAGCAGGTTTTCTGGAGAAGTTACTGGAAGAAATACATCAGAGTGGCGAAAGGGTAGTCAACCTAGATGCACCAGATGAAATTGTGATCGCACGTTTGCTAGCTAGAGGACGAAAAGATGATACCGAAGAGGTGATTCGTCGTCGTTTAGAAGTGTACCGCGCTGAAACTGCACCTTTAATTAATTATTACGGCGATCGCAAAAAACTTCTAACAGTCAATGGTAATCAGTCCCAAGAAGATGTCACTAATGAACTGCAAAGGGTAATTGCTTCCTGAAGGGGGGTAAAAAATGGGGAATAGGGAGTAGGAAATAGGGAATTAACCAATACAGACGCTATTAATCACGTCTCTCCCCACTCCCCATACCAAGAAAAAGATCAATTTTAGCTAAGATATATTAATAAACTGTTGATATATTTCTTAAAGTGTGTTCTCTTGCAGATAAAGTGCTGCAACTGAACACGAAATTGTTGAGTTGAGGAAAAAACAAATTGTCTAAGCAAGATTTGATTGAAATGGAAGGCACGGTTACAGAGTCCCTGCCCAATGCGATGTTTCGCGTTGACTTGGACAATGGCTTTAACGTGCTAGCTCACATTTCCGGCAAAATTCGCCGAAATTATATCAAGATTTTGCCCGGCGATCGCGTCAAGGTAGAACTAACTCCTTACGACTTAAGCAAAGGCAGAATTACCTATCGACTAAGAAAGAAGTAAGTATATGTAGAGAATTTTACCATAAAACCATTTTTTTGGCTGTTTACTAGTCATTTAACTGGATTAATTTCCCTAGAAATGCTATAATTTTATATTTGGAGTCAAAAAATAAAAGGCATGAAAGTTAGAGCCTCAGTCAAGAAAATTTGTGAAAAGTGTAACGTAATCAAACGTCGTGGTCGCGTTATGGTGATTTGCGTGAACCCAAAGCACAAGCAACGTCAAGGATAACACTCTTACCAACAGAGTGAGTTGCAGGACGCATATCATCATTAAAACGAAAAGACGCGATTAATCACGTTTTTCCAACCAACAGTAATTGCGAGAACAATAGGGAGAGTTCATTGTGGCACGTATTGCCGGAGTAGACCTTCCACGCGATAAACGCGTTGAGATCGGTCTGACTTACATCTATGGAATTGGTTTATCACGTTCTCAAGAAATTATAGCGGCTACTGGTGTGAACCCAGACACTCGCGTTAAGGACTTAAGTGATGCCGATGTGACAGCCCTAAGAGGGGAAATAGAAACCAACTATCAAGTTGAAGGCGACTTGCGGCGCTTGGAGTCTTTGAACATCAAGCGCTTAGTTGACATTGGTACCTACAGAGGTCGTCGTCATCGCATGGGCTTACCAGTAAGAGGACAAAGAACTCGCACCAATGCCAGAACCCGTCGAGGTAGAAGGCAGACAGTGGCTGGGAAGAAGAAGGCTCCAGGGAAATAATTTTGCAACGCTTGCTAATCCAAGCAAGTTTTACCTTAAATCAACTAAAGAAGTATGGCGAGACAACCAACTAAAAAAACCGGGAGCAAGAAGCAGAAACGGAATGTACCCAGTGGGATGGCCTACATCCAGTCTACTTTCAACAATAGCATTGTCACCATTACCGATCAAAATGGAGATGTCATCTCCTGGGCTAGTGCTGGTTCTAGCGGTTTTAAGGGAGCAAAAAAGGGAACTCCCTTTGCAGCGCAAACTGCTGCTGAAAGTGCAGCCCGTAGAGCCATCGATCAAGGAATGCGCCAAATTGAGGTAATGGTAAGTGGGCCAGGAGCAGGTAGAGAAACCGCTATCAGGGCACTTCAAGGAGCAGGACTGGAAATTACACTCATTCGGGATATTACCCCCATTCCTCACAATGGTTGCCGTCCACCCAAGCGCCGTCGAGTTTAAACACCAAGACTTGGGCATTGAGGGCGAGAAGCTACAATCAAACTAAGTAAAGTTACTTACGACGTCCAGTTGGGCTTCTAACGTGTAAATTGTCATTGTGTGAAAGCTTGGGCGACCAAAAGTGCGTCAGATTTCCCAGAGGGAAAGCTGTATAAACTTCGGGAACCCAAAATATTATTAGCGCCTGCAAGCTCAATGGGAGTGTCAAACTATACCGTAATTTTATACTAATAGTTTGATATACCTATAATCTACAGGACATAAATTCAATTCGGGAGGCAATTGATTTGTCTGCTAGCAGCACCTTAGAAAAAGGGAGGCTCATCCGTGGCGCAGTTTCAGATTGAATGTGTAGAGTCGAATACTGAAGAAAGTCGGAACCATTACAGTAAATTTGTTCTGGAACCTCTAGAACGCGGTCAAGGAACAACAGTTGGCAACGCACTGCGGCGAGTTTTACTCTCCAACCTAGAAGGTACAGCAGTTACAGCAGTGCGGATTGCAGGCGTTTCACACGAGTTTGCTACAGTTCCGGGCGTGCGGGAAGATGTGCTGGAAATCCTCATGAGAATGAAGGAAGTTATCCTAAAAAACTATTCCTCGCAGCCTCAGATTGGTAGATTACTCGTTAGCGGCCCCGCGACAATCACTGCGGCGCATTTTGATTTGCCTAGTGAAGTAGAAGTTATCGATCCGACCCAGTATGTAGCCACCATCGCTGAGGGTGGAAAGCTGGAAATGGAATTTCGGATTGAGAAAGGTAAAGGCTATCGCACTGTAGAGCGAGGACGTGAAGAAGCCACATCGTTGGATTTTCTGCAAATCGACTCCATATTTATGCCAGTGCGAAAAGTCAACTACAGTGTTGAAGAATCTCGTGGGGAAGGCTTGATTCCAAAAGACCGACTGCTGTTGGAAGTTTGGACAAATGGCAGTGTTTCCCCCCAAGAAGCACTATCTTCGGCCGCTGGGATCTTGGTAGATTTATTCAACCCGTTGAAAGACATCTCCCTAGAACCAACAGACACAGGTTCAGAGATTCCAGACGATCCAACTGCCCAGATACCCATCGAAGAGTTACAACTTTCTGTGCGGGCATATAACTGTCTCAAACGGGCACAAGTTAACTCTGTGGCAGATTTGTTGGATTATACCCAAGAAGACCTCTTAGAAATTAAGAACTTTGGGCAGAAATCAGCAGAAGAAGTCGTGGAAGCTTTGCAGCGACGCTTGGGCATCACCCTGCCAATGGAAAGAGGCTCTAAACACCCTTAAGAAAAACCGTTCATAACTCATAGTGCATAATTATGCGTCACCGTTGTCGCGTCAAAAAACTCAGTAAACCAACTGATCAACGCCGTGCTTTACTGCGATCGCTCACCACCGAGCTGATCCGTCATGGTAAGATCACCACCACTTTAATTAGAGCGAAAGTTCTCCGAAGTGAAGTGGAAAAAATGATTACTCTAGCTAAAAATGGCTCCTTGGCAGCACGCCGGGAAGCTCTTGGCTACATCTTCGACAAACAACTGGTTCACGCTCTATTTGAGCAAGCTCCTACTCGATATGGCGATCGCCAGGGCGGTTATACCCGCATCCTCCATACCGTACCGCGTCGGGGCGATAATGCAAAAATGGCGATAATTGAATTGGTTTAAGTCATTAGTCATTAGTCATTGGTCATTAGTGAATAGCAAAGGACAACTGACAAAGGACAAATGACAAAATCTGTATGTTAGAAAGCCACCAGCCTACACAAACTCATCGAGTAGCCTTGGTAATTCAATACCTGGGCACTCATTTTCATGGCTGGCAACGGCAAAAAAAACAACGGACTGTCCAAGAAGAGATAGAAAGAGCGATCGCTACTATTCTTGGGTATCATGTAACACTACATGGTGCTGGGCGAACCGATTCTGGAGTTCATGCTGCTGCTCAAGTAGCCCATTTTGAAGCAACAGGTTTAATTCCGCCTCACAAGTGGGCAACAATCCTCAACAGCTATCTGCCGCCAGATATATTAATCAGGGCTTCAGCTAGTGTAAATAACCGTTGGCACGCTCGCTTTAGTGCAGCTTATCGACGGTATCGTTACACAATATATACTGAAGATCGGCCTAACTTGTTTGTAAGACCCTTCAGTTGGCATTATTATTATGCACCCCTGGATGAATCTTTAATCCAAGCTGCCTTGAAACCTCTCTTAGGAAAGCATCACTTAGCTGCTTTTCACCGTGCAGGCTCAAAGCGATCGCATTCCTGGGTAGAAGTGCAAGCAGCAGAGTGTCGTCGTAGTGGGCCATTTATCCATATTGAAATACAGGCAGATGGATTTTTGTATGGCATGGTACGGCTGTTGGTAGGGATGCTGGTACAAGTAGGTTCTGAACAACGAACACTTTCTAGCTTCACCGAACTCTGGAAAGAACAACGCCGGGAAGAAGTGAAACACGCCGCCCCGCCCCAAGGCTTGTGCTTGTTGCGAGTCGGCTATCCCGATTTTCCCTTTCCAAAAGAGATTTGGTACGACACCTTGCCAAAGTTCGTCACTAGTCAAGAGTCATTAGTCATTGGTCAGTAGAGACGCGATTAACCCTTGTCTGTACAATCGTCATTAGTGAATAACAAAAGACATCTGACAAATGACAAAAGACAAATGACTAATGACAAATTAAAAATGACAAAGGACAAATGACAAATGACAACAGTTAAAACATACCTTCCTTCTCAAGCAACCCTTGAGCGTGAGTGGTACATAGTAGACGCCACCGATAAACGTCTTGGTCGCCTCGCCAGCGAAATCGCTCAGGTATTGAGAGGTAAAAAGAAACCCGAATATACACCTCATTTAGATACAGGTGACTTCGTAATCGTCATTAATGCCGAGAAAGTAGCAGTCACAGGCAAAAAGCGTACTCAAAAGCTTTACCGCCGCCATTCTGGTCGTCCCGGTGGGATGAAAACGGAAACTTTCGCTAAACTGCAAGATCGCATACCAGAGCGGATTTTAGAACAAGCTGTTAAAGGTATGCTACCTAAAAATAGCCTGGGTAAGCAGTTGTTCACCAAGCTGAAAGTCTATGCTGGGCCTACGCATCCTCATGATGCTCAAAAACCTAAAGAATTAAAAGTTAGTACAATTCCTGGAGAAGAAAATTAATGGTAGTAGCAGATGCTAATAGCGGTCGCGCCGTATACTGGGGTACTGGACGTCGTAAGAACGCAGTAGCACGGGTACGCTTGGTTCCAGGCACCGGTCAACTGATTGTGAACGGTAAAGATGGAACCTTGTATTTCCAATTTAACCCCAACTACCTGGGAGTGATCAAAGCACCCCTGGAAACTCTGGGACTAGAAAACGAATATGACATTTTGGTAAAAGCAGAAGGCGGCGGCTTGACCGGACAGGCTGATTCTGTTCGTTTGGGAGTTGCTCGTGCTTTGTGCCAACTAGACCCAGACAACCGCCCACCTTTGAAAACCGAAGGTTACTTGACTCGCGATCCGAGAGCAAAAGAGCGGAAGAAATATGGTTTACATAAAGCTCGAAAAGCGCCTCAGTACTCTAAGCGTTAGGGAATTGGACATGGGGCATCTCCCCCAGTCCCTAATTCCCTAGCTCCGATTGAAACCTGAAAGTTATAATTGATATAGATTCATCACAAAAGGAACAATGGCTAAAGCTGATATTCACCCCAAGTGGTATCCAGATGCTAAAGTTTACTGCAACGGTCAAGTTGTTATGACTATTGGCTCTACTAAGCCAGAATTGCATGTAGATGTTTGGTCTGGAAATCACCCATTTTACACCGGCACTCAGAAGATTATTGACACTGAGGGTCGAGTAGAGCGCTTCCTCCGCAAGTACGGCATGAGCAGCACTCAAACATCTGGCGACGATCAAAACAAAAAGTAGCGGGTTGGCTCTGCTGTTAAGACGGCCCTGCATCAGCTGGGTCGATTTTCATTTATATGCTCGAGCCAATTTGTTATTTTTTAAGGAGCGATCGCAATCGTCATGGCTGAATCATACTTACTGGACAAACTAAAATCCGTTGAACAAACTTTTAATGAATTAACACGTCGTCTTGGCGACCCCGATACCGCTAGCAATCCTGATGAGTATCAAGAAATTGCTAAGTCTCGTTCTTCTTTGGAAGAGGTCGTTAATACTTATGAAATTTGGAAAACAGCTCAAGAAGACTTGATCGGAGCGCGTGAGGTTTATAAAGAATCTGCGAGTGATCCAGAGTTGCAAGAAATGGCATCACTGGAAGTAAAAGAACTTGAAGAAAAAATAGAACATTTAGAGTCTCGCTTGAAAGTCTTACTGCTACCACGCGACCCCAATGATGAAAAGAATATCATGTTGGAAATTCGCGCTGGCACAGGTGGTGATGAAGCGAGTATTTGGGCTGGCGATTTGATGCAGATGTACACCCGCTATGCTCAGACTCAAGGTTGGAAAGTTTCTCTAGTGAGCGAATCTCGTGGAGAAATGGGTGGCTGGAAAGAAGTCATTCTCGAAATTAAAGGTAATAACGTTTACAGCCAGCTAAAGTTTGAAGCTGGAGTGCATCGTGTGCAGCGCGTGCCGGCAACTGAATCTGGGGGACGGGTTCATACTTCCACAGCTACGGTGGCGATTATGCCAGAGGTGGATGATGTGGAAATTCACATTGACCCGAAAGATATTGAAATGACTACAGCCCGTTCTGGTGGTGCTGGTGGACAAAACGTCAACAAGGTGGAAACAGCCGTTGACTTGATGCACAAACCGACGGGAATACGCATTTTCTGTACAGAAGAACGCAGTCAGTTGCAAAACAAAGAACGGGCAATGCAAATTCTGCGGGCGAAGTTGTATGAAATCAAGTTAAGCGAACAACAAGAAGCTGTAACTTCCATGCGGCGATCGCAGGTTGGTACTGGCTCGCGATCGGAAAAAATTCGCACCTATAATTATAAAGATAACCGCGCTACCGATCATCGGTTAGGTCAGAATTATTCCCTTACCCCAGTTTTGGATGGTGATTTAGAGACACTTATTCAATCTTGTATATCTCTAGACCAACAGGAACGTCTCGCGGAGTTAGCGACTTCTGCCGCTAACTAAACTAATTTTTGCTGTTAACGATCATGTAAAACCACTTGTTGTACTGTTGCTTTTAACACAGACAAGTGGTTTTGTAATATCGTGTGGAGTGTATCTTCTATTTCACTAGGATAATGGTAATAAGCAAATTCGTACTTCATAAGATAGTTTAGCTTCGCCCATTCCTTCAGCGTTTGACAAGTATAAATTAACTTTTCCGTTTCTTTTTGCCAACGCGCAAAAATCCGGTAGCTAAAAAAGCTGCTGCATATATTGCCTTTTGCATCCCAGTAGGAAATACATACTTGATGCTTCAAAAGGTGGATTTTTTTGATTTGCTTAACATCGTAGCCTTTAACTTTTAAAGCTTCTTTGGTTTCTGCGTCAGAAATGTTCCACTGTTCTGGTTTAATTTTATTAGTGGCTATAAGGTTTTTACCTTTGCGGCGATATTGGTTAATTTTGCGTGGCTTGCGAAACATGATGCACCTTCGATATTATTTCTTCGCAGCAAAGTCTAGCTACTAGCACAAGCGCCGTAGCAAACTAATTTTTTTGGGTTGGTTAAAGATAGATGGGTTAGTCTACTAGCTTGATGCCTTTAGTTGCCGATTTACAACCAGAGATATAGTTTAGTACTAAAACACAAGGCTGTCAATATAAAAGTAAACTTGTATTATTGAAAGTAAACTTGTAAATAAAGTTGGCTAGCTATATAAGCAGTGAAGATCGAAAGCAAACAAAAACTGATTGAAATCATTAAACTAGCTCGCGGTTCAATGAGTCAGCGAGCATTTGGTAAGCTTTTGGGGGTATCTGCTACTGCTGTTCAGATGTGGGAAAAAGGTGTGAAGGTTCCAGATACAGAAAATTTGGCTCGAATCGCATCTAAAGCAGGCTACACAATGGAAGAGTTAATCAGCTGCATTGATGGCAAACCAATTCCAGAAACCTCAGATTTGAGTCTGATTCTTAGACAAATCCAGCACATGCCTTTAGCTCAAGTGGCTCAAATTGTGCAAGCTGCGGCAGATAGATTGGCGGCTGTGGCTGAAGCGTCTGGAGATGAAGCCAAGGCCAGTTAAATAATTCCTAATTCGTAATTCGTAATTAAATTTTTTAAGGGCGATTTAGCGCAAAATCGGATCAAACTAGCTTGTGGTTTCTTGCTGTGAAGATTTAACTCTATGGACAAACCTTTTTTGTACGATCAAGACTTCTATGGCTGGACACAGCAGCAGGCTAAAGCGTTAGAGCAGAGGCTAGTTATGGAACTAGACTGGCAACACCTGCAAGAGGAAATTCAAGCTTTGGGGAGACAGGAATATCGGGAACTCGTAAGCCGTCTGAGTGTATTACTTGGTCATCTTTTGAAGTGGGAATATCAACCCGAACAACGCTCTCGCAGTTGGTTTTTAACGATTCGAGAACAGCGCCGCGCCATTCATAGGCATCTGCGGCAGAACCCTAGCTTAAAATCTCGAATAGAAGAAGCCTTGTTAGATGGCTTTGAAGCGGGTGTTGATTTGGCGCTACGAGAAACTAACTTACCACTACGAATTTTTCCAGAGCATTGCCTTTATTCGTTTGATGATGCGATCGCAGACAATTTCCTGTGCGATACTCGTCAAGACTGGGAAGGATAATTTCTACCATTTTTCTGACGTTCATGTGTTATTTGGATACACATTTATTTGTCAATAAGTAATAGAAATTAGCTTTTCAAAATCTTGAAAATCACAGCTTTGCTGTTGTTGAACATCTTGAATATATATCTTGTAGTACAGCTTGTTGTCTTGAAATCTGAAGAAAGATCCCACTATAGGTAACTGCTCACGTTTAAGCCTGAAAACTATTCTGTTAAGTTGATATTTACCATACTTATTAACAAGATAAATAAAGCTATCAAAACTTCCCCTGACAGCTTTTTCAAATTCCCCTATGTCTTTTTCTAATTTATTAGAACTTTGCAAAATTAAAGGTGGTATATCTTTAAGACTATTGAGATAATTACTCGTAAATACTGCGTTTTGTTTGGTATATAGAAGAATTTGATGATAGTTATATAAAATACCAATCTCTGAACAAGATTTTTTTAGGTATCTTTCAATTTGCTTCTCATGATTACGCAAATTTTCTTCTTCTCGCTTCACTTCTACAATCATTAAAGGAGGACAATATGGTTTAAAATATTCATTTATTACAGTTTTATATAATTCTATATCATGATAATCACATTCCACTTTTATATCAATTTTGCTTGGAAATAATCCACTTTCATTTACCAAAAAGTAGATAAACAATTGTCTAACTTTTTCTTCTGGCCGTCCATCTAGAACAATTTCCCTGCCTTTAATCAAACACTTTGTATATTCTGCATAGTTTCTCTTATATATATTCAGTTTTCTAGATATTTCTTCACTTAAGCTAGTCATAGATAGTTAGGTTGATTTATAAACTGGTTTTAGGGATGCAATAATATTGCATCCCTTCTTATTTTCCATGCAACTTAAAATTGCTTTTTGTCTATTTTTCTCCAAAAAAGCTTAATATTTTAGTAACTAATTCTGCCCAATACTGTCCTGCTTTAATCTCTAAAAATGTATTTAGGCTTTGCTCAGTTTCAAGCTCGTGCTTCAATGTCTGACATACATTATCTACATATTTTTCACCTTGAGGTCTTTCCCTACCTTTTTCATTAATTAAAGCTATCCAGAAATCAGAATTTTCGCTTTGAGGTGATAGTTTTTTGATAGCTTCATATTGAATTTCTACACCTACTTCATTAATAAAATTGTCATAAAATGAATTAAATTGTATGATTAATTCAGGGATAAGTGTTTTTAAAGATTCATTTGCAGATGTAAGCTCATTAAGGATATTTTCTAATTCTTGTTTTACTTGTTTGGTAAACTTTTTTAACATTTCATCTTCATTGATTCCCTCAGCAATAACCCTCATATCGTAATATATATCTATATTCCTTGGCTTATAGTAACCGAAGTTTCTATGAATAGCGTGTTTAGTGTTCCATGCCCGATAAACAGTACGATAATATTCAATATATTTCTCAATAAAATCCTTATAAACAAAACTAGGTACTCTTCTATTCAAATACCGTAAATCCTTGATATTATGAATAGCATTTTCTATTATCTCTATTTCCGATTTTGTCAAAGCATCACCATTTTTTATTCTCGTAAAGCTTTCTTTGATATCCTTGATTTCTTCTAACAAAATTTTTTGTCTACGTTTTACTACACTTGCGATAGCTTCAAGAAATTCATTTTTATCTGCTTGTACATCTTCTTCAGTATAAATGTCAGTATTTAGTTTGACTATATCATTACGATAGTATCTCAAAGCATCATAGAACAAAATATTTTCTAGGAAAAAATCTAGGTTCAAATGCCTGAATGTAGCTTGAATCTCTTCTTTTCTGATTTGAATTCCTGTATCATAATTGCCATTACATCCATGAACTTGTTCAGGTTCATTTTTGTGAGGTAATACCAAAGTTACAAATCTATGATGAAAATCTTTTGATTTAGATGTAAGATAATAGCCTATTAATTTACTAATATTAGCTTCAGGAGCAGCACTAAAGGGAGTTACAAAGAGACAAATGGTATCCTGATTCTCAATATATTTCTGTAAGTCTTTACGAATTGGATTTTCATCAAGCCCTTTTGTATCTACAACTGAGTCGAACTGAGACAAGTTTGAGCCAGATAAAACATCATAGCTCACATAAAGATATATTTTTCTTGGAATAGCAAACTCTTTCAACTCAACATTATTAATGGCAGCAAATGTATTTTTTATCCATTCTTGCTCGTTTCTTTGATTATCAAACTTAATTTTATTATTATTTCTAGATTCAAGCTGTGAATTATTCAAAGCCTTTTTTTTAAACTCATCTAATCCTAACTTATCAAATTCTTCCTTAGCTAGATCAATTTTTTTTACTTCATTGTTAATTGTTGGATAGCGTAACTTCATTTCTGTAACATTTCTAATAGCTCTTTCAATTTCTTGAGAAATAATTATCCTTTTATCCGGGTTAGTATTATCTTTGTCTGCAATATAGTCACAGAATTCAAAAATAAGATTTTCCATCTCATCAACTGTATAAGGCTCTATCTCTATGTAAGTTTTTTCCGCAGCTTTGATAATTACTTCACATATAGTAGTTTTACCTGCTCCAGTTGAGAGCAACTCTTTGGTTTCGACTACATTTCGAGACCTATTAGCAATAGTTTTAGAAACATTGAAGTCGCTTATTAAGTTAAAAAGATGGCAAATAGCTGTCGTCTTCCCTTGACCAATAGTACCTATAAAAGCAATTTTATATTTTTCTATACTAAGAATTTTTTCTATTTCATCTAATCGCTCTAACTTGGATTTCAGGTTATTAATGCAAATATGATTAGGTATATTAATTTCCGAATGTCCTGAAATTTTATTTATTTCCTTCCTCAAATCTTGTTTCAAAGATGCAATCTCTTCTTGCCACGTTATCGTCAACATACTGTTTACCCTGTTTCGATGCTTACTTACTTGATATTTACAGTATGCCCATTATCCTTAAATATCTAACAATAGCCTCATAACACTACCAACCCCTTCTCCAGTAAGCCTTTAGCCAGTTGGTGATCAAGAAGGCGATCGCTAATTTTACTTGATTTCAAGGTTCTGGTAGAAATACATAACAGCTACACAAACTAAGCCCCTCTGCGTGGACTCCACCAAGTTGAAACCCACGGAGGTGAGTTTTGTCTGTATAGCTGCGATTTATAATCGCCAAAGCTAGAGTATTTTTACTGGCAGTTAAGGAATAAATGGTTTTAAAATGGTGCAATCTTAAAATATTTAGGGGTGCAGCTATGTCTCTACGCAACGAACCGTTAGATTGGCATTTTGAATCAAATGAGCCTTATATACCAATTTACCATAAAGGTGATTTGGTGGGATTTTTTAAACCAGAATATGCTGGGGAAATTATTAAGTTTTTAAATGAAGAAGAAGTTTTAAAGAAAGCTCTAAAAATGGCTTGTACTGATTTAATTAAAAAACTAGGAGGCGATAACAGAAAAGTATATTATTTAATGGAGAAATATATAAAAACTAGTGAGCGTCCGAAGCATGGAACTAGAGCGATCGCAGTTTTACTTCAGGATCGGCAAAAAGAGCTTGACTTGAGTAACCAGGAGTTTACTAAATTCTGCGATACATTTAAATTATCTCCAACTGAACTGAATAATATTTATGCTGGAGAAGCATTTGATGATAGTTTATTAGCGCCTTTATCCCGTATATTAGGGATGGCAAAAGAGCAATTGCTGAAAGTGCGAGATGGTTTTGAAGAACAAAGTAATACATGAACAAATCAAAATTTTCAAATGATATAAAATTGTGAAAACAGACATCATCTTTTATCGGCTGTTTCAAGAATTTCCTGATATCTTCTTTGAAATTATTGGTAATTCTCCAGAAGAGGCTAGCCTTTATCAATTTTCATCAGTTGAAATCAAACAAACAGCCTTAAGAATCGATGGTGTGTTTTTGCCTACACAAGGAAGCGAAAACCAGATTTACTTTGTTGAAGTGCAATTTCAAGCGGATAGTGAAATTTATTCACGGCTAATTTCAGAAATATGTTTATACCTCCGTCAAAATCAACCATCAAATGACTGGGGTGCTGTGGTTTTATACCCAAACAGAAATGTAGATACAGGCGAAATCAAACATTACCGTGAGTTTTTCACAAGTGGGCGCATCCGGCGTATTTATTTGGATGAATTAGGTGAAGGTGCATCGCTTCCAATTGGCATTGCAACTGCTAAATTAGTAATTGCAACTGATGATGTAGCGATCGCTAAAGCTTGGGAGTTGATAGACAGAACCAAGTCAGAGATAATCCCACCATCAAAACAGCAACAATTATTACAATTTATCGAGACTATTTTGGCTTACAAGTTTCCTGCAATGAGTAGGGAGGAGATGGAGGAAATGTTTGGCTTAAGCGAGTTAAAGCAAACCAGATTTTATCAGGAAGCCTTTCAGGAAGGTGTTGAACAAGGTGAGATTAAAGGGAAATTAAAAGCAGTACCAGCAATGTTGGCAGCAGGGTTGACTTTAGAACAAGTAGCAGAGGCGTTAGATTTAAGTGTCGAAGAAGTCAGACAAGTAACACAAAGTCAGTCTTAAGATAGATGTGGTAAATTTTATCCGTGGCTCAAGTCAAATTTGGTTTGCGGCTTCCAGACTTTCTCACGACGAATTTATAGTTAATTTTTGTTAAAATTAGAGGCGGTGTTAGTACTTCGTCCTCAACCACCCACTCCCTACCTGAGAGAAACTTAATGCTGCGACTAGAACATATAAGTAAAATTTATCCCACAGGCGAAGTTCTCAAAGATATCAACTGGGAAGTTAAACCAGGCGATCGCATTGGCTTAGTCGGTGTCAACGGTGCTGGAAAATCTACCCAACTCAAAATCATCTCTGGGGAAATTGAACCCACCGCAGGCGAAATTATCCGTCCTAATAGCTTACATATAGCCTACCTCAACCAAGAGTTTGAAGTAGACCCCACCCGCACCGTTAGAGAAGAATTTTGGACTGTCTTCAAAGAAGCCAACGAAGTACAGTTATCTCTAGCGCACATACCACAAGAGATGGAAACGGCTAACTCAGAGGAACTGGAGCGACTGATCGATAAGTTGGATCGGTTGCAGCGCAAATTTGAAGCCTTAGACGGCTACAACTTAGATGCACGCATCGGGAAAATTTTACCAGAGATGGGGTTTGGGCTAGAAGATGGTGATCGCCTCGTTAGTGCCTTCAGTGGTGGTTGGCAAATGCGGATGAGTTTGGGTAAAATTCTGCTGCAAAAACCTGACTTGTTGCTGCTGGATGAACCGACTAACCACCTAGATTTAGAAACTATTGAGTGGTTGGAAAATTACCTCAGAGGGCTGATTACGCCGATGGTAATAGTCTCTCATGACCGGGAGTTCCTTGATCGCCTCTGCACCCAAATTGTGGAAACTGAACGTGGCGTTTCCAGTACTTACCTTGGTAACTACTCGGCATATTTGGAACAAAAAGCCGAAAGTCAATCAGCACAACTGAGTGCTTACGAACGTCAGCAGAAAGAATTAGAGAAACAACAAACCTTTGTTGATAGATTCCGCGCCAGTGCTACGCGCAGTACCCAGGCAAAAAGCCGGGAAAAGCAACTGGAAAAAATTGAACGCATTGAAGCACCAATTGCTGGGGTAAGAACTCTACACTTCCGTTTTCCCCCTGCACCCCGCAGTGGACGTGAAGTAGTAGAAATTAAAGATTTAACTCATCTTTATGGTGATAAAATCCTGTTTTTGGGAGCAAATCTCTTAATTGAAAGAGGCGATCGCATTGCTTTTCTTGGCCCCAACGGTGCTGGAAAATCTACCCTTCTGCGCGTAATTATGGGTATGGAACCACCCACAGAAGGTAGCGTTAAATTAGGGGATCATAACGTTATTCCCGGTTACTTTGAGCAAAATCAAGCTGAAGCTTTGGACTTGAAGAAAACTGTCATGGAAACTATCCATGATGAAGTTCCAGACTGGGATAATCAAGAAGTCCGCACGCTTTTGGGACGCTTCTTATTCACTGGTGATACTGTATTTAAGGCAGTTGGGGCATTAAGTGGAGGAGAAAAAGCTCGTCTGGCGTTGGCAAAAATGCTCTTACGCCCTGCGAACTTACTAATTTTAGATGAGCCGACAAACCACCTAGATATTCCGGCTAAAGAAATGCTGGAAGAAGCGCTTAAAAACTATGATGGGACGGCAATTGTAGTTTCCCATGACCGCTACTTTATTTCTCAAGTAGCTAACAAAATCGTCGAAATTCGTGATGGGGAATTCCGCGTTTACTTAGGAGACTATCATTACTATCTCCAGAAAATTGCCGAAGAAAAAGAACAAGCAAAGTTAGCTGCGATCGCTGCTGAAAAAGCTGCCAAAAAAGCTGCAAAAGCTTCTAGTAAAAAGAAATAAGAGATTGAATACGGACTTAGTAGTAGTGCTAAAATGCTACTACTAAGTAATTATTTATTATTAGCAATAACCGACGTTACATAAAAATTGCTACATTTTAAAAAATCATTCAAAAAACTGGAAGTCTTTCATAAAATAAATTAATAAGCAAAAATTCACTTGCGGCGTGGATTAGCAGTGGTATCATTCGGATATTACAAAAAGTAAAGGGCAATTTTACTATGACCAAAGCACCTGTTGCTCCTGTGGTGCTAGTCATTTTAGACGGATGGGGCTACTGCGAGGAAAAGCGAGGAAACGCTATTGTTGCTGCTAAAACTCCCATTGTGGAAAGTTTATGGGCAGCTTACCCGCATACCCTCATCCGCACATCAGGAAAAGCCGTAGGGTTGCCAGATGGTCAAATGGGCAACTCGGAAGTAGGTCATTTGAACATTGGTGCTGGGCGAGTTGTACCGCAAGAACTGGTACGCATCTCTGATGCGGTCGAAGACGGTTCTATTGCCTTAAACCCAGCACTCGTCAAAATCTGCCAGGAAGTGCGCTCTCGGAATAGCAAGCTGCATCTAGTCGGGCTTTGTTCTGAGGGAGGGGTACATTCGCATATCACCCATCTATTCGGACTACTTGACTTAGCCAAAAACCAGCGAATTCCAGAAGTTTGTATTCACGCCATTACCGATGGTCGTGACACCGCCCCAACTGACGGTATAAGAGCAATCACACTGCTGCAAAATTATATAGACCGCACAGGAATTGGACGCATAGTCACCCTTAGCGGTCGCTACTATGCGATGGATCGCGATCACCGTTGGGATCGGGTCAAACGCGCCTACGACATGATGATACAAGATAGTGTTGGTAATGGTCTCAAGGCTGTGGAAGTCTTGCAAGCATCTTACGACCAAGGGATAAAAGATGAATTTGTCAACCCAATCAGAATTGCTCCCGGCGCAATAGAACCAGGGGATGGGGTGATATTTTTCAACTTCCGCCCCGATCGCTCCAGACAACTGACTCAAGCTTTGGTCAGTCCCACATTTAACGGTTTTGAAAGACAGCAAATCACACCTCTGTCTTTTGTCACTTTTACACAGTATGATTCAGACTTACCCGTAAATGTAGCCTTTGAGCCTCAAAATCTCAGTAATATTCTGGGAGAAGTCATAGCTAATCATGGTCTGAATCAGTTCCGCACCGCCGAAACAGAAAAATATGCCCACGTCACCTATTTCTTTAATGGGGGTCTAGAGGAACCTTTTGCTGGAGAAGATCGGGAACTAGTAAGCAGTCCGATGGTAGCGACTTACGATCACGCCCCAGCAATGTCAGCAGTAGCAGTTACAGATGTAGCGATCGCTGCGATTCAAAAGGGTATATATTCTCTAGTTGTAATTAACTATGCCAACCCAGACATGGTAGGGCATACTGGTAAAATCGAAGCTACCATTACAGCAATCGAAACAGTTGATCGCTGTTTGGGACGCTTGTTAGAGAGCGTTATCAAAGCCGGTGGTACAACAATTATTACTGCCGATCACGGCAACGCTGAGTATATGCTAGATGAAGGGGGTAATCCCTGGACAGCTCATACCACTAACCCAGTCCCCTTCATCTTGGTGGAAGGAGAGAGAGTTAAAATCCCTGGATATGGTACAAATGTAGAACTGCGAAGCGATGGCAAGCTATCCGACATCGCCCCCACAATTCTAGAGATTTTACAGCTGCCTCAGCCACCAGAAATGACCGGGCGATCGCTGCTGAAAACAGCAGAATATGAGTTGCAACGCACTCGCACCCCCGTACAAGTCGGACTTTAAAAAAGTCCTGAATGCTGAGTTAGGAGTTTACTAAAAACTCCTAACTCCTGAATTCTGTTTTTTGAAACTTCTTATAAATGAGATTCCTACCATGACAGTTAGTAATATCGTGCAAGGCATTTGGGCATTTTCCGCCACTGGTTTGATTATTTTAGTTTTACTGCATAGCCCTAAAGGTGATGGCGTTGGCGCTATTGGCGGACAAGCCCAGCTATTTAGCAGCACCAAGAGTGCAGAAAATACCTTAAATAGAATTACTTGGGCATTGACAGTAATTTTTCTCGGTTTAACAGTAGTTTTAAGTGCTGGTTGGCTACCTAAATAAGGATAGGTAAATGGGGAGAAAAACCAAACATTCCATACTTAACACCTTAATAAATTTAATTTCACAACGGTTAATTACAGCTCCTGCCTTTTTTATTGGCACAGGGCTATTAATCATTTTTACTAATCTTCAGTCGAGTGATGGGTTTACAAGAATAGCAAAATCTGAATATTCAGAATTAATAATCTCTCTCCCTTCATCATCTCCCTTAAAACCCCATCCCCTACCGTCCACACTTGCACAGTGGCAAGATAACACTAACAGTGGTGACTACTTTTCCCAAGTCACAACAACCGAAGTGGGTTACTTAGTTTGGTCGCAATTTCCTGTTCGAGTTTACGTAGAACCACCAAAAACTGCTAACGAAAAACAAGCTCAAGCATGGGTTAATGCTGTCTTACAGGGTGTAGAGGAGTGGAGTAATTATTTACCTTTAAGAAGAGTCGAACAGCCGGAAATTGCTGATATTACAATTGTGCGAAAAGCGCCACCTCTACAAATTTCCCCTGGTAGTAATATAACTCGTGCGCGATCGGCACAAACTACTTACGAGTTATACACTAGCAACAAAGTTTTATACCACCGCTTCACCATCTTGTTAAGCCCCAGTCAAACAGGTGAGTATCTCATTGCAGCAGCCCGCCACGAATTTGGTCATGCACTAGGAATTTGGGGTCATAGTCCGCAACAAACTGATGCGCTATATTTTTCTCAAGTTCGTAACCCGTCGCCTATTTCTCATAGAGATGTAAATACTCTAAAGCGGGTTTATGAACAGCCAACTACTTTAGGATGGTCTTTAGTGGATAATTCAAAGATTAATTGATCGATAGGTATATCAATAAGTTCGTCACTACGGAAAAAATGCTACTAATAGCGAAGAATAAAAACTTAAGATTAAGGCAACCAATTTTTATCTAAAATTTGCTCTAAGGTATAAGGACATAATTCGGGTAAATTGGTTAAATTTGTTTTAGCCATAACATAATCTAAAGCATTGCTATAAATTATGCTTAAATTCTCTTCTAAATGATTGCGTAAATTGCCACTTAAGTCTTCATTTAGTTGGTTTCGAAAACTAATAATTTCCGCAGCCCAATGATTAGAATTTATTGGCTTTTCTAAATCCCAATATTGAGAAAGTAATAAATGTCTAATAATCTGTTCTAATAAACTTCTTACTCGCCTTTTTTCCTTCTTAGCCAAATCTTCCAATTCTTCTATTAAGTTTTCATAGTCAACATCTGCTAATTGTCGATTTTTGAGACATTTAATAGTCTCCTCTAACCATTGCAGGTAATTGGATTCATATAATGTTTTTATGTCGATGATTGTAGTCATTTGTTAATTTTTTAGCTTTAATTTACTATTATTTATTCTTTTATGCTAACTAATATATTAATTTTCGCCGATAATTATTTACATTTTAGCTTAGACGAAAAGTATCGTTAAAATCAAAAACTCCACAGATATAATCTGTAGAGCTTTATCGGATCTTGTAGGGGATTAAGAGCAATTTCACGATGCCAGTCTTTTCTTAAGCACTTTTCCGTTAACGCTGCGCTATCTGTTGTAACAACTGGCGTTCCCTACGCTCTACGACTTAGCGGTAGAGGTCGTTGTGCTAAAACTTCTTTATAAAGTTCTTCGAGCAGAGTAATATTTTTACTAAGGGTATAGCGTTCTAATACACGCACTCTAGCTTTTTGCCCCAGTAAGGTTGTTAACTCAGGATGGTCTTGCAATACTGGCAAGAGGGTTCTTAATTGCGATCGCGCTGTTTTAGTATTAATAACTATACCTGCGCCCTTTTCCAAAACTTCTCCATCTGCACCCACATCTGTTGCTAAACAAGCCAAGCCACATGACATTCCTTCTAACAAAGATAGAGACAAACCCTCTACCAATGAAGGCAAAATAAATACATCTGCGCCTCGCAAAATCTCAATGCGTCGGTCTTCATCAGCGACAAATCCCAACCAGATAATGCCGTATTCTGAACCATAAAATTGCTCTAAGGAAGACTTTAAAGGGCCGTCGCCAACAATTAGCAACTTAGTACCAGGCCCCATTGCCGACTGCTTCCAAGCCCGGAGGAGGGCTTCGACGTTTTTCTCTGGGGCTATTCGACCCTGATAGACAAACAAACGTTCGGCTTTAAATTCTGTTTTGACTTGAGAAAACCCTGGACAATACTTCGCGGTATCGACACCATTGGGGATTACGGCTATATTTTCTTTCCTTACACCCATCCCTGCCAATAATTCTCGCTGAATTTGAGAAAATACAATCACGCGATCGTAGTTAACCAAAAAAGGCGCGTAGAGTTGATAAGCCAAAAGTTGTGTTCCCGATATCAGCTTTGCTCCCTTGCCAGCAAAAGGTGTGTGAAAAGTGGCAATTAGGGGCAACCTCAGTTCCTCACAGATTTCCGGTAGAAAAAAGTCTAGAGGAGATAGCGTCAAGGAAGCATGGACTATATCTGGCTTAATTTTCCGCAGCGACTCCGTTAAAAGTTTGGTCGCTTTAAAAGTGGGAATTGTATAAACCTGGGACTTGTAAATGAAAGGGAGGGAAACCTCTCGAAGATTTGGCCAATTATCAGGTTCAGACTCTTCTTGAGCGAAGTGAAGAAAGCTAACTTGATGTCCCCTATCTAGCAAGGCATTTGTAATTTCTCGACTGTAGGTTACATTGCCGCAAAAGGGTGATTTTTTTCCAATCCAGGCTATACGCATTCTTTATTTAACTGTAAGAAAAGCGGGTTTGATCTATTACTTGTGTGTCCTTGGTGATTTTTATTTTATCTAGCTATACTTGCTGGTTTTTTTAGTTATTACAGATTTCCAACAGAATCTAGTTCAAAAAGCCTATTTTAAGCTGATTAAACCAGGGGATTTATGGCTTTATTTATTCTACTTATAAGTTGTTAATTTCTAATATTTAAACAACTTATTTTGACTAATGTCAGATTGATATCCCGCAAGTATGTGATAAATTTTCACTGACCATAGTTTACCATGAACAGAAAAGCTTTAAGTAAATATTAGTTACTTAAAAGTAATTAATAATAGCTCCTGTTAGCTGATAACTACTTGTGTGAGTTATACCAGGTTAAAATACCTCCTAAAAAGACGATCGCAGCTAATCCCAAAAAAACTGCCTCTAATCCTACAAAGGTTTCTGCCACACCTGCTAATGCCAAAGGTAAGGATAGAGCAATATTAATTACATTATTTTGTAGACCAAAAACTTTACCACGCATTTCTGGAGGTGTTTCTGTTTGAATCGCTGTTTGCATAGGAATACCCACTAGTGCCCCAAAGATACCTAATAGCGCTATCAGTAACAGGACTAGCCACAGTTGGGTTGTAAAAATTGATAGACCAATCAGGGATGCTGCCACGCCCATACAACCGTACAGACTTAGTTGGGTGTAGGAGAAGCGTTGACCAAATTGACCCAGAAGTGCTGCTCCCGCAGCGATGCCAACACCGCCAGCTGCTAGCAAAAAGCCAAACTGGGAGGCTTTCATGTTGGGAATGATTTCCGCCATGCGAACCGCTAGAACAGTTAATGCTGCAAAAACAGAAAATAAGATAATCAACTGAAGCAAAGCATTGCGGACACGATGATTTGCTTTAAGGTAGGCAAAACCATCTCGCAAATCAGAAAATACGTGAGGGAATTCTGTATCAGGGTGGTAGTGTTTTTCCTTAGTTGCTAGGAGGAATAAAATTATTCCTGCGATCGCATAACTACCACCTACTAAAAATTCTTTGCCCAAACTACCACTACCACCAATTTGCAGCCAAAGTCCATCGGCGATCGCTAACAATGGTTCCCCGACAGCAAACCCAACAATCACCGATGCCATCATCGTTGTCGTATAAAGCGAATTTGCCGAGAGTAAATCCTGTTCTTGTACTATTAAGGGAATTGCCGCCTGTTCTGCCGGTGCAAAAAACTGCGTCAGCGTAGAAACTAAAAAAGTTACACCCAGAATGATCAAAAAACCAACTGGCAAAACTCCTATGGGTTTCCAGTCATGAGTCAACCACAGCAGGAAGGGAATTGACAAAACCAGGATACCGCGCCAAATATTTGTTGCCACCAGCACAGCCTTTTTCGACCAGCGATCAACAAACACACCAGCAACTGAACCAAACAATACGGCGGGAATCGTAAAAGCCATCATCAAGGCTGATACCCAACCACTAATACTTTGATTACTAGCTTGAAACTGAGTATTAATCAAAGCAATCATCAGCACCAAATAAACTTTATCTGCTAGTTGCGAGAAAACTTGACCACCCCAAAGAGCCAGAAAATTAGGGTTTTTTAATACAGGCAAAAACCCTTGCCGTTTGATATTTCCTGAACCAGCTTCTCCACCAGAACCAGATCCATTTAATGTTGGTGATTCTTTTTCTGGGATAGTAGCTAATGGCAAATGCCCGTTGCTATTTTCTTGGGCAGTAGTTAATTTGTCCTCAGATTGTTTTTCTGATTGACTTAGAATATCAGCTTTTGGAATCTGGTCTGTGCAATTTTGCTCGTTTTTAGAAACGTCTTTTGGGGACATTTCTTGTCCATTTATTTGACTAGATGTACACTTTGAAACAGCACTCAAGTGATTCCTAACTGTAGGATCTGATACCCTATTTTGTTTTTTCGCGAGGCTTGGTGACAAAGGTAGGATTTTTTTATCCAAATCAGACGGTTGCATCATGGTTGGCAGCAAAATAAGAGTCGATCAAGGTAGCAGAGCGAATAGGGCGACCTAATTGATACTGAGCATACTGGCGCAAAATCTGTTCAACAGATAACCAGTCATGATCTCTAGCACCATCAATTTGCATTATCTCTGGTTGTGACAGATGTTGAAGCAAAGCCAGTTCCATAGCACCCGGACGACTAGAAATCACAGGTATTTCTTGCCGATGCACAACAACTGTTTGGGAGCCAGGTTTTGGAGGTAATGGGATAATGGGGTGATTGGGTGATGGAGAAAAAGATGAATTTCTTTGTATTTCCCTCTCCCTCTCACCCTCTCTTCGCAAACGTTCCCAAGCTTCTAAAGAAACCGTTCCACCCGCAGGGATACTAAATCCTACCTGCCAGTTTGGGTCTGTAAAATTTGGTTTGAGGAGGTGTCCAGATAGGCAGCAGACTTGTACTTGTGGCGTTACTCCTGCTAACGCTAAAAGGTGAAACACCCCATGAGCCAGATGAGCCAAAACCCCAGATGGATTTGCACTAGATAACGCCTCCAACCGATGGAGATGTTCATTGAACAACTCATAAAGTTCTTCTTGGGGTTGTTCGCTCAAAGCTTGACACAAGACTATTTCTGCTAAATACTGGCTGGCAGCTAATTTTCCCAAATCTTTAGCTAAACCAGGATAAGTTTTTAACGTCTGTGCTTGGGTAATTTTATCAAGCGATCGCCCTTTCGCAATCAATAGTTCATTCACAACAAACATACCACTCCTGCCGCCCAGGCTGGAGTTGTGCTTGCGTGCCCCTGGAGCCACTGCTCGAATCAGACCGAATTCTGGTGTCAAAATCGTCACTATTTTATCCGATTCTCCTAGCACTTGGGTTTTAAGATTAATTCCCGTTGCTTTATAGGTTCTACTCATTAGTCATTAGTCACTAGTCATTAGTAGTTATTAGTCATTAGTCATTGCTTAAGGGTCATTAGCTTAGGACAAATGACAAATGACAAAGCGCAAAGTCTGAGCGGAGGTTTCCTCCGATCAGAACTTTGTAAGAGAGGACAAAGGACAAATGACTATTCACCCTTTCCCAGGTTATCGCGCTGGCGGATCAAATCGATACCGCGAGATGTGCCTAATCTAGTAGCACCCGCTACGATTAAGTCTAGAGCTTGATTGATAGTGCGGATACCACCTGAGGCTTTAATTCCTACTTTTTCTTTGGCAAATTCTTGCAAAAGTCGTACATCTGCCACTGTTGCACCACCATTCCAACCTGTACTAGTTTTTAAGAAAGCCGCTCCCGCCTCCATAGCTATTTCAGCAGCTATTTTTTTTTCCGCATCTGTCAACAGGTTGGTTTCCAAAATTACCTTGACAGTTTGCCCAGTCTCTTCACAAATTTCGGCAATTTCCCGGTGGACTTGTTCAGTTTTACCAGCTTTCAACCAGCCCAAGTTCATTACCACATCTAATTCAGTAGCGCCATTATCCGCCGCTTCTTGAGCCTCATACAGTTTTACTGCTGAAGTCGTCGCACCAGAAGGAAAGCCAATTACCGTACAGACTTTCGGGTTCTTGCCGTGCAGGAGTTCGACTGCTTGTTTGACATAAACGGGAAATAGGCAAACCGCCGCAAAATTGAATCTGTATGCTTCTTCACACCACTGCTCAACCTGCTCTAGACTAGCAGTTGGCATTAAGAGGGAGTGATCGATAAATGGCGCAATATCAATGTTTGGATAGTCTGCTGCCATCGTGTCTTCTGCCAGGGATTGATTATTAAACTTTATAAAAAATTAAAACATTTCTTATATATATATTAAACCATATTTATGACAAGTTTATTCTGAAAAGAAGCTGCTGACTTTTTTAGGATGTCATAGGATGTCAGCTTTGTAGATGTCGCAGAGTTATTGTAAGTGTTTAAGTTGACATTAAAGATTAGTAAGCTTAGAAATATCAACAGCGTTTTTCACACCAGCTGCTAAGAAATCCAAAATAGTTTTAGCTAACGCCTTAGATGCTAAATATGGTACGCCATTACTAATAGTTTTAAACATATTCGTAAGCGACATATTTTCAGGAAGTACAAAATTCGTAGGCAAAGATTGTATTGCTAAAGCTTCCGCCACAGATATTCGCCGGATTTTATAGGGATGCAAATGTACTTCATTATTTCCATAGCAAGCTGTCGGAGAATAACGCCATCTATGCAGACGCTTGAAAGACTTTTTAGAATCATCTCCTTCATTAATAGCAGCAAATCGTGTGATACCTGCCCTTGGTTGAAAACAGTTTTCAGCATTGGGATGCTTTAGCACATTATTTTTTCTAAACCAGTATTCAACTGTTAATTCTTCAGGGATGTCGTCAGGGCAAGGCATGATGGAATTTTCTTGGAATGGTTCGCACTGACGCCAAGGGTAAGCAAAAACCTTTGCTTGAGGATATAAAATATGATTTTTCCAAGGAAAAGCCTCTTCATGTAGTAACTTTTCACTACCGACTTTTATTCCTATATCCTTAATAAAACTATTTCGGAAACCAATGAGAATAATTCTTTCTCTATCTTGGGGTACGCCATATTCGATAGCATTAATTAATCGCTCTGTTAATATATAGCCTGCTTCCAGTAATTGTTGCTTGAGCGATTCAAAAAATAAACGGTGCTTTTTTGTTCTCCACAATCCCTTAACGTTTTCAAATAAAAAGAAATCTGGAAGATTGCGACAAATTAATTCAACGTAAGAAGCGGAAAGCTTGCCATTATCTCCTAAATTCCCTCTATTTTTCCCGCCAATAGAAAAATCAGGGCAGGGAGGCCCGCCAATGAAGCCGACAATATTACTAGATTTACGGCAGTCTTGTACTAGCTCCCGGAGATGTTGTGTTTGTAACCCATAGAGAAGTTGGGTTACATCTCCTACTTCTCCATCATGATACCCGTATTCTGGTAACGGTAAATTGAGAATCTGCCGTGAATAGCGGTATGCAGTCATGAATGGCGGAAAGATTTCATTGACGTAAACAACCTTAAAACCGTTGGTTTCAAAACCTAAATCTAAAAAACCTGAACCAGCAAAAAAGGAGAAAATACAAGGGCGATCGCTCATTCAATAACTACTGCCGTAAAGCAGTCTTAATTAATATCAAAATATATAGGGTTTATACTTACGTACTGAATAAAAATGAACAATTTTAAGATTGGTTCAATAGTAAAAAAATTCACACTTTCTCTAAGTGTTGAATATCAAAATTTACTCAATCTTTAAGGAAAATACCTGACAGAAAAAGAGTCTGAAGTCACAATTAATAAATATAGGAGTTTGAAAACTCCAAATCATGTTTAAGACAAATATTTGTCATTAAATAAAAAACCGGGGTAATACGGGCTAATTTTTATGCGAATTTTAATTTACTCCTATAACTACTATCCAGAACCGATTGGTATTGCCCCACTGATGACTGAATTAGCAGAGGGACTAGTGAAGCGTGGGCATCAAGTGCGCGTAGTCACCGCTATGCCCAACTACCCTGAGCGTCAAATTTACCAGGAATATCGGGGGAAGTGGTATCTAAACGAATATAAAAATGGCGTTCAAATTCAACGCAGTTACGTTTGGATTCGTCCCCAACCCAATCTATTAGATCGGGTGTTACTAGATGCTAGTTTCGTTGTCACTAGTTTTGTGCCCGCCCTCGTCGGTTGGCGTCCAGATGTTATTCTCTCAACATCGCCATCCTTACCAAGCTGTGTACCAGTTGCTCTTTTAGGATGGTTACGTGCTTGTCCTGTAATCTTAAATTTACAAGATATATTACCAGAAGCAGCTGTCCATGTCGGTCTACTGAAAAATAAATTACTTATAAAGTTATTTACAGTGTTGGAAAAATTTGCTTACCACACTGCCAGTAAAATTAGCGTTATCGCCGATGGGTTTGTGGACAATTTGCGAGCTAAGGGCGTAGAAGCTGACAAAATTGTGCAAATTCCCAACTGGGTTGATGTCAATTTTATCCGCCCTTTGCCTAAAGAAAATAACCCTTTCCGCGCTGCACATAACCTGAATGGAAAATTTGTAGTACTTTATTCTGGCAACATTGCCCTAACCCAAGGCTTAGAAAGCGTTGTTAAAGCTGCTTCTGCGTTACGCCATATCCCAGATATTGTTTTTGTCATCGTTGGAGAAGCAAAAGGGTTACAGCGATTGCAACAGGAATGTCTAGACTGCGGTGCAGATAATGTTTTGCTACTGCCATTTCAAGCCCGCAAATCTTTGCCACAAATGTTGGCAGCTGCCGATGTTGGCTTGGTGGTGCAAAAGAAAAATGTTGTATCCTTCAATATGCCATCAAAAATTCAAGTGCTACTTGCCAGTGGACGAGCTTTGGTTGCTTCTGTGCCCGATAATGGTACGGCAGCAAAAGCTATTAGGCAAAGTGGCGGCGGAGTTATCGTTCCTCCAGAAGATCCCCAAGCTTTAGCAATGGCAATTTTAGATTTGTATCAAAACCCCGAAAAAGTCAAAACTCTGGGTTATAAAAGTCGCCAATATGCCGTTGAGAACTATGCTTTTGAGCAAGCTTTAAATCAGTATGAGTCCTTGTGTTACTCATTGACGGCAGAACGTGGAGCAATTCAGTCTAGAAGAATTACCAAACAAGAAGTTTAATTGACAGCACTGGGGTTAGATTATCTAAAGCTTGCCAAGCAGCTTCTGCACCAAATGAATTAGCAATGATCGCATCTGCCTCATGATTAAATGGATCGTTGGTTAATTCACTAAACTAAACTGTGTAAAGAAAAGTAAACAAGGCTCAAACTCTCTTTCCCCTGCTTCCTGCTCCCTGCCTTATCCCAACGATAATTACTTACGCCGACCTACTTAGCTTATCGACTTCCACCTCATTTTCATCGTCACCATCAAGTTTCAAATTTGTCATTTGGTTCCAGTCACATCTTCTAATACTGGTGTGTTCCTTGCTTGTAAGCGCAGTTTTAACAAAATGTAGGGGTTTAAGTCCCCGGCTTCTATCAAGCCGCAAGTGTTGGGCTGCTTGTCTTTATCCCCGTTACAACACGTAATTGTTCTCCTCGTAGCGGGGCGTTCGCTTTTAGCGTCTCCAAGAGTTGCCCATTGCGAAAAAGCGAATTGCGAATTGGTTTAATTTATCTTTTCCAGTAAAACTGCTTACGAAGCTTAGACGGACGCGATCGCTCAGTACTAAATTTTCATTTATTGGTTTCTACAACAATAGCCATCCGCAACTGCTGATTACTGATATCAAAATCTAAGCAGTCAATTATCAAGCTATGACAGGTCTACGGTAATAAACCTACCTATTTCATTACAGCCAAAAACCCCGATTTTAAAGCATGAGTGAGTTTTGATTTTTGAGAGCCAGTTGGTTAAACGCTCTTAACCCGCGCAACATACTGGCTCTTTTTGACTTCCGCTTTGCAGTACTAGCCCCATAGACACCCGTTTTTTTGTTAGTATTCAAAAAAACCTATTGACACATTTTCAGATCAATTGTTTGTGATTTGTAAGTAAATGTAAACAATTGTTTCAAAAGAAAGCACATGAGGTTTAATGACTGATTATTTCCAAGGAAATTTCCCATTACAATCTGTCTCACTGACGAAGAGTGTGGCAAAGAGCCACGCCCATACCGAAGAGGAGAGCGGAAAATTAGCTGCAACGATCGCCGAAGCTGGATCAGACCGCAAAGCGGGTGAGATTATATTGCTCAAAGTAGCAGAGGTATCTTACCTGGCTGATTACTTTGTGATGATGACTGGCTATTCTAAAGTACAAGTCAGGGCGATCGCTCAAGCAATTGAAGGAAAAGTTGAAACTGAGTTGCAACGGCGTCCCATAAGGACAGAAGGAAAAGTAGAAGGTAGTTGGGTACTACAAGACTATGGTGATGTGATCGTTCACATTATGATGCCCAAGGAACGGGAGTTTTATAATTTAGAAGCGTTCTGGATTCATGCAGAGCGTATTTCCCTTCCAGAATCTGATGAGGGTGAGGGTAAGCCAACATGATTAGGTCTTCGGTTTCAAATTGCCCAGTTCCCACAGACCAACAACCGCTCAACGAGTACGAAGAGTTAAAAAATTCCTGGCTATTTCGTGATAGCACTTTAGATTTGCGCGAGTATATCACGAAAATAGCTTGGATTTGGGGTTTGTCTTGGCTCTTAGCTGGGCCTGTGGCAGCAGCAAGTTTTCCTCCGAACAAGTATATTGCACATTTTATCCTCTGTGGTGCGGCCGCCGCGAGTGTTGGCGTAGTGCTGGCACTAGTAAGGTTGTACTTAGGCTGGTTCTACGTGTGCGATCGCCTTTGTAGTCCCACAGTCTTTTATGAGGAGTCAGGCTGGTACGACGGTCAAACTTGGACAAAACCAGAGGAAATCCTCAACCGCGATCGCTTGATTGTCGCATACGAAATCAAACCTATTCTGCGGCGGTTACAATTTACCTTTGCTGGGTTGGCGGGAATGTACGTTATTGGTAGTATAGTTTGGCATTTGTTTTAAAAAGTCATTGGTCATTGGTCATTAGTCATTAGCTAAGGACTAATGACTAATAACTAATGACTAATTAATTAAAAAAGGTAATAAATATAAACCCATGACAATGGGAAAACGAACTCAAGCCACAGCACTGGAAGTCCGGTTGCTGCGGGAAGGTATTATTGAATCCAGGCATATAGTCCAAGCTGTTGTATGCGACGAACGAGGACGGGTTTTAACCGTTGCCGGAAATTCTGAAACTGCTGCATTTATCCGTTCAGCCCTCAAACCATTTCAGGCACTCGCAGTCACCACCACAGGTACACTGGAACGCTATGACCTCAGCGATCGCGACTTAGCAATTATCACAAGTTCCCATAAAGGAAGAATAGATCAAGTCCGACAGGTATTTAACATCCTTTGGCGGGCCGATCTTGACCCGACTATACTCCAGTGTCCAATTCCTGAAGGTAAGCACAGTCCTCTGGAATACAATTGCTCTGGTAAACATGCGGGAATGTTAGCTGTTTGTCAACAACGTCGTTGGCCTTTGAATAACTACTTGGATCGCAAGCACCCAGTACAGCAGTTGATTTTGGGCAAAGTAGCAGAATTGCTGCGAATGCCAGCTGAAGAATTTATCAGCGCTCATGATGACTGTGGCGCACCAACTTATCTGATGCAACTCGGTCACATGGCATCTTTATATGCACTGTTAGCCTCTAGTACAAACTTGGATATGGAGCGCATTGTCCGGGCGATGACTCACCACCCCGCAATGGTCGCTGGAGATGGAGAATTTGATACGGAACTGATGCGCTTAACTCCAGGGGAACTCGTAAGTAAAACTGGTGCCGAAGGAGTGCAGTGCATTGGTAGACTCGGTGAAGGCTTGGGATTGGCAATCAAAGTTATGGATGGGGCAAAACGAGCAAAATACGCCGTGGCTATTCACTTACTCCAGCAAATGGGTTGGATTAGTCCCAGCGCCGCCGAAAGCCTCTGTGAAAAGTTTGTCACCTTGGGAAAATATAAGCGTTTAGAAGTAATTGGAGAATTATCATTTTTGTAGTTGCCAAACTCTTGACTATAGGTTATGATAAAAAAGTCAAGAGCGACGCGGGATAGAGCAGCCTGGTAGCTCGTCGGGCTCATAACCCGAAGGTCAGTGGTTCAAATCCACTTCCCGCCACCAAATAAAAGATAAAATAAAAACCCTACAATCTTCACCGATTGTAGGGTTTTTATTTTATTTTGATCTATTCTGGAAGAAATAGCCATCTAAAAGGCGCAAAAAATCATGGTTGTGAAGTTGCAGCGACCAATTTTAGTAGGAGGATTAGGACTGTCCTTTTCTCTGTGGATGTTGGACAGTTGGCACGATTCTATAGTACAGGTGGGTGAGTTTGGTTTATTGAGTGCTTTAGCTGTAGGCGGTGGTTTGTGGTTATTCCAAAAAAATCGCTTAAAAGACAGTTTAGAGCAGCTAGATGGTATGGTGGTGGATCGGACGACTGTCGAAAGTGCGATCGCTAAAACTGAAACTGTAATTAATCAACTAGCACAAGAAGCTGAAAACCACACAGCATTAGAGACACTTAGAGAACAAGTTGCCCAACTGTTGTTGGAGTTAGACAGACAAGAAATTAAAGTTGCTGTGACTGGCGGTAAATCCGTAGGTAAAAGCACTTTAATTAAAGTGCTAAAAGAAAATGTCGAGACACGAAACTTAGTGTCTTTAGAAGAAACAGCACCTTTATTTAGAGAAGCAGGTGACAATTCAGATGCAGCTGTTTTAGCCGAAGTGGCAAAATCTGATTTTGTTCTGTTCTTGACAAACGGTGATTTGACAGACTCAGAATTTCAAGCTTTACAGCAGCTAAAAGCAGCAAATCAGCCCACAATTCTGGTTTTGAACAAACAAGATCAGTATTTAGCCGATGAAAGCGCCAGCGTCTTGCTGTCATTAAAACAGCGAATGCAGGGAAATGTAGTTGCAACTGCGGCCTCTCCCATTCCCATCAAAGTCCGAAAGCATGAGACTGATGGTTCTATGCAAGAGTGGATGGAACAACCAGCGCCAAATATCCAACAGTTGACGCAGCAGTTGGGTGAATTGACACAGCAGGGACAACGGCTAGTTTGGTTAACAACCATGAGAAAAGCTGGGTTGTTGAAAGCTGACGCGAAAAACTGGTTGAATGGAACTAGACGCGATCGCGCCACCCCAATTATTGAACAATATCAATGGATAGCTGCTGCTGCTGCTTTTGCTAACCCAGTCCCAGCCCTTGATATCCTAGCGACTGCGGCAATTAATGCTCAGATGGTAATGGATTTAGGTAATATCTATCAGCAGAAATTTTCCTTGGAACAAGCGCAAACTGTAGCTGGAACAATGGGAAGTTTGATGCTGAAACTGGGTTTAGTTGAACTTTCTACAAATGCTATTAGTACTGTCCTCAAAAGTAATGCCATTACCTTTGTTGCTGGCGGCGTAGCGCAGGGAGTAAGTGCAGCTTATCTGACCAGGGTAGCAGGGTTAAGTCTAGTTGAGTATTTCCAACAGCAGGAAATAGCAATAAATTCTGGGACTGGTTTAAATTTGGAGAATTTGCGACAAACCTTACAAAAGGTATTTGGGCAAAATCAGCAGATTGGTTTTTTGCAAGGTTTTGTTAAGCAAAGCATGAAGCATTTGTTACCAGAAGCACAGCAGGTTGAAGTCGTTAGTATTCAGAAAGGGGTGGGATAATTTCATGCAGAAGATTACCAAATTTTAGATTTTAGATTTCTAAAATTAGCTGTAGGTGAACCTAAAATTTACCCAAGCCTAATTTAGGCTTGGGTATATCTAACAATTATTGTGATTAGGAGTTACCAAAAAATTGTGAATAAGGATATTTAGCTAAACAGCACCACTATTTCTATTAAACAGAATAGCTATAGTTTTGAAAATTAGCTTTAAATCGTACACCAAACTCCAATTTTTTTGATACTGCAAATCTAGGCGAATTACATCTTCAAAACTCCGGACTGTAGAACGGCCATTGACTTGCCATTCGCCAGTCATACCGGGTTTAACATCTAAACGTTGCCACTCCGGTACTTCGTAGCGCTCTACTTCATCAGGTGTAGGTGGTCGAGTGCCTACTAAACTCATTTCTCCTTTGAGGACATTCCAAAATTGGGGTAATTCATCAAGACTAGTTCGCCGTAAAAAGCGCCCTATTTTGATAATTCTGGGGTCATTCTCATTTTTGAAAAAAGCACCTTCCACTTGGTTTTGAACTTGGGATTTTTTCGCTTCCGCATCCACACACATAGAGCGGAATTTCCAAATCTTAAACCGTTTTCCCATCCAACCACAACGGATTTGACTAAAGAAAATGGGCCCGGGATCATTAATTTGAATAGCGATCGCAATCGGAATAAATAAAACTCCTGTAATTAATAAACCGACCACAGACCCCACAATGTCTAACAACCGTTTCATCCAAGATGCCACAGAAGGGTGTGTAGTGGGTAACTGCTCTACTTTACGGGAAGTTGTCTTGCGATTATCTACTAAGTCTTCCTGTTGTATTAGCGGCGCATCATCTACAAGCTCTAAGGGGAAAACCTGATCCAATCCCGTGAGTTTTAGGACTGCCATAATTTGAGGTGTTACATTCCGCAGTGTTAATGTAATCCCTTGAGTCTGGGCATATTTAAAATTACTGACTAGAGCACCTAAGCCACTACTATCCATAAAAGTAGTTTGGTGAAAGTCAATAATGATTTGCTTAGGATGTGAATTGGGCTGGATTAAGCTTTGGCAGGTTTGTTTAAAGCCTAAGGCCTCCAGCACACTCAACCGCTTAGGCATTTGCACTATAGCCGTGTCGTTTAGGGAATTAACTGGAAAATCGGCCTCTGTCGGTTGGCTAGTCATGAAGCTCTGCACTTTCGTTGCCATGTATAATGTAATCTGCCAAATATTATTTTGTCCTAGAAAATTACCTAACCTAATATTGGAATCAGTAGTAATAAGGACTAATTTCGATTTACCGGGGCTGAGATTGGAGATCGCTAGCGACGATTCACAATAGAACAAGAAGCCAAAAAACATCCTTGTTGTTGTGCCGACGCAGCGCGATCGCGTTGCTCTCATCAAATGATTACTAAAAATACGGTTACACCTACCGCACGCCTGATTGAAATCTTTTCTGCCATTCAAGGGGAAGGACTAAATGTAGGGACGCGTCAGATATTTATTCGTTTTGCTTTGTGTGATTTGCGCTGTAACTTTTGTGATAGTGTCCACACTTGGAATGCACCTACTAGTTGTCGGATAGAGCGATCGCCTGGATTGCGCGACTTTGAAATCCACTCTAACCCTGTCTCTCTACCCATATTAATTGAATGGATTGAACGACAAAATGTACCTTCTCTACACGATAGCATTAGCTTAACTGGAGGCGAACCACTTCTTCATGCCCCATTTCTAACCCAGTTTCTCCCCGAAGTGCGAGCCATAACTGGTCTACCTATATACTTAGAAACTGGCGGACATCGCCCAGAACAACTAGCAATGATTCTCCCTTACTTAGACTCTGTAGGTATGGATTTAAAATTGCCCAGTGTTAGTGGCGAAAGTCATTGGCAAGAACATGCTAAATTTCTCCAATTATGTCATGACTCATATTTAAATGTTTTTGTCAAGATAATTGTGTCTCAAAACACAGATCCAGCCGAGTTGGAACGTTCAGCTTTGTTGGTGGCAGAGGTTAGTCCAGATATCTCAGTATTTTTACAACCTGTTACGCCTTTAGCAGTATCTGAACAATTCTCATCCATACCTGTGTTTGCCCCGACGGCTGATCAAGTTTTAACGTGGCAAGCTTTGATGAAGGGCTTTCTCAGGTATGTACGTGTGATCCCACAGACGCATAAAATGCTGAACCAACTGTAAAATTTGAGTTTGATAAAGATGTAATCAAGAAAAAAGTAAGATTTAATGAAATCGTCATTGCTGCCGCTAATCAGGGAGGCAGCAGCCCCCTTAGTAGGCATTCCCACTCGGAGGCTGTTAACGAGGAAAACAGTAAGGAGTTTGAAGTTCACTCATAATTCATAACTCATAACTCCTGTACAGACGCGATTAATCGAGTCTCTCCTAATTACAACCCGCCCTCATCTGGAGTTTTGGATTTAGCTTTTGCCTTATTAGCACTGCGTTTAAGGGCAGAGAGCCTTGCTTCGTACTTCGACCGTTGGCGCTTACTAGGAGTATTGTCAATCAGGGTTTTCAAGGCGCTACCTAGACTCTTGTAGGCATTGGGGAGGGTATAACCAAACCGAGTTGCCAAAGCGATCGCTTTCTCATCAGCATTCAGCAATTCTCTCAGTTGTTTTTCTCCACTATTTTTTTGGTACAATCGCCAGCCTGACACGCCACACAGCGACAAAGCTAACACCAGAAGCAATCCATCTTGTACCCACAATTCGCCGACAGCACCACCTAAACCGATGGCTAATGCTGCCATTTCCCAACCATCTTTAGGAATCGTGTCATTTTGAACGCGAGCAACTTCATGCCAGAACAGCAGATTACGCTGATCCATTGCGAGGGCATCCCATTTCACCAGGTCAATTTGAATTTCTACCTGGTCTTTACCAATTTCTTCGCAACGAACCAGGGGTGGATTGACTTCAGTTGTGCCTTCAACCGTGACCCAGCTCTGTAATTCTGGCGGTAGTAAGCCTTTCAACCGCCGTAGTTCACTCATTTCCGCTTTGGCAGAGG
The DNA here is from genome assembly GCF_034531155.1 of Nostoc sp. ChiVER01. Taxonomy (NCBI): domain Bacteria; kingdom Bacillati; phylum Cyanobacteriota; class Cyanophyceae; order Nostocales; family Nostocaceae; genus Nostoc; species Nostoc sp. ChiVER01. Next base: position 224,657 of record NZ_JAVRBS010000008.1, on the reverse strand, counting down.
AGGTTGCATAGGATGTCATAATATCCAGCCCCAGAAAATTTCAGTATATAGTGAGGGTATCACTTTGGAGTATAGCGATTTAAGTGATGATCCGTCTCACTCACCCTTAAAACTTCCTCGCTTTTTTCTCGCTTCCATTGCCTTTTCTAGCAAATCTAGCAATCCTGGAGCTTCTTCTTGGATACTGAGTAACAGTCTTTCCCCAAGTTCTATATTCCCCGGATCAAAACCTGTTGCCATAACTTCTTTCAGGCGAGGTATTGCTATGCTATCGACAATCTGGATTAACCCACTGAGACAACGGTGAAATTGTTTTTCTGTGAGAATCGAGTCTTCTAAAGGAAACTCAATAATGGCACGAATTTCGCCATCAGATGGGTCATACTCCCATTGCAACATTTTGGTTTCCCAGGAAATGGCAAGCATTGTCTGGAGGATAACTGCCTTGTGAGGATGGTCTTGAATTCCTGCTAGAACTTGAGGGGCAAATACCCGGAAAAATTTTCCCTCTTCATCCAGTTGGACAACTATTAGAAAATCTTCTAAGTTATCAGCCTCCACACCTGTTATAATTCGGTCTTCTTGATCATCAAAACGGTAGTCCCAACCAAGGTTATCTAAATAGTTGGCAATCTGTTTGAGGTTAGCTCCCATAAAAGCCTCATAAGGAACGTGGAGCAGTTGTTACCAGACCTAGTTTAACCTGCTAGGGGTAGTTGTTTAGGTTGGTTTGGCTACTTGCGATGTCTCCGACGGGCTACGCCTACGCATAGAAGTATGCAATTAGGGTATTGGACATTGAAAATAATAAAAATAGATGATCGTTCGGCGCTGTGAATGATATTTCCTGAAGGAATTTTGTTAATTATTAAAGAAGCAAAAATCACTATTTTTACAAATCTTAGCCAGTGAAGGATATAGTACTAACTCACTGAAATTTTAATATTTTATTTACAAGCAACAAATCGTTTTCACTGAATGATTGTAGTGAGCAATATTTTTTTGATTATCTAGTAAGTTATGAAGTTCATGCGTAACTCAGCTTTAATTCTAGCGATCGCAAAGACTAGAGATGCGATCGCTCCTTGTGTTGAAGAGTCAGGACAAACAGCAAGTATATTTGCCACTCCAAGCAGTAATCCAGCAGCAGTAGCAACTCGAAATATTAATTTAACCTTTCCATCCCACAACTTCACACCAAGCAGCAGCAAAAAATCCATCTGGGTGCTGACTCCATTCTCGTAAAGCACGACTCATTGCTGTAAGCGCTCCCTCATCAGTCCAACCTTTCTCTACAGCTCCATCCAACTTTCCAGAAGCCTCAATTCGCAGCGCCAAATATTCTGTAGCTTCACTCAGTGGCTCAGAACATTGATAAGAAGCCGAAGCTTGGATATTAGTAAACCCACTTTGGCGCAGCAAGGCGCGTAACTCTCTACCTACGTAAGGATTACCAAAATTTTGCTGCTGGAGCCACTTGTAATAAGCAAATGCTTTTTCCAGTTCTGGTGTAGACGGTGCAATCAAAAACCCGCCCCAGTCAGGACTACGAAGCCCAACAATTCCCCCCGGTTTCAAAACTCGCCACAGTTCTCGTAACGCCTGCGCTGGTTCTTGGAGATGCTCAAACAGCGCATGGGAAAAGATTGCATCAAATGAGTTATCTGGGAAGGGTAAAGCATATATATTTCCCTCCAGAAAATTAGCATTACTAACACCTTGAGTAAAAGCACTCTCAGCAGCTATCTGGATTTGAGAGGCTTCTCGATCAATACCTGTAAGCGTACCAGGGAAAATTGCTTTTGCTAAACCCAAAGCGATCGTCCCAGGCCCGCAACCGCAATCTAACAATTTTATACCTGGACGTAAATAAGGCTTGAAAAACGCACCATGAGTATCTAAGCTGCGTTTTGCCATAAAATTCGTCGCATTACTTGAATAGCCTGGAGTATACTTTTCCTGCATTGCTCTGATTCCCCGCAATATTTGTATGAGTATCATAAGCAGGGGCTTTTCAGATGTCCAATATATATTTAAATAAAATTGAAACTTATAAAATATAAAAAAAAATGGAATTGCGACATTTGCGCTACTTTATTGCTGTCGCTGAAGAACTGCACTTCAGTAGAGCCGCCGAGCGATTGCACATTGCTCAACCGCCTTTAAGCCAACAAATTCAGCAACTAGAAACACAATTGGGAGTAGAACTGTTTCAGCGTAAAACCAAGCGACAGGTGCAGTTGACGGAAGCTGGACAAGTATTTTTGCAAGAAACTTATCAACTTTTGTCTCAACTAGAAAAAGCAATTGAGCTAACCCAAAAAACGGGAAGAGGTGAAAAGGGACAACTACGAATTGGGTTTACCAGTTTGGTAACTTATGATTTACTTCCTGTAATTTTGCGACACTTTCGAGAACAGTTTCCAGAAGTAGAGTTGATTTTGCAAGAATTAACTACAACTCAGCAGGAACAAGCGCTACAAGAACGCCGCATCCATGTGGGTTTTGCCCATCCACCGTTAGAAGACAACACACTCAATCAAAAGTGCATTCAGCAAGAAGCTTTAATTGTGGCTATGTTAGAAACTCATCCCTTAGCTGAACAAGAAAAGATTTTAGTGCGATCGCTAGTAAACGAAAACTTTATCATGTTCCCTCGCCATTTGGGCCCCGGACTTTACGACCAAATCGTAAGTCTTTGCCAGCAAGGAAATTTCAGCCCGAAAGTGACTCAAGAAGCGATTCAGATGCAGACAATTATCGGATTGGTTTCAGCAGGAATGGGGATTGCGATCGTACCGTCTTCATTGAAAAATCTTCAAAGGGTTGGTGTAGTTTATCGCGCTGTAGAGGAGAAAACACCATTAGTAGAAACGGCTATAGTGTGGCGGGAAGAAGATATGACACCTATACTAAGGGAATTTCTGCAACTTGTCAGAAGTATCTGTGGTTAATTGATTAGTTGTCTCCACGCCAGGTAAAAATAATTTGTTCATCAGCTTGCCTAAACTCAATATTAAATTTATCAAATACAACTTCTCTTCCTAGAAGTAATTGTTCTCCACCTGTATTAGTTTGTAACCATGCCACAGTCGCAATAAAACTGTGTTCATCAATTGTCATTTCAACATTACGTAAAACATACTCAACTCTTCCGCCAATGGTTTCTGCTAATAACGTTGATTCAGCATCAGCCAAAGCGTAGCCTAAATCTTGACCGACTTTTAAGGAAATTAAACTTAATTCAGCACCAGAGTCTACTAACATTATTGTAAAAACTTCTATATCTCTATGCTTCAGCTTTACATGATAATTTGGTTGCCAGTCATGCCGAGCAATTGTACGAAAGCGAATTGGTAGAATTTGGATAGAAGCGGTGCGACGTGGAACTAAGTAAATTACAAATAGCTGTTTTGAAGCCTCTGCCAATTCTATAACTTCACGCAGATTTTCACTGTGAGCGATTAAGCCATTAGCATTGTAAGCAATATATTGATTTTTATATAAATCTAATAACATTTGGCGATTCTGGTTTAGCCACTTCAGCATTTGCTGACTTTCATCGGGAGAGGGCGTTTTATTCATAGATTTTTTTATGAGTTTTTGATTTTAGAAGATAGTTTTATCTTCTGCATTTGGTGTTTTAATTAACACGATCATTTTTATAACAGTTTCCAATACTGCTCAGTTAAGAATATTGGTAGGTTGGGCTGAACGAAGTGAAACCCAATAAACCCAGCAAAATATTGGGTTTCGTTCCTCAACCCAACCTACACATTTTGATTTACTCGCGTCTTTATTACCATATTCTAACTGTATCTGACTGAGATAGGCTTTGAGCGATCGCTCTATCATCTGCGGTTTGTTCAATCCTCTCGATCATTACAATCGATCTTTTTTTGTGTTAATCTACTTATTTAGTTAAGAAAATTTCGCTAGCTTGTCAATGTATTATTAAAATAGAAATTCTTATATCAAGCGCCGCCATAAATTGGAATTAAACCTGTGTCTGCTAAAGATGCTTTTCATACAATTGTAAAAACAGCACTTCAGAAAGAAGGGTGGTTAATCACTCACGATCCTTATACTCTCCAGGCGGGAACCCTTGAGCTATATATTGATTTAGGAGCAGAAAAAGTTATTGCAGCCGAAAAACAAGGACAAAAAATAGCTGTTGAAATTAAGAGTTTTCTAAGTCCGTCAAAAATAACAGAACTTTATGCTGCATTAGGACAATTTATTATTTACCGAATTGCTTTACAAAAACAAGAAGCTAATCGTACTTTATATTTAGCAGTTCCTAGTACTGTTTATAATGATTTTTTTATACTTCCATTTATCCAATCTGTAATTAAAACTAATCAATGTTTACTAATTTATAATATTGAACAGGAGGCAATAGACCAATGGCAAAGCTAGACGAATATCGACAATATATTAAGAATTTACTTCAACAACACGCTAGTATTGTTTGGGATAATCGCATTCAAGCACAGACAATTTTTGATACAGAACACGATCGTTATCAATTAGTTTATGTAGGTTGGCGCGATCAAAACCGCATATATGGGCCTGTTCTCCATCTAGATATTATTGACGAAAAAATCTGGATTCAGCAAGATGGAACAGAGATAGGAATTGCGAATGAATTGGTTGATTTAGGTGTCCCAAAAGAGGATATTGTTTTAGGTTTTCAGTTACCTTCTGTGCGTAAATATACAGATTTTGCTATTAATTAAGGGTGGGTTTCAAGCCGCGTTCAACAGTCACCTTTAAGGCTTTTGATAATAATTTCAGCCATTTCTACCAGCTTGCCTTTTACTTATGATTGTATCTGCGATTGCTCTGCATCTTCTGGTTAAAAAGAGCGATCACCTGAACTAAAACAATATCCCAGCCTTAATAACCTTTATTACTCATAATGATATTTGCAAGTCAAAATAATCAATAAATCTTCTTGCACTTTGTAAACTAATCTATGTTCATCTGTGATCCGCCTTGACCAGTAACCTTGTAGTTCATATTTTAATGGTTCTGGCTTCCCCATACCCGCAAAAGGATCTCTTTGTATATCTCTAATCAGTGCTAATATTTTTTTGAAAATTTTCTTGTCTTCTGTTGCCCACTGTGCTAATTGTTCAAAAGCTTCTGGTTCAAAGGCAACTTTTTTCATATTCATCTAAATCTACATAAATTAGGTTTCCTTCTTCTACATTCTCTAAAGCTTTGAGCAAATGTTTTTTATTAGTTTTGGATTTCAAAAGATAGGTAGTTTCATCTTCTTCAATTGTTGTTTCAACTAACACGATGACTTCTACAACAGTTCCTTCTGGTAATTCCGTTGAAGACAGTTCAATCTTGCCATCTTTTCCAACAATAGTCTTTTGTTTAATTCCACTAAGCATAATTCATATTTACTCTCATCTTTACACCCTATTTTAACTGTATATGACTTAGATGAGATTTTAGCGATCGCTTTTCTTTGTTAGCGTGGGCGGTTCGTTAAAAAGAGCGATCGCTATTGCGTAAACTACAACTTAAATTGTGAATACTGAGTAAAGCGTAGGTATTTGCTGTGCAGAATCGAAGCGACTACCTTCCAGACATTACGATACTGAAATTTTAGCAAATAGGAGAAAATTATGAGTTTACCAGTTACAGTCACCTTTATGCTTGCTGATTGGATTGTCAAAGGACTAACAGATGGAACTCTTGAACGGGTTGGAGGTGTAATTAGGGAAGTAGGCAGTAAGCGAGTAATTACTTGGTTAAGAGAGGTTAATTCATCTCCTTCTAAAGATTTAGCTTTGCAGGTAACTAGTGCAGCCAGTATATTAAACCTGGGTGTCTCAGTTATAGGCTTTGTTGTAATAGCACAACGGCTTAAGGAATTAGAACAACGCTTACAACAAGCACAAAAAGTCTTAAATAACATCAATCGCAAACTTGACCTTAGTTTCTATGCAAATTTTCGTGCTGCAATCGAATTAGCAAATAATGCTTTTACAATGACCAACACTGAAAATCGTAGAAACAGCGCCCTACAAGCTATTAACCGTTTTTTAGAAACAGAGCATATTTATGCTGAATACACCGATATTGAAATTGAGCAAAAAAGCCAAATTATTAATGAATATCTACTAACTTTATCTTTAGCTTACCTAGCTGAAGCACGTTGCTATTTAGAATTAGAAGAACATGATACAGCACTTCGCCGCTTTCAAGAAGGAGCAAAAGTTCTCCGTTCACGTATTAAAAAATATATTGACATTGTACTCACTTCTAACCCAGCAGCATACTTACAACCTTGTTACAAAGGTCAGATAGATTTGCGTAGGCTAACACGAATTTACCAGTGGAGTAACCCCAATTTAGATGAAAATGCAGTTTTTGATTGCAACGAGAGAACTTATTTAAAATGGGAGAAAAGTTATATTCTACATATAAATGGGTAGATTCACTCCCACCAGCAATTTTAACTCGTGATGAAGTTCAAGGAGGTTGGTTCGGCCTAGATCATAAGGATTTAAAACAGGAAGCAGATAAACGTCTTCCTAAAGTTATGGAAGCGGTAGAATCTATGATAGAAACCCATTACCGTTTTAAATCTTACCAAATAGAATTGCAAGCAATTTCCCAATTAGGAATCAGCTTTCATGACTGGCTTAAATTAACTCCGTCTACAGAAATTAAACCAGACGGTGCAGAATTAATGTATATAATTCCATCCAACCCTTTAGAGTTATAACCTTCCATCTGAACTAATTACAGGATTAAAGATGAATTAATCAAGGTCAATAAAGTCTCTGGTAGTAATAATCTGGTTTTGATATTCAACTAGGGTCTTGAGTGATAAAAGGTCTTGATCTCCTGTAATTAGAAATTCTGCATTGGCATCTTTAGCAAGTTCTAAAAATTTGTTGTCATCTGGATCTCTACAGGTGTTTATTTGAGATTTTATTTCTATAAATTGACTATACTTTTTAACTATGTTCAAAAAATCTTGTCGGTCTTCATCTGAGATATATTTATCAAACTTAGGTTTATAAATTCGTGTGTTTAATTCTTGATAAGTTTCATCGCTTTGAGCAATTTTGAATTCTTTATAGACTTTATCTAGGGCTTTACGGGCTGTTCCATTAGGGCTTAGAGCAGCACTAATTAACACATTTGTGTCAATGACAAGTAGTTTATGATTCATCGGCGAGTAATTCTTCTAGAATTTCTTCGGTTAATCCTTTGGCTTGAGCATTTCTGCCGATTCTGTCAAAAACACTAAGTAAATCTTCATCTTTATTATTTGAAGAGGTTTTCTTTATTTCTTGAATAAGTTGTTCTTGTTCTTGTACAGAAAGTTGTAGGACAAGATTAAGAATTTGCTCGAAGGTTAGGGGAAGTTGATAGGTTTTTTGAGTCATGGTGAGTTCTGGAGTTAGGAAATAGAAACTTGTTAGTTTTTTTAATCACGTTTGACCTAACTTAAGAAGTAAAAAACTAAGAGTAATATAAAAATTTTAACATTGTTGATTATCCCCATTTCTCCTCTTCTCTGCGTTCTCTATGCCTGGAGCGGTAGCCTACGGCAAGCCGCTTTGCGGTCTACGTAAAAAAAAGGACGAACCCAAAAGTTCGCCCATAACATAGTATTATGCTGTTGCTCAATCCAAACCCAAATCTAAATCTTCGCTTCTTCTCTCACCAACTTATCCCAACCCAAATCTTTCAAATTATTATTCCGACGTAGCGGACGAGTCACCAACTCTAATATGTCACGCGCATTCGTAAAGCCGTGAATTTGAGCAAAAGTGAACTCCACCGACCACTTTGTATTAATACCGCGTGCTTCCAATGGGTTAGCGTGAGCCATACCAGTAATTACCAAATCTGGTTTCAACTCATAAATTCGCTGAAGTTGATTGTAATTATCCGGCTTTTCTACAATCTTTGGCAGAGGTGAATTCATTTCCTGACAAGTTTTCTCCAGCAATGCCAACTCAGCAGCTTGATAGCGCTTATCCATGTACGGAATGCCGATTTCGTGAACTGTCATTCCACAACGGATTAAGAATCTTGCTTGGGAAATCTCCAGCAAGTTATCACCCATGAAGAATACAGATTTGCCACGAATCAGTTTTACGTAATCTTCCAAGCCTGCCCAAATTTGTGCTTCCCGTTCATCTAAACCCTTAGGAGTAATACCGAACACCGAGCAGATTTTCTCAATCCAAGCGCGGGTTCCATCGGGGCCAATGGGGAAGGGTGCGCCAATGAGTTTACACTTGCGGCGGCGCATTAAGGTGGTAGCTGTACGGCTGAGGAAGGGGTTGACACCAGCGACATAATACCCTTCTTCTAATACTGGCAGTTCAGTGAAGCGTTTCGCAGGTAGCCAGCCGGAAACTTTGATGCCTTGTTTTTTCAGTTCCAAGGTTAACTGAGTAACTACGGGATCGGGAAGGGAGCCAAAGAGAACTAAGGGTGGATGATCTACGTATTCAGATTCATCTTGGGCGACATCTTCTTTCTTCTTACCGAAGTTGAGCAACTTAGCGATCGCATTACGTTCACTTTTCTCTGTTTCCGCCACCGGAGCCTTATCAGGACAACGGTTAGCCATTGCTGCTAATACGGTGTCTTCCCCTTGGGTAAAGGCGTAATCTAGACCATTTGCTCGCGCTACAACGATGGGAATCCCAATTTCAGATTCTAATTTTGGTGCTAAACCTTCCAAATCTGTTTTGATAATTTCGGTAGTGCAAGTGCCAATCCAGACAATTACACTAGGATTGCGATCGCGTTTAATTTGCAAGCACAACCGCTTTAACTCTTCATAATCATTCAGCTGTGCTGAAATATCGCCCTCTTCCAACTCTGCCATTGCATAGCGGGGTTCAGCAAAAATCATCACCCCCATCGCATTTTGCAGGAAGTAGCCACAAGTTTTTGTCCCAATTACCAAAAAGAAGCTATCTTCAATTTTTTGGTATAACCACGCCACGCAGCTAATTGGGCAAAAGGTATGGTAATTTCCAGTTTCACATTCAAAGCTTAAAGCTTCTGGTTGTTGAGCGACAGTCATTTTGGTTTTTTCTCCCCTTGATATTTAATGGCAGGTCAACCAATTTTAGATTTTAGATTGATAATTTTGGATTGAAGACTGGGACAACAAAAGTATCCTTTGCCTGACGACAATTTCCCTAATTCCTCATCCAAAATCCCAAATTTAAAACTTAAAATTGCGAGGAACGGCAATAATTAAGCGTTGGGGAAGAGACGGGCAATTTCTGATTCATCAAAAACGCCTGCTGGCAGTTCTTCCCCTAAAAAATCGTTACTTTCTTCAGCTTTTTTTTGCAAAGCTGTTTCATCACTCCAGACATCTGACAACACGTCTTTAAACGCATTCTCATCTAGTGGACTATCTTCAAGCGCCTCGTCTTCATCGAGCTTGATTTCCATTGCATCTGTTGTACCGAAGCCCATGTCCCCAAACTCATCTGCTTCTAAAGTAGAGGTTTTGAGAGACTCTTCTTTTGAGTCGTGTCCGTTTGATAATGAAATATCACCAAAGGCATCTTCGGTTTCCTGTAAATCGCTGAGTTCTAGGCTTTGCTCCTCAGAATCCCCAATTGTGACTTCTTGAATTACCGCCACCGCCGCAAAGCTATTTGTATGAGAATGTGCCAATGTTTCATATTCAGGCTTTTCATCAATGACAGCTGCTGCTTCTTCTACAAATCTCTCTACTTCTGGGTTGGCAAAGCGATTACCAAGAGCGAAATCTGGGTCAAAATGCAAATCCAGTACTTCAATCAGGGTATCAGCATCAGGATTGAGTTTGGCAAAGGGCAACATTAACTGCGCTAGTTTTGGCTCTAGGGCGTTAACAACTCCCAGGATGAGGTAAGAAGGTGGTCGCTTCCCGCCATCAGGTGTGTATACCGATTCTACTTGCATGTGCAGCGTGATCCAGTCCCGATTGTTCTGGAAAAATTGCAACCACTTTTGCTTTAATGAGCCTGTAAAGCTGTGAAAGAATGCCATGTTATTGTCCCCCATCCTGAGAACTTGGTGATTTATACAATCATCAAGTCTAGTTCCTCTTCTGAATTAGGAACCTGGGGTTTTCCCGGATTTAGATAAAAATCAGATAACAAAGAGAACAACTCACGATCTGGTGTGTCATTAGGCACAACACCTTCTGGACGCGCTAGAATTTGGTCGGCGATGTTGAGATAGTAGTCGCAAACGTAGTCTAGGGAAGGATCTTGCTCTGCCATCTCAAACAAAGTCTTACCTTTTACACGAGAAACACGGATATCCTCAATTAAAGGTAAAACTTCTAGAACTGGCATGGGCACAGCTTCTATATATTTTTCGATCAAGTCGCGCTTGGAGGTGCGATTGCCAATTAACCCAGCTAAACGCAGTGGGTGAGTTCGTGCTTTTTCACGGACTGAAGCCGCAATCCGATTTGCCGCAAACAAAGCATCAAAGCCGTTGTCTGTAACGATCAGGCAGTAATCTGCATAGTTGAGTGGTGCTGCAAAACCACCACAAACTACGTCACCCAGAACGTCAAAGAGAATTACATCGTACTCATCAAAGGCGTTGAGTTCTTTAAGTAATTTTACGGTTTCACCGACTACGTATCCACCGCATCCAGCACCCGCAGGAGGCCCACCAGCTTCTACGCAATCCACGCCGCCGTAGCCTTTATAAATTACATCTTCAGGCCAGACATCTTCGTAGTGATAATCCTTTTCTTGGAGGGTGTCGATAATTGTGGGAATCAAAAACCCAGTCAGGGTAAAGGTACTGTCATGTTTGGGGTCGCAACCAATTTGCAGCACTTTTTTGCCACGTTTAGCTAGGGCGACTGATATGTTACAGCTAGTTGTGGATTTACCGATACCACCTTTTCCGTAGACTGCTAGTTTCACTTTTATTTGCCTCTTATAGCTTCTTGTCTAACTTGTGGCTCAAACATTTGCCTTCACCTTTCCTGAGATGGCGATGCGTGAGGTCTGTGAATGTCATTATTGGGCAAATTACATAGAAAAGAAAGTGGCTCTTAATTTGGAAAACGGTCTTATGTGATGAATTAATTCACAATTAGATTTATTTGGGTTTTTATCGCACTTAAAGGCTTTATTAGCTCTAAAAACTAGAAATAAACAATTTTTATTACTTATTTTTATAAAAATAGTTACAAAAAACAAAAAGCTAAAATTGGCTTTTTTGAACGCTTTTCATAGAATTAGCTAATGGTCGAACAACGTGTTTTCAAGGCATTGGGGCGCTGGGTCAAGATTAAGGAGAAGTATATGCAGCCTTATGCTGGAAATATTACTGAAATTTGCGTTAGCGTAGCTCACCAAAGCTATAGCAGATAAATTGCCAGTTTTCAGTCGGTAGTCACAAGCATTTAATTGCTGCTTGAGAGTAAGTTACTCTGATTTTGTAAAAAATTATTAAATTGTCAAATATTTTCCAAGAGCCACGGCAATAGAATTCACGGCTACACAAAACAAAGCCCACCTCCGTGGGCTAAGAGAATAATTTGAGAGTGTGCGTAAGTCCTAAAATTTATTTCAGTCGAGCTATAGAAAGGAATCAGGACACCTCTGTTTCAAGTCCGTGGATTTCCTGTAATGTTTGCCAGCCAGCTTGCCACTGTGAGTTATCTTGTAATAATTTGGCATTTATCCAAAAACGGACTTTCGGATCGCAAGCAGCAACCATTTCGGCGTAAACCCAGTTAGCCTGATTTTTCCGATTTACTACTTGAAAGTGGCGCCAGCCATCAACTTGTTGCTGTGCCGTCCACTTAGAACCAACTAGGTAAGGAAATTTCTGTTTTTTAGTCATTTTTTATTAGTCATTAGTCATTTGTCATTGGGCATTGGGTATTAGTTATTCGACTCTTGCTCCCTCTGCCTCCCCTGTTCCTCATCCCCCACTCTCCAGCTAAGATGTCACTAAATCGCCGTTACGGGTAAACTTGTGGCAATGCAACTCATTATCTTGCTGAACACATAGCGAAAACCATCTAATATGGCTCCAGCAGGTGTTGATGTTGTTGGTAATTTTGCGCTTTTTCTTGGAAAGGCGTTGTCTTACGACTTCATTAGGGCAAAGAATTTCTAACGTACCCGTACCATCTTCGTAATTGACGATGCGAAATAGACAGTCTTGCAACATGGCACGGCTACTGCTGTCGAAGAACCGCTTAAATCGTTGTAGCTTTTCCCCTTCAGTCATTTGGCTGATGGGTTTTATTTTCAAGAAATCTTCATCCTCAAAATCAAAGTCATCATTTTCAAAGTCGTAGGGGTCAATCATTTTCAGCATCCACTAGGCGACCTGGGATTATGGTAACTCTGTGTGGAGGCAAGAGGAGAATGTTGGAAGCAACGTAGAAGAACTTTAAATCAATTCGATAAATGACTAAGGTAAGATATGAAAAGCTTTTGAGAGGCAAGGGGTATGACTTCAGCATCTAATCAAAAAGCAATGATCACTCGCACAGAAAGAGGACTGACGATCGCAGGCACGCGCATTACTCTATACGATGTGATGGACTATGTGACACAGCAATATCCGCCAAAGTTCATTCGTGCCATGCTTCACTTGACGGATGAGCAAGTTAATGCTGCTCTGTCTTACATTGAGACATATCGTCAAGAGGTTGAAGCAGAGTATAAACTCGTTCTCAAGGAAGCCGAAGAGCTGCGGCAGTACTACGAAGAACAGAATCGTGAGTTGGTTGAGAAAATTGCCAAAATGCCGCCACCACCAGGACGAGAAGCAGCTTGGGAAAAACTTCAGGCGCAGAAAGCCAGACTTAGAGCCAAACTTGAACCCCAGACATGATTTTTCTTGTTGATCATAATCTTGAGGGACACGCACTGCTTTTGTCAGGCAGTATCACAAATCAAGGTTGGCAAGATTTGTTTTCAATCCGCTTTGTTCTTCTCGAACAGATGTCACTATCAGTTAATAGCAGTGACAGAGTTGTGTGGAGATTTGCTCAAAGCTTATCAAATGCTCCTACTCACTGCGAATCGCAGAATGAAAGGAGAGGATTCTTTAGAGCAAGTATTGCAGGAAGAAAACACGCCGACTTCGTTTCCGGTTGTCACAATTGGAGATGCTAATCGAGTTTTGAATGACCCTGACTACCGGGATCTCTGTGTTAATCGCCTACTTGAAATTGTACTTTACATTGAGAATTACATGGGGACACGTCGAATTTTTATTCTGTAAGTTGCTCTGTTTGTTAGGCAATGAACAAAAATTGCAGATGGGAAATCACAACTACGGGAAAATACGACTTTTACAAGACGTGAACACCGATCTAGGCGATCGCTCTGCTCTTCATACAATATCTATTAACAACAGAAATTTTATTTACTTGGTGTTCTGGTGCTAGCCTGCAACAAGCCCTCCGAGTGACGCTCCTAACGTCGCTAATACTGCGCTAACAGCAGTTGCTCATGGGGGAAACCCCCAGACGCTCGCGGACTGGCTAACGCTGCGCTATCGCCCTTGGCGTCTCCCCTTGGGAGAAGACCGCGCTGCTTCACCACTGCGCCTTTACTTTCCTGAAAAAGCCTATGCAACCTACTAATCCTAACCAATTTACAGAAAAAGCCTGGGAAGCGATCGCCCATACCCCAGATATTGTTAAACAATATCAACAACAGCAAATTGAAAGTGAACACCTGATGAAAGCGCTGCTAGAACAAGATGGTCTAGCAACTGGGATTCTCACTAAAGCGGGTGTTAATCTTCAAAAACTGCGCGATCGCACTGAACAATTTTTTCAACGTCAGCCGAAAGTATCTGGTACTAGCAGTTCTGTCTACTTAGGACGCAGCTTGGATACACTTCTAGATCGAGCAGACGGATATCGTAAAGAGTTTCAAGACGAATATATTTCAATTGAACACTTATTACTGGCTTACGCTAAAGATGACCGCTTTGGCAAAGCTTTATTCCAAGAGTTTGGTTTAGACGAAGGCAAACTCAAAAATATTATTAAACAAATTCGGGGGAGCCAAAAAGTGACCGACCAAAATCCAGAAGGCAAATATGAAGCACTGGAAAAATACGGGCGTGACCTTACAGAAGCTGCGCGTAAAGGTCAACTCGATCCAGTGATTGGGCGAGATGATGAGATTCGTCGGACTGTGCAAATTCTCTCTCGCCGTACTAAGAATAACCCTGTGCTAATTGGTGAACCAGGTGTTGGTAAAACTGCGATCGCCGAAGGATTAGCACAACGTATTATTGCAGGTGATGTTCCCCAATCCCTTAAAGACCGCAAGCTAATCGCTTTAGATATGGGTGCTTTGATTGCAGGGGCAAAATTCCGGGGTGAATTTGAAGAACGCCTGAAAGCAGTATTAAAAGAAGTTACTGAATCTGGTGGCAATATTGTTTTATTTATTGATGAAATTCACACCGTTGTTGGCGCTGGTGCAACCCAAGGCGCGATGGATGCGGGTAACTTATTAAAACCAATGTTGGCGCGGGGCGAACTGCGCTGTATTGGGGCGACAACTCTAGATGAATACCGCAAATATATTGAAAAAGATGCGGCATTAGAAAGACGTTTCCAGCAAGTTTATGTCGATCAGCCTAGTGTAGAAGATAGTATTTCGATTCTGCGCGGGTTGAGAGAACGTTATGAAAACCACCACGGGGTGAAAATTTCTGATAGTGCTTTAGTTGCAGCAGCCGTATTGTCGAGTCGTTATATTAGCGATCGCTTCCTCCCTGATAAAGCTATTGACTTGGTAGACGAAGCCGCCGCGAGATTAAAAATGGAGATTACCTCCAAACCTGAAGAACTCGACGAAATTGATCGCAAGATTCTGCAATTGGAAATGGAGAAGTTATCGCTGCAAAAGGAAAGCGATGCTGCTTCTCGTGAACGTCTAGGAAGATTGGAAAAAGAAATTGCCGATCTTAAAGAAGAACAAAAAACGCTGAATACTCAATGGCAGTCTGAAAAAGATATCATTGACAAAATTCAGTCCGTTAAGAAAGAGATTGAACGGGTTAACTTAGAGATTCAGCAAGCAGAACGCGACTACGACCTTAACCGTGCTGCGGAGTTGAAATATGGCAATTTAACCAGTTTGCACCGTCAATTGGAAACAGTAGAATCTGAATTGGCAAGCGCCCAAAGAAGCGGTAAATCACTATTACGGGAAGAAGTCACAGAAGGTGATATTGCCGAAATTATTTCTAAATGGACAGGAATTCCCATCAGCAAGTTAGTGGAATCTGAGAAAGAAAAACTGCTGCATTTAGAAGATGAACTACACCGTCGGGTGGTTGGACAAGAAGAAGCAGTCACAGCTGTAGCCGATGCAATTCAGCGATCGCGGGCTGGATTGGCTGATCCCAATCGTCCCATTGCTAGTTTTATTTTCCTTGGGCCTACAGGTGTGGGTAAAACCGAGTTGGCGAAGGCGCTGGCGGCGTATATGTTCGATAGCGAAGACGCGCTGGTGCGAATCGATATGTCGGAGTATATGGAGAAACACGCCGTCTCTCGTTTAATCGGTGCGCCTCCAGGATACGTAGGTTACGAAGAAGGCGGACAACTTACAGAAGCGATTCGTCGCCGTCCTTATTCAGTGATTCTTTTCGATGAAATCGAGAAAGCACACCCCGATGTATTTAATATCTTCTTGCAAATTCTTGATGATGGTCGCGTCACTGATGCCCAAGGTCATAAGGTAGACTTCAAAAACGCTATTATCATCATGACTAGCAACATCGGTTCGCAGTACATTCTTGATGTCGCCGGAGATAACACCCACTACGACGAAATGCGCCGTAGAGTCATGGAAGCAATGCGAAATAGTTTCCGTCCAGAGTTTCTCAACCGACTTGACGAAATCATCATCTTCCACGGTTTAGATAAGAAAGAATTGCGCCATATTGTGCTATTGCAAGTGGAAAGATTGCGGCAAAGATTGAGCGATCGCAAAATATCCCTCAAGCTCTCGGATGCTGCACTTGACTTTTTAGCCGAAGTAGGGTATGACCCAGTTTATGGGGCACGTCCACTGAAGCGAGCGATTCAGCGAGAGTTAGAAACTCAAATCGCTAAAGCCATCTTGCGCGGTGAATTTACCGATGGCAACACCATCTTTGTAGATGTGCAAAATGAGCGTCTTTCCTTTAGTCGCTTACCTGCTGAGGTATTTACCAGCTAATTGAGAAAGAGGCAGGGACAAGGGGACAAGGGGACAAGGGGACAAGAGGTGAGAACTTGAAACAAGTCTTTTCCCTTATCCCCAAGTCCTCTTGTCTATGCCCCGTTTCCCGTTGCCTGTTCGTTAAAGATCATCTCACGCTAAAACGCCAAGTCAAGCAAGAGCGTCTTGGCGTTTTTTTGTGAAACATTCGTAGGGTAATAATTACGAATTACGGATTACGTAGCTTGCTTCTCGCCCTTGGCGAGTATTACGAATTATTTTGACCCTTACAAAGTACTTGTCGCATTTTACGCATATTTGCAGGCAACTCAAAATTCATTGCTTGTTGAATGAAAATTGATGGAATTGGAATCAGAGGTGTAGCTTGCACAGTATAAGCAAGCAACGTCCCATTACCGCAATCTTTTAGTTCTAAATGAGCGTTAAAATCCTCAAAAGTCCCTTTTTCCATGCGAAATTGGACTTGTTGCCCCAGCACTTCTACAACGTTGAGGTAAATTTCGACTTGAGCTGTGAAAAAGAAAAAGGCTTTTTGTGCTGCTTGATATAGGCGTTTGACTTCCCCTTTGTGTAATATCTCGCTTTTAGTGATATCAGGAAAATATTGCACCCACCGAGGATAATCAGTTAATTGTTGCCAGACTTGCGATCGCACCATCGGCACATACATCCAGGCTGTCACTGCGCCACCCCAGGTTTTGTGCGATCGTGTTTCTATTAAAATTTCACCCTGTACCAGCAACTTTTGCTTGTCTTGATTCCAAGCCATATCTGAACCTGCAATAATTGAGTCTGAGATATGAGACGCAGACATAATGATTTTAGTTACTCCTCAACTCATCCACCTAAATGGAGTTGAAACTACAAGCATAAAACTTGATTTAGATTCCAACTCACTAAATTTTAGTTCCAGTGTAATGCCTATTCTTTCCAGAAACGGCAATTTTTTGGTTATTATTTCAGTTATATTACTGGAAAAACTGTAGTTATTATCACAATTAACACAATTAATATTTAAGTAAAGTTTATAACAAGGATATTTATAAATTAAAAACTTAAGTTTTTAACAGCTAGAATGGCACAAATACGACCGAATATCAAGTATTTTACCCCAACGTTTGGATAGTATATCTCTATTTTTACGTGTTATTTCTGATGAAACTGCAACTTCATCGTAATTTCATATTTTATTATCAATATCAAGTGTAATCTCTGTTGAGTTGAGAGGAAAATTAGGTGAGCCAATCTTCTTTAAATCGTCGATTAATCCAGATTTTTGGTATCCTTTTAGGCATCAGTGTAGCCGTTTGGGTACTGAGAGGTTTTGGTATTCTCACTTTTATTCCAGGTGGAATAATTTTGCTACTGCTACTAGGGGCGATCGCGATCGCGATTATCAGTTACGTTCAAAGAACTTGGTGGCGTTTTTAGTCATTTGTCATTGGTCATTGGTCATTTGTATAAGATACAAGAGTTTTTGGTAAATACCGCGCCACTCCTGGGCAAAAAAACTAATGATATCGAACTGATTTAAACCATGTCCCAAGGATGCCCGTAGCTCTGCTATTGGGTAGTGTGGTTTCTTTTGGACTGATGACTAAGCCTATTTTGACTAACTACCAGAAGTATTTAATACTGAAGCAATGCCAACAATTTACTAAGGGAAAGGAATATGGCAAAGTATATATGTACTGTTTGCGCTTATGAATATGACCCAGAAGTAGGCGATCCAGATAGCGATATAGCGCCAGGGACAGCCTTTGAAGATATACCAGATGATTGGGTATGTCCGACTTGCGGGGCCACCAAAGATCAATTTGAAGTAGTTGAATAGTGAAGATAACCGCTAGCCTAGTAGAGTACGTGCTATTGAGAAATTTTAGAACTTGCTACCGTTACGAATCGTAGTTATTGGGGGTGGGGCAGCAGGATTTTTTGGTGCGATCGCTTGTGCTAAAGCCAATCCTGATGCCCAAGTTACTTTACTTGAAGCCAGTCGCCAACCCCTAGCGAAAGTGTTAATTTCTGGTGGCGGACGCTGCAACGTTACTCACGCTTGCTTTTTGCCTGAAGAGTTGGTGCAAAATTACCCCAGAGGTGCAAAAGCTTTGCGGGGTGCTTTGACTCGGTTTGGGCCTCAAGACACAGTAGCTTGGTTTGCTGCTGCTGGAGTCTATCTAAAAACTGAAGCCGATGGCCGGATGTTTCCTGTCACCAACACTTCAGAAACCATTGTGGAATGTCTGATTAGAGCGGTGGCGACATCTGGGGTAAAACTCCGTATCGGTACACACGTAACTTCAGTGACCGCAGCAGATGGCGGGTTTGATATCCTTCTGAAATCGGGAGAGCAGATTAAATGCGATCGCCTACTTCTTGCGACCGGCAGTAGCCTTATCGGTTATAAAATTGTCAAAGAGTTAGGTCATCAAATAGAACCGCCAGCACCCTCTTTATTTACCTTCAATATTGCTGATCTTCAATTACAAGCTCTAGCTGGAGTTAGCGTTAACCCTGTGCAATTGCGGTTATCTGGGGATAGAAAATCCCAATTACAACAAACTGGCCCATTGCTAATTACTCACTGGGGTTTGAGTGGTCCCGCAGTTCTGAAGCTTTCTGCTTGGGGTGCAAGAGTTCTGCATGAAAAACGCTATCAAGCCACATTATTGATTAATTGGCTGCCTGATTTGCACCAAGAACAAGTGCGAGAAAAAATTTTAGCAGTTAAGGATGAATGGGGAAAGAAAGCGATCGCATTGCATCGCGGCGTCGATCTACCCCATCGTCTGTGGCAATATATCATTGCCCGTGCAGGCATTACCACAGAAGACCGTTGGGCAGAAATATCTAGTAAAACCTTAAATAAACTGGTGCAAGAACTGACTCAGGGGCAATACTTAATTAACGGCAAAGGAGCCTTTAAAGAAGAATTTGTTACCTGTGGCGGTGTCAACCTTAAAGAAGTCAACTTTAAGACGATGGAAAGTAGGTTAGTTCCTGGTCTTTATTTTGCCGGAGAAATCTTAGATATTGATGGCGTTACCGGTGGGTTTAACTTCCAAAGTGCTTGGACAACCGGGTATTTAGCAGGCATAGCAATGGCAACTAGCGACTAGTTCCGCTTAGGGAGGAGCGAAGAGGCAGGGGGCAGGGGGAAATGACCATGCGTGTCAACTTAATGTAAAACTTATGTCACACCAGGAACTGAAGTTCCTTGCTAATAGCTTAAGTCTTCTTTTAATGACTAAATAATCTGAAAAATCTTTAGTCTACTTCAGTAGACTTGGGCTATTAGCCCTGAAATTTATTTCTGGGCGAGCGTGGAAGTCAACAAGCGATTTCTAGCTTAAGTTGACACCTGGGAAATGACTCCATCAAGAACTACTGCAAAATAATTACTAATTCGTAATCCGTAATGGGAAAATTGTCTTGCCTTTGTAGATAATTTTGAATACACCCAACAATGAAATTCAGCGAAATTCTCCGCCAATTTGGTAATGCCGCTACCAATCATAGCCTGACGAGCAACCCAGACCATGACCCAGAAATTACCGGAGTAGCAGCTATTGATGAAGCTACCACTGGTAGTCTCAGCTACGTGGAAGGGGCAAAATTTGGGTCTTTTGTTGCTAAGACCAATGCTAGTGCTTTAATTTTGCCTCAAGACGAAAAATTACAGGTGCTTGCACAGGAGAGCGGTATTGTCTGGCTAGCAACCCCAGATCCGCGACTGTTGTTTGCCAAAGCGATCGCACTTTTTTACCAACCATATCGCCCTATCCCAGAAATTCATCCCACTGCTGTGATTCACTCTACGGCAAAAGTTGGGAATGATGTTTACATTGGCCCCCATGCTGTGATTCAACAAGGGGTGGAAATTGGCGATGGCGCAATTATCCATCCTAATGTGGTGATTTATCCAGATGCCAAAATAGGCGATCGCACCACCTTACACGCTAACTGTACCATCCACGAACGCACCCACATTGGTGCAGATTGTGTGATTCACAGTGGTGCTGTCATCGGCGCAGAAGGCTTTGGTTTTGTTCCTACCCGGACTGGTTGGTTAAAAATGGAACAATCCGGCTATACAGTTTTAGAAGATGGCGTGGAAGTTGGCTGCAATAGTGCAATTGACCGCCCAGCTGTTGGAGAAACACGGGTCGGTCGCAATACAGTAATTGATAACTTAGTGCAAATAGGTCACGGTTGCCAAATCGGTTCTGGCTGTGCGATCGCAGGTCAGGTTGGCATGGCGGGAGGTGTTAAACTGGGAAATCGCGTTATTTTAGCTGGACAAACAGGAATAGCCAATCAAGTAAAGATTGGAGATGGGGCAATGACATCTGCTCAAACTGGAATTCACAGCGATGTTGCATCAGGAGAAGTTATCTGCGGATCTCCAGCCATTCCTTACAAACTATATCTCAAGGTATGTGCTGT
Organism: Nostoc sp. ChiVER01; assembly: GCF_034531155.1. NCBI lineage: Bacteria > Bacillati > Cyanobacteriota > Cyanophyceae > Nostocales > Nostocaceae > Nostoc > Nostoc sp. ChiVER01. The sequence goes on along the minus strand of NZ_JAVRBS010000008.1, from coordinate 203,970 downwards.
TTATAGTCGCCTGCCAGATATGTATCAATCGCTAAAGCAATTGCAACGTAAATCTAAAAATAGCAATGATTAATCAATAAAATTTGGGAATGGGAATTCACAATTCCCTACCAAAGGGTTTTGTAAATTCTAAATAGGAATGGCGATCGCAAATTGCGTCACCGACTCCAGACTCCACAACAAGTTGACCACCGTGTTTTTCTACCACAATTTGACGAGCGATCGCTAATCCTAATCCTGTACCTTTACCAACTCCTTTAGTTGTAAATAAATAGTCAGCAAAAATTAATGACTCTATAAGATTTAACATCAGGAGAAGAACCAATTTTTACTAGTTCAGTTCCTAACCGGATTTCTATAATTCATAAAACATATTAACCAAAGTTATCATTAGACTATTACAATTTAAATATTATTAAAGATATAAATAAAAATATATTTATTTTTCAAAAAAGTTTGGCTAATAGATAGCAAATACATGTACTTTTAGAAACATCTTTTTGAAGAGTAAACTGGTAAATACCATATTCCGAAAGGTATATATGTACGGATAACTAATAATGATATAAATAAAGATGCATGATTTTTATAGCAAGGTTCACGATAAAAAACAAGAAATAAGAGGTAAAAAATGCCCAGGCTTGTAGGACAGCGCTCTAATACTGGAGCAAACATCACCGTTCTCATCACCCTTGTCGCTATCTTTGGGATATTTCTCGAATACTTTGGCGTTATTGATATTGTCCCTGGTTTTGGCAGAGAGGGACGGTATTTTCAGCTAAAAATTCAGCCAACTAACGAACAAGTTACCGGACAACCGAATAAATAAAACCTATAAGGAATAGATAAATGCGTAAAGGTAGTGATGTTATCGATAAAGTAGTCGTCACATACGACAATGGTAAGAAAATTGAGCGAATTATAGATTTAATTTTTGATCAAAAACATAATCAACTTTTGGGTTTCCTGGTTGAAGAAAAGGGACTATTTCGGGATGCTAAAGTCATTCCATTGGAAGAAGTGCAAGCGATCGGGTTAGATGCGCTCGTCGTTAAATCGAAAAAATCTGTTGTTAAGGCACATCGTGTACCTGCAATTAAAGAGATTCTGCACCAGAATATGATCCTAAAAGGAACGAGAATTCTAACCACTGAGGGACTCGACCTTGGTGGATTAGTTGATTTGTTCTTCGATGAACACAGTGGACTGGTGGAAGGATACGAAGTTTCTGGCGGTGTATTTGCAGATGCTTATTCTGGGCGATCGTTCGTTCCCGCTCCCGAAACGCTGACAATTGGTTACGATGTTGCCTTTGTGCCTCCACAAACTGCTCAGATGATGGAAGAACAGGTCGGTGGTATCCGGGGAGCCGTCCAAGCAACTGAAGAGAGCTTGCAAGAATCGGCCCAAATGGCTAACCGCAGACTACAAAAAGCCAGCCAGTCAGCAGGTGAGCATATACAAAACTCAGTAGAGAATGTAAACCGCAGGTTACAGTCAGTAAGCGATAATGCAGGTGAGCAACTGCAAGCTGCAACTGATGTAACTAGCAGCAAACTACAAGACCTCAATCGAGATGCATTTGCCTCCCTGACAAACAATCTGGTTGACCCTGCGGAGCAAAAAATATACGTGATTGGCAAGCATGTTGAGTGGGATGTGCTAACTCCAGACGGTAATGTACTACTACTACAGGGGCAAGAAGTCACACTAGTTGACGCAGAAGCTGCCGATCGCATGAGTATCCTCGATGAACTCTATCGAGCTACGGGTGGCAGTTTGACTGCAAACATTAGCCGCAATTTGAAAGCAGCAACAGAATCTACTGGTAATCAAATTCAGAGCGCAACTCATAGCGTTGCTGCCAACTTGCGTCAATCGGTTGATGGGCTAACAGAATATGTGGCGATCCAGCAGGCAAAAGGGCGTAGAGTCTTGCAAACAGTGCGTGCTGACGATGGCTTAATTATTGCAGCATCTGGGCAAATTGTAACTGAATCCGTCCTTGCTCGTGCCCAAACTTACCGTAAAGAAGCAGAATTACTAAATGCTGCTGGTCTGGCTGTGGTAAGTGCAGTTAGTTCTAGCGCAAGTGACACATGGTTAGAAACCAAAGTTCAACTGCGCGATCAAGCAAGCGTTGCCCAAAAGAACCTCAACACTTTCTGGCAAGCTTTGAAAGATCAGGCAGAAAAGTTACAAGGACGCAGCACACGGGCGCTGAAGAAGCAACGAATTGAACAAGCACTGGGTCGTCCAGTTACCCGCGTCATTCTCGATCCACAAGACAATGTGATTTTGAATGTGGGTGAATTAATTACGCATCGCGCTGTCCGTCAGGCTGAAGAAAGTGGAGTCTTGAATATCTTAGTGAGTTCGGTCTATATTAAAGAGCCAGAAATATCCGATCAAGAACTGCGGGCCTCAGAACATGGAATGGCGGCTCTGGCGCATCACACTAATGGGCGATCGCAAATTGAAGTCAAATCAATCTCAGTCAATTAATCCTCGCATTTAACACTATCGTTTACATCCCCCTAAATCCCCCGATAAATTGGGGGACTTTGTTTGATTCCGGTTCCCCCCTTTTTAGCTACGGTGTAGACACAAGTCTGAAATAGCTTACTCATCTGGGTTTAAGCGTTATTTTTACCCCACCCTAACCCTCCCTGATATATTGGGGAGGGAACTAGATTTTCTGTTTCCCCCCTTGGAAAAGGGGGATTAAGGGGGGATCTATCTAACAGTATTTAAAGTCACAGTAAAATACTTTTCAAACAGGCTCTAAGGTATATCTACATACTAAAATCCTAATTTATCTAGCACTGGCTTGGTAGAAACAACGTGGCGTTCTAAACCCAGTTCTTTTGGACTAACCCCAAGTGCCAAAGCAATCAACTGGGGTAAATGCAACACTGGTAAACCTAACTTTTGCTCAATCACCTTTTCCACCTCTGGCTGACGCGAATCTAAATTCAAGTGGCACAAAGGACAAGGTGTAACTATACAGTCAGCACCAGATGTCAAAGCATCCTGAATATGCATCCCCGCCATCTTGAAAGATTGGGTAGTGGCATAACTAGCAAGGGGCCAACCACAACATTGTGTCCGGCCTCGGTAATAAATTGGTGTCGCACCCACCGCCCGAAACATATTTTCCATCGCTTCCGGTTTGAACGGGTCATCATAGGGCATGGACTTTTGGGCGCGGAGAAGATAACAGCCATAAAAAGCCGCACATTTTAATCCAGTTAACTTCCGGGTGACACGTTTAGTAATTTCCTCTAAACCGTAATCTGTTACCAAGGCGTAAAGAAGATGTTTAACATCGGTAGTGCCGCGATAAGGCGAACAGCCTTCTTTATTCAGCAAGCCATTAACTTGTTGAATGTAAGCAGGGTCATTTGTTTGGCATTCTTTCAGGTGTTCGTTCACATGACCGATAACACCTTGACAAGTGCTGCAATGGGTAAGTAAGGGCAAATTTAATTCTTCTGCTAGGGCAATATTTCTGGCGTTGACTGTATCTTCTAGCAGTTTAGAATCTTCTTTAAATGTGCCAGAACCGCAGCAAGCAGCTTTTTTAAGTTCAACCAGTTCAATACCCAGTGCTTGGGTAAGTGCTTGAGTTGACTGGTAAAGTTCCCGACAGGCTCCTTGGGCAACACAACCGGGGAAGTAAGCATATTTAAGTGTCTGAGATAGCATAGAGGTATGTTTGGGTTAGAGCGATCGCTCTAAAACAATAACTGTTTTATTATTCCTTGTTAGCACTTAAGCTAGGTATGTTTGACGTTCAGTGTCTCTTTAACCGTCTAGGTTCAAAGCCTCAGCGTCTATATATTTTGATTGCTAGCAAGGCTGTAAATACTGACCGAGACATTGTAAAAAAAGTTAGTAATAATTGGACAACCGAAACATTTACATCCTGTTGGCAATGGCATAGTCCGCTCCTATACCCAATTCTAAGAAAACTTACCCGCTTATTTTGAAGAAAAGGAAGGATTTTCTAACAGAAAAATCCTTGGTAGTATACGGGCGATCGCGCTTGACGATAAGATGTATATGCTCAAAACAATGTTTCCCGTAAAGAGCAGAACCTAGCAACTGGTTAAGGACTTTTATTATTTATGAGCCAAACGGAAATTTTTGATAAGGTCAAGGATATCGTCGCCGAGCAACTGAGTGTTGAAGATAAGACCAAAATCACTCCCCAGTCCAAATTTATGGAGGATCTCAACGCTGATTCCCTGGATACCGTTGAACTGGTGATGGCCTTGGAAGAAGAATTTGATATTGAAATTCCCGACGAAGCTGCCGAGCAGATTTTAACGGTTCAAGACGCAGTAGATTACATCAATAACAAAGTTGCCGCATCAGCTTAAAACTTGTTTTGAGTCTTTGAAGTTTAGATGGCAATGCCATGCCCCCTCTGGGTATCTAGGCAAAAACCACTGCTTTGACTTTTCACTGAGTGCTGAGAGATGCGATTAACCCTTGTCTGTACAGAGTTTAGGAATTAGAGTTTTCGGAGGCAAAAGTTTGGAGTTCTCTTCATCTTTAGGCGCTTCCAAAACTCAGAACTCAGGACTAGAAACTCAGTACTATTTAATGCCTGCTGCTTTTTCGCCACCTTTAACTGAATCATGACAGATTATACACGTAAACGCGTTGTTGTAACTGGTGTTGGCGCGATTACACCTATCGGTAACACAGCAACAGAATTTTGGGATGGATTATTGAGTGGACGTAATGGCATTGACCGCATCACATTTTTTGATGCGTCTCGCCATGATTGCCGCATTGCTGGTGAAGTAAAAAACTTCGATCCACATGATTACTTGGAGCGCAAAGAGGCCAAGCGCATGGATCGATTTGCCCAATTTGGGGTTTCGGCAGCAAAACAGGCTCTAGCTAACGCGCAGTTAGTTATTAATGAACTGAATGCAGAACAGGTAGGTGTCATGATCGGTTCTGGCGTTGGTGGCATTAAGGTATTAGAAGACCAGCAAACTATCTACCTCAACCGTGGGCCCGATCGCTGTAGTCCATTCATGATACCGATGATGATCGCCAATATGGCAGCAGGATTAACGGCAATTCACACGGGTGCTAAAGGGCCAAATTCCTGCCCAGTAACTGCCTGCGCTGCTGGCTCTAACGCTGTAGGCGATGCTTTTCGCTTAATTCAAGGGGGATATGCCCAGGCGATGATTTGCGGCGGAACAGAGTCTGCTGTGACACCATTATCGATGGCTGGGTTTGCCGCTTGCAAAGCCCTCTCTTTTCGCAATGACGATCCGGCTCATGCTTGCCGTCCGTTTGATCGCGATCGCGATGGATTTGTCTTGGGTGAAGGTTCAGGAATTTTAATTCTCGAAGAACTGCAACACGCTCTCAGTCGCGGCGCTCACATTTATGCCGAAATGATCGGCTATGGTATGACCTGTGACGCTTACCATATCACTTCCCCCGTCCCTGGTGGACTTGGAGCCGCTAGAGCAATCGAACTAGCGCTCAAAGATGCCAACATAACTCCCGAACAGATTAGCTATATTAATGCTCACGGCACTAGTACCCCAGCTAATGATTCAACTGAAACCTCAGCAATCAAAAAAGCTTTGGGAGAACATGCCTATAAGGTGGCAATTAGCTCCACCAAATCTATGACAGGTCATTTATTGGGCGGTTCTGGAGGTATTGAAGCAGTCGCAACAGTGCTGGCGATCGCTAATGACCAAATTCCACCGACAATCAATCTGGAAAATCCCGATCCAGAGTGTGACTTAGATTACGTGCCTAACTATAGCCGCGCTCAAAAAGTTGAGGTAGCAATATCCAATTCTTTTGGGTTTGGCGGTCATAATGTCACACTGGCCTTTAAGAAATACGTTTAAAAGAAGTCAGG